>CAZGCI010000108.1:0-12057 GCA_964524185.1 uncultured Thiohalocapsa sp. | reverse complement strand
GCCGGCTTGCAGGATCAATCACTTCAGGCAGTTACAGACTGCGCAAATGGCTCGGACGCGCTGACCGACACGACCGTGGCGAGTGCCGTGGGCAACTCCATGTTCGCGGACCTGGTGTCCGTAGCTGGTCACATCTACAAGCATGGGGTCGCCGATCCGGCCGACGATACGCCAATCCCGAATCCAACCCGCGTCCCGACGATCTCGATGCACGCCGACGAGTTCAACGAGCTGATCGGGGACGAGTTCGTACCGCTCTTGAACAAAGCCGGCGGCGCAGGCTTCCAGGTAACCGCCTACACCCAGACCTGGTCCGACGTAGAAGCGAAGATCGGCAGCCGCGCCAAGGCCGGCCAGGTGGCCGGCAACTTCAACACCATGATTATGCTGCGCGTAAAGGAGCTCGCGACCGCCGAGATGCTCACCGACCAGCTGCCGCGCGTCGAGGTGTTCACGCTGATGAACGTCTCGGGCGTCAACGACTCATCAGATCCCATGTCGGGCATCGACTTCCAGTCCCGCAACGAGGACCGCATCAGTGTCTCCGAGGTACCGATGCTGACGCCGGCGGAGCTCGTGAGGTTGCCGAAGGGCCAGGCCTTCGCCCTGCTCGAGGGTGGACGGCTTTGGAAGGTGCGCATGCCGCTGCCCGACGACAGCGGCGACCCGGCGATGCCGGCAGACATCGCCGCTATCGCGAACGAGATGGAGCGCACCTATATCACCAACGACCACTGGTATCGCACGCGGGAGACCTGGTGGCACGCCATCGCCGATACCGACGCGTTGGTGACTCCGGAGACCGAGGATGGTGGCTGAAGCGACTGCCGATCCGCGGCGGCGGGAGGTTCGGCAAGGACTCATCTCCCGGTTTTTCACGACCCTCGCCCAGGGCGTCAAGTGGCTCTTACTCTCGCTCGTCTTCTCGATACTCACCGAGTGGGTGGGCATGGCCTTCTGGTGGCCGGAGCAAGGTCTCGACCACAGCCGCGACATGCTGGCCGCCGAAATCGGGTTTCTGCAGGCCGACTTCGGGCGCAGCCTGGTCAGTTCGGATCCTGCTCAGTTCACCAAGACTTTCGCCGATCGGACCTACTATGTCCTGTTCGAGTTCACCCGCCTAGCCGACTTCATCAAGTGGATCGGGCGGGCCCCGGCGCCCGGTGAGTCCGGCCTGCGGTCACGATTGTATGCCGCGTTTCAGCCGGTCGCAGAGTACGTGCTTGCCGCGATGCAGGTGACCCAGGTCTTCTCGGTCCGGCTGGCAGTTCTGGCGCTCGCCATGCCGGTGTTTGTGATGTTCACCCTAGTCGCCATCGTGGACGGCCTGGTGAAGCGGGACCTTCGCCGGTGGGGCGGCGGACGCGAGAGTTCCTTCGTCTACCATTGGGCCAAGCGGTCGGCCCTGCCACTCCTCGTTCTCACGTGGGTGATCTATCTGGCACTGCCGTTCAGTCTGCACCCGAGCTTGGTGGTGCTGCCCTTCGCGACGCTCTTCGCGCTGAGCGTGGCCGTGACTGCGAGTACCTTCAAAAAGTATCTGTAGTTGACGACGCGCGGTGACTGCATCTCGAATGCCGCGTCCTTTGAGTTCTACACGACATACAACTTCGAGTATGTCTTGTCTCGATCAACGGACATGTCTACGAGCCTTCTCCCTTTGGCGCGGGTTGGCCCGCCGTCGCTGTCGCGGTGAGATCACAAACGTGCCATCCCTGCGCGCGGGCCGCTTCAACAAGGTCGCCTGTTACAGCCGCCTTGCGGACCGCACAAGCAAGTAACTGACGGGGCCTCGTTACTGCGACAAAAATGTTCGTCGCCGCTGCCAACTGAGCTATATTGGCGGTGAGATCCCGATCCTCAATGCCGAACGCATGCGGCAGGACAGTGGCAAGATCCATGGCTCGGTTGGCAAGGGCCTGGCCGCGCCAGACTTCGGTTTCGACGACAAGAAGCCCATCGACGGTCTTGCCCTTCACCGAATGAATCGATCCGAGCCTGACAGTAACGCCGTCATGCTCGAACGAGGTCTTCGGTGGTTGGGGTACCAGCTCGTCATGGTCAGCAGCGCCGGCGGCGACAAATTCCAAGTAGGTCGTCGCGGCGTCTGTCAATGCGCCGTGTATGCCGAGCATGAGTGTTAGCTCGTCGCAAAAGGCGTTCCAGCTATCGGCGTTCCAGAGTGCATTCCCGACGGCAATCCGGTCGAGCAGCAATCGCCGCACCCTGAGCGCCAGCCCGTCTTCATGCGCGGCAAGAATGCGCCATAGGTTGCGGCCGTCGGCAGCCTGGCCGAGGCCGTCGCGCCAACTCTGGCGCCGCAACAGGCCGACAATGCCGGCAGTGAACAGCTCCGCGACCTCCGCGGGTGAAGAGAGGTTCTGATGCAGCAGGGCCGCCTGCCGCAAGGGGGCGCAAAGCGTGTCGGGACGGCTCTGGCGTCCCCGCCCGCTCCTGTAATCCGGGCAGTATTCGACCAGGGTCTTCGGTGACTCGCCGGTATTGTCGGTCGTCGGATTATGGCGCGAAGCAACAGCGCGAATGTCGATATCAGCGTTGATAGTTTCGCCCCAGTGATTGTGGACTTCAGCGACATAGGCCGGCAGCACTGCACCGATTGTGTCCGGACAAAACAGGATTAGCGTCCGACGGCTCGGCACATCGGGAAGCCCTGTAATCTGCTGCTGCGCCCGGACGGTAAGCCGGCTTGCGAACCCGGCGATGCTTGAGCCGAAGCGCCGCGATTCATTTAGGGGTATCACGTCGTCTCCTGCATGCCAGTAGTCGTCGGGCGTCAGGTCTTCATCTTCGTATAGCGTCTGGTTCTGGTCGCCAAGCCTTTGGTACGCAACATCGGCGGCGAACAAGCGATTCAGCAGTGCGAGCTGATCGCCGTTTGTATCTTGGGCCTCGTCAAGGAGTACGAGGGGGAAGCGTCTGCGGAGTCGCTCGATGACAATGGGGCATTTTTCGAGGGCCTGAACGGCCAGCGCCGTCAGATCGCAGAACCGATAGTAGCCTTCATTGACAAGCTCGGCTTTCAATTCCTCGAGGGCAGCGCCTGAGGCGCTGTTCGGGCCGGGCTGTCGGTGCCGATGGCAGATAGCGAGGCGACCCGGAGCAGCGCCGGCTTCGCTTACGAAAGCCTGCGCCAAGGCGAGCTTTGGGACGAACTCATGCTCGACGGCCCGCCTATTGGCGCCGTTGTTCATTTCTGCATATACCACAAGCGCCTGCTTTGAACGCCACCTAGAACCGGCCGCGGCGGCGAATACCTCATCGTCGATCCGATGAACCGACCATCCAAGGCCGCGTAAATACGGAAGTGCGATGTAACGATCTAGAAAGGCCGTTACCGTGCCGATGAAATGCGGGTAACCAAGAAATGCGGACGCCGCCGGATGATGGGCCAGTTTTTTCTCTACCTCCTCACGGGCAGCATTCGTGTGGGAAATCACGCAAACGCCTTGCGCACGCGAATCCCAGCATCGCGACAGCAAGGCGAGTTTGGCGACTAACAAGGTCGTCTTGCCGTGGCCCGGTGCCGCCTGCACGTCGCAGGAATCTACGCTTGATAAAAAGGCCCGCTGGTTCTCTCCAGTAAAATCGCAACCGCCCAGTTCTGTTCCGATTTGGTCCAGAAGGTCTCGAGTGAGGGGCGGAAGAGCGATCATGCCAAGGGCGGGATTGCGTCCGTGACCGCCGCTTGTTCCCCGTCTGCGGCATCGTGCAGCGTCTCTGTGACGTAGTCGATCGCCGTCACAAGATACGCCGGCAGCTTCGCCCTGAATGCGGCGGCGTCATCGGGCACCTCCTCGATCAGGGCGGCAAGCTGCTCGGCGACGACAGCCTTGGAAACCTGCTTCTTGTGAAGCGGAGTGAATATCAGCACCGCAATGTCATCGGCGGTCTTGCCATCGTCGGCTTGCCATGCCTCAACCTCGGCCCTCGCATCCTCAATGATCTGTACGCGGGTTCTGTTGGCCCTGCCTTTGCCGAGCTGAACCGCCTGATGCACAAGACTAGCGAGCGGCGGCTGCCGGGCGAGATCGAATTCAAGCGTCCATTGTTCGGAAGGAAACGCGCGAACCGTTCCACCCGCATGCTTCGACAGGTTTTGCATATACCCGGAGCGCGCCCGCAACGGTAGCAGATAGGACCAGCAATCGCAGCCGGCGGCTGGGTACGCACGACGGTTGATCAGTGCCGGTGGCAGGCCACAGACCATGGTTCGCCACCAGTCCACAGCAGGAAGAATGCGCATAATGTATATTATGTAAAGTCGTAAAGACGAGAGTCGCAAAGACGAGATGAGAATTGGACGAGATGGTGTGAGCCCGCACGCCGAACCGGCTTCTCTCCCCTAGCGTCGCGCGGGTCGCCTCACCCCCAAGGGCCTCGCCGGCGTTGCGCGTACCGCTCACGCACCCAGCTTGGGCCGATACCGTTGCGGCGGTCCGCAGGCTTCGGCGATCAGCGCCACTGCCTCGGCGGGTGTATCCGCCAGTTGCAGTTCAACTTCACCGGGCGTCACGGTGCCGGCTTCGTACAGGCGTTCCAACGCGACGTCCAAGAGTGGACGCCAGAAGTCCCGCCCGAGCGCGACGCACGGGAAGGCGTGGAGCTTGTTGGTCTGGATCAGGGTCAGGGTCTCGAACAGCTCGTCCATGGTGCCGAAGCCGCCCGGGAGGAAGACAAAGCCCGACGAGTATTTGACCAGCATGACCTTCCGCACGAAGAAGTAATCGAACGTCAGGACGTGATCCAGATACGGGTTTGGATCCTGCTCCATGGGTAGACGGATGTTGCAGCCGACGCTGTAGCCACCCGCCTCTTGTGCGCCGCGATTGGCGGCCTCCATGACGCCTGGGCCGCCGCCGGTCATGACGGTGAAGCCGGCCGCCGCCAAGGCTTGACCAAGCTCGCGGCCCAGTCGGTAATACTCATGATCTTGTGGGAAGCGGGCCGAGCCGAAGACGGTCACCGTGGTGCCGAGCTCATAGAGGGCCCGACAACCGTGAACGAATTCATTGAACACCGTGACGGCGCGGTCGAAGTCCGCAAGCAGGTCGTCCGGACCCCTTAAGAAATCGGATTCACGGCTGGCGGGTGTGGTGTCGTCGTCGCTCATGCCGGCACCGCAGGCGTCAGGTTGATGCAAGGCTCAAAGCCTGTCTGCAGGCAGCGATCACTGCAGCGCCTGCAGAATGCGCTGCACGTGCCGACGGTGGACGCTGTTGTGCACCGCCGCGAGCGCATGCCATTGCGCCGCGGACAGCTGACCGAACCACGGATGGGGATACTGCGTTCCGGCCCGCAGGTTACCGAGCTTGTCCACCAAGTCGGTATAGCGCTCAAGGACATTTGCAAGGTCTTCCACCTGCTCGGGCCCAGCCTCCGGGATCGGCTTGAGCTCCTCCACACGGACGGGGTCGAGCACCTCGAGGCTGGAAAACAGCCGGGGCAGCGTGGCCGCAATGGCGGAGTTGACGATCACCAGATGCTCCAGTGTCATAAAGACGGACCAATCGCGGCTGCTGTCCTCGATGCCGAAAAACCGTTCCACCAGCACCCGCTGCCGCCCACTGGCGTCATCAATGCTGCGGCCCAGCGCAATAGCGCGCTCGGCCTCTTTGCGAAACAGCTCGGTGATACGATCCTTGGACAGCACATGCGCTGCCGTGCGCACCCCGGCGCCGATCAGCTGGCGCTCATGCCAAGGGATACCCGCGCCGGGGGGGTCGAGCTGTTGGCTGTCGCTAGGGCTCATCGCGGGTCTCCATCGACTACTGGGACTGCTGCTTCTTGATCCAGGTGTCGCGCAACGTCACGGTGCGGTTGAACACCAGGTTGCCAGGCCCGGCGTCGCGATCGACGACAAAATAGCCCTCGCGTTCGAACTGAAAGCGCGTACCCGGTGCTGCGTTGGCCAGCGACGGCTCGACGACACAGTTGGCCAGTGTCGTCAGGGATGTGGGGTTCAGATCGGCCCGGAAGTCGCGCCCGCCGCTGCCCGGCTGCGGCACGCTAAACAGTCGGTCGTAGAGCCGGACCACCGCCGGCACACCGTGCGCCGCCGAGACCCAATGGATCACCCCCTTCACCTTGCGGCCCTCCGGGCTGCGGCCAAGGGTGTCCGGGTCCACTGAGCAATGCAGCTCCGTCACCTCCCCTGCCCCGTTTTTGATCACCGCATCACAGCGGATCACAAAGGCGTTGCGCAGCCGAACCTCGCCGCCCGGCACCAGGCGTTTGAAGCCCTTCGGCGGGTCTTCGGCAAAGTCCTGCTGGTCGATGTAAAGCTCGGCACCGAATGGCAGCTCGCGCCAACCCATGTCCTCGCGCTTGGGGTGATTCTGCGCCGCGATGCCGGTTGGTGCGTCACCCGGCAGGTTCGTTAGCACCACCTTGAGGGGCTGCAGCACCGCCATGGCGCGCGGTGCGTCGCGGTCGAGGTCGTCGCGAATGGCGCTCTCCAACATGCCCATTTCCACCAGGTTGTCCGCCTTGGTGACACCGATGCGCTCACAGAATTCCCGGATGGCGCCCGGCGTGAAGCCGCGCCGGCGCAGACCGGCGATGGTGGGCATGCGCGGATCGTCCCAGCCGCTCACGATGCCCTCCTCCACCAGCTGCGTCAGGAGCCGCTTGCTCATGACGGTGTATTCCAAATTCAGCCGGCTGAACTCGATTTGCCGCGGCTTGCTTGGCACCGAGACGTGATCGACGCACCAGTCGTACAGCGGGCGATGATCTTCGAACTCCAGCGTGCAGAGCGAGTGTGTGATGTGCTCGAGCGCGTCCGAGATGGGATGCGTGTAGTCGTAGGTGGGGTACAGGCACCACTCGCTGCCCGTCTGGTGGTGGATCACGCCGTGGCGGATGCGGTAGAGCACCGGATCGCGCAGGTTGATGTTCGGCGCCGTCATGTCGATTTTCGCCCGCAGCGTGCGGGCACCGTCCGGGAACTCCCCGGCACGCATGCGCCGAAACAGGTCCAGGTTCTCGTCGACGGTGCGAGTACGATTGGGACTATCCTCGCCCGGTTCCGTGAGGGTGCCACGGCGGGCGCGGGTGTCTTCGGCGGATAGATCGCAGACGTAGGCTAAGCCCTTCAGAATCAGTTCCTCGGCGAAGCCATAGAGCCGCTCGAAGTAGTCTGAGGCGAAGTAGAGTCGGTCGTCCCAGTCGAAACCCAGCCAGCGCACGTCGGTCTTGATGGACTCGACGAACTCCACGTTTTCCTTATGCGGATTGGTATCGTCAAAGCGCAGGTTACAGCTGCCGCCAAAGTCCTCGGCAAGGCCAAAGTTGAGCACAATGGACTTGGCATGGCCGATGTGCAGGTAGCCATTGGGCTCTGGCGGAAAGCGGGTGCGGACCGTCGAGTGCTTGCCCTCGGCGAGGTCGGCGTCGATGATCTGGCGGATGAAATTGGTGCGGGGTGTATCGGTCATCTGCGTGGTCGGAGCGGCGGGCCGCGGCGCGTCTTGGGTTGCCGCCGCCGGCGTCGCCCAACCGCAGCACTGAGCGGCGCAGCATACTTGCTTGCGCCGCTCCATAGAAGTGCAGGCGAGTGCGCTGTGGGTCGTGCGCCAACGCAACCCACCCCACAAGGTCCCGATCCCGGCTCCCAGCCCGGCCTCGACCCAAGCACCGAGTACGACCAATAACCGCCGTCAGTCCGAGCTGTTACCCGCCACAGCCCGACTCATTCCCATGGGAAAGGCGCTGGCATTTGCCAGCGGCGTTGACGATGACTACTCTGTGCGGGGCGCGCGTGCTCGGAGACCGCAGGCGGCCGGCTAGGAGCCCGGTTTGGAGCCCAACTGTAAGCCCAACGGGAAGCCCAGCCAGACGTCAACAACGCGGCGCCGGCCGACGGTCCGGTAGTGCGGCGGCAGCCTCGGGTTCGTGTCACGCGGCGATCGGTTCCCTGCCGGTGGCGGTCCGGCGCGAACCGGGCCCGTCGACCCAGCGACCCCAACATCGACCCGCCAGGCATTTGTCCGCCAGGCATTCACCCTCAGGAGTTTACCCTCATGCAGAGAGCCACCCCCATCGCCGCACTTGCCCTGTGCACTGGCCTCGCGGCCCCCGTCGTGCTGGCCCAGGACGCCGATGGCGGCAACCAAGCCGCAGAAGCCGCAAAGGCCTTTATGGAACAGTTGGACGCCGACAACAGCGGCACCATCACCCTAGAGGAAGCCTTGGCGCCGCAACAGGAGCAGTTCCAGCAGACCGATGCCGACGGCGATGGCTTCATCACACCCGAGGAGGCCAGCGCTGCCTTCGCGGCGCAGGTGCCCGCGGAGATGATGGAAGCGATGAAGGAGCGCGGCATGCCGGACCCGGGTGAGACCTTCGTGCAAAATCTCGACAAGGACGGGGACGGCAAGGTGAGCCTCGAAGAGTTCTTGCAGCCCACAAAGGAATCCTTCGCAGCCATGGACACCAACGAAGACGGCATCGCCGACATGGACGAGGCTACTGCCTACTTCGAAGGGATGCGCGCCAAGATGGAGGAGCGCATGCAGCAAATGCAGCAGCAGATGCAGGAAATGCAACAAAGCGGGGCGCCGGCAGAATAACGGCGCGCCAACACACGGCAGGGAGGCCGTGCGCACGCCAGCCGCGCAACAGCCTTACAACCGAGCCGCAATCACCGCTACGCGGCCGATTGGTCCAGGCGTCCGCAGCAGCGCGGTGTTTCAGCCCCTCAGCGAACGCGCACCGGCAAGCCGTCCACCCCCGGCAGACCAGACCCCGCCTGCAGGCCTGGGTTATGTCCTTCTTGGGCGGCGCTCAGATCCAGGTCGTAGAGCATATCCGCACCCATCCGGAAAATGCGCGGTGCAAACCGCAGGGCGTCCGCGAGCCGCTCCGTTCGCGGCACGCTGAGCCCAGGCCGGCCCTGTCCAATGACGAGCGGCGCCACCGCGATCTGGAGCCGCGACAGCAGCTCCGCCGCGAGGAACCTTGACACCGTCACCCCACCCCCTTCGATGAACAACCGCCGGAGGCCGCGCGCTGCGAGCGCAGCCACCAGGCTATCGAGCCGGAGCCCGTTGGCATCCGCCGGCAGCAAGAGCCGGTCCGCCTGCCCCGGTGCCGCCCGCGGCGCCATGCCTTCTCCGCTGCAGAGCAGCGTCGGCGCCGCGTCGTCTTGGAACACGCGATAGCGCTCGCCGAGCCGGCCCTTGGGGTCCAGAACCACTCGCACCGGATTGGGTCCGGGCACCAGTCTGGTCGTCAGCTGTGGATCGTCACTGATGACGGTGCCAACGCCCACGATCACGGCGTCGCAGAGTGCGCGCATCCGGTGGAGGTGCAGGATGTTGTCCGGCCCCGTTACAAAGCAGGACTCACCGAGATGTGTAGCGATGCAGCCGTCGAGGCTTTGTCCGAGGTGGCCGACGCGCCAGTCATCCTGCCTGCAGAGCGGCAGGTAAAGCGAAAGAAAGTCGCGCGTCTCTGCTGGCGTATCGGGATGAGCGTGCGGATGGCCGTCGGACGTGCGGGGGACTAACGCGGCCCCATCGGCGACGTGCTCGCCGCGCCCCGCTGCCGCGAGCAAGACGTCCCACGCCCGCTCGGTAGCGATCGACGGCACCGGGGCCTGCTGAGGTGGTGTCATAGCCGGTGAACCCGTCGCCTGCGGCCGCCCGCGTGAACATTTGCCCCTGCGATGCCACCGAAGGGACGGGCCAGGCGGACGAATCCGCCGGAGGCGCTCGGCAGGCGCCCTAGGCGACGGCCACCAGTTCCAGGTCGAAAACCAGATCTTGACCGGCCAAGGGGTGGTTGCCGTCAACGGTGACGTTCTCGTCATCAAACTGCGCGACGGTAAAGCTCACGGTCTGCCCCTCCGGACTGCGGGCATTGAGCACCATGCCCTCCGCGAGCTCGATCTCGTCGGGGATGACATTGCGCGGCACCACCTGGGTCATTTCCTCGTTGCGCGCGCCGTAGGCGGAATCGCAGGGGATAGTCACCGACTTCTGCTCACCGGGCGTCATGCCAACGACGGCGTGCTCAAAGCCGGCAATGGTCTCGCCCTGGCCCAGGGTGAACTCCAGCGGCTCTGCGCCGCGCGAGGAGTCGAATTCGGTACCGTCCACCAGACGGCCCGTGTAGTGGACCTTGACGGTGTCGCCGAGGGTCGCGGTCTTCTGCGGGTCTGCGGACATGGCTTGGTCCTCCGGGCTTCAGGGTTGTATGGCGTGGTTGCGAAGAGCCGCCTTGCAGGACATGGCTGCCGCTGCGCCCACCGGGCTTACCCTCCCGCTGTGGCGCAGGTGCTGTGCGGCCGGGTGGATGACGGATGCCAACCCGGGGCATGAATCAGACGGCGCTAGAACGACAGTCGAGCCTTCGGCGCCGTCTTCAACACCGCGGTCCGGTGGAACTCCAAAAGAGCAGCAATCATCTGCGACGATCAACGCCGTCGGGCGAGCTCCAGAGCGGCCGCCAGTGCACCCTGCGGCGCCAACTCTGCAGGACTGCCAGAGCTAGCGCCTTGTTCCGGGCGCTTGCGACCCGCCTGGCCGCGCGGCTGCTGCCCAGGCTGGCGGCGATTTCGCCGCTCGCCCTCCTCCGCGTCGCGCCCGCGGCGCGGTGCCTCCTCTGGCGGCGCGTCCAGGCGCATGCTCAGCGCGATGCGGCGACGCTCGAGGTCCAGGCTCAGGACCTTGACCTTCACGACCTGGCCCGAGCGCACGACCTTGTGCGGATCCGTCACGAAGTGGTCAGCAAGCTGCGAGATATGCACCAAGCCGTCCTGATGGACGCCGACGTCCACGAAGGCGCCGAAGTTGGTGACATTCGTGACGGTCCCCTCCAGCACCATCCCGGGCATGAGGTCCTCGGGCTTCTCGACGCCTTCCTTGAGCACCGCGGTCTCGAAGGCCGGCCGTGGGTCCCGCCCCGGCTTCTCCAACTCCACCAGGATGTCGCGCACCGTGGGAGCACCAAACACGGCATCGGCAAACTGCTCGGCAGCGAGCCCGCGCAGGGTCTTGTGGTCACCAATGAGCGCCGTGACCGGCCTGCCGGTCTGCGCCACGATCCGCCGCACCACCGGATAGGCCTCTGGGTGCACGGCGGAGGCGTCGAGCGGCTCGCTCCCGTCTGTGATGCGCAGGAAGCCTGCACACTGTTGGAAGGCCTTCTCGCCAAGGCGCGGCACGTCGAGCAGCTGCGTGCGGTTGGCGAAAGCGCCATGCGCGTCTCGGTGGCGCACCAAATTCTCTGCCAGGCTTGTGGAGATGCCGGACACCCGCGCCAGGAGCGGTGCCGAGGCGGTGTTCAGGTCTACGCCGACAGCGTTGACACAGTCCTCCACCACGGCATCCAGGGAGCGTGCCAGACCCGTCTGGTTGACATCGTGCTGGTACTGGCCGACGCCAATGGACTTGGGGTCGATCTTCACCAGCTCGGCCAGCGGGTCCTGCAGGCGGCGGGCGATGGACACGGCCCCGCGCAGCGATACATCGAGCTGCGGCAGCTCTTGCGAGGCGTAGGCCGAGGCCGAGTACACGGACGCGCCCGCCTCGCTTACCATGACGCCCGTGAGGCCCAGCTCCGGATGGCGTTGTGACAGCTCGCGGACCAAACGGTCTGTCTCGCGCGAGGCCGTGCCGTTGCCGATGCTCACCAGCTTGACACCATGGCCGCGGCAAAGCGCCGCCAGCGTGGCAATGGTCTCATCCCAGCGGTTGCGTGGCGCGTGCGGAAAGACACTGTCTGTGGCCACGACCCGGCCGGTGCCATCCACCACCGCCACCTTGACGCCCGTGCGCAGGCCCGGGTCCAGCCCCATGGTGGGCACCCGACCCGCCGGCGCCGCCATCAGCAGCGCGCGCAGGTTGGTGGCGAAGACGCGCACCGCCTCGGCCTCTGCGGCCTCCAAGAGCCTGCCCTTGAGGTCCAGGTCAAGCCGCGTCAGCAACTTGATGCGCCACGCCTTGCGCGCGGTCTCCAGGAGCCAGGCATCACCGGGGCGGCCGCGGTCGGCGATGCCGAGCTGCGCCGCCACCCGGGCGCGCAGCGGGGCTT
>CAZGCI010000107.1:0-12504 GCA_964524185.1 uncultured Thiohalocapsa sp. | reverse complement strand
CAGCGGCTTGCGCTAGACTCCTGAGACGAAATCTCAGATGAGACTGGTATAACAATCGACCCCATCCTGGAGCACCCCCATGTGGCACCGCATCGCCGCTGTCTTGGTCGCCCGCAACCGCGAGTTCTACCGCGACAGCGCGGGGCTCATCTGGAACATCATGATGCCGGTCATGATGATCGTGGCCTTCGCCTTCATCTTCGGCGGCGAGCCGAAAGACCTGTTCAAGGTAGGCGTGCTCGGCGACCCGCAGCCTCCAGCCGACGCGATGGGCTTCCTCGCCACGCCGCACCTGAGCTTCGTGCCGGTCGCGGAGGAGGCGTCGGCGGTCACCAAGATCGCGCGCCACCAACTGGACCTGCTGGTGGACGCCCGCGCACCCGGCGGCGCTGTGCTGGGCTACTGGGTCAACCCGGAATCACCCAACGGTCAGATCGTCGAGCGGCTCCTGCTCGGCGCCCAGGCGCAGCTGGGCGAGCCGGCACCGGAGCGCCGGCTCACCTCGGGTGAGGCCCTGAGCTACGCGGACTGGGTGCTGCCGGGCGTGCTAGCGATGAACGTCATGTTTTCCAGCCTTTGGGGCGTCGGCTGGGTGGTGGTGCGCTATCGCAAGAACGGCGTTCTGCGCCGGCTCAAGGCGACGCCGCTGCGCCCGCTGGAGTTTCTGTCTGCCCAGGTGCTCTCGCGGCTCCTGGTGGTCATGGCCTCGAGCACCGTGGTGTACCTGGGGGCACTCGCGATCTTGGACGTTCCGATGCGCGGCTCCTATCTCGCCTTGGCGCTGATCTATGTGGCGGGCGGGCTGTGCATGATCAGCCTGGGGTTGCTGGTGGCCTCGCGCCTGCGCACCGAAGAGCTCGCCGACGGCCTGCTGAATCTCATGGCCTGGCCCATGTTGCTCCTCTCTGGCGTCTGGTTCTCCATGGAGGGTACCAGCGCCGCGGCGCAGGGGCTCTCGCAGCTCATGCCGTTGACCCATGTCGTCGATGCCGCCCGCGGCATCATGATCGATGGCCGCGGGATGCTGGATGTCCTCCCACAACTCGCCCTGCTCACCGTGCTCGCGATCCTGCTGTTAACCGCTGCTGCGCGCCTGTTTCGCTGGGAGTAGGTCAATCGTCGTTCCTGCCAGGTGGGCGTCAGCTTGCTTCGGCGCTGCTTCGAGGGGACTCGTCATCCTAGGCTAATTCCATGTGGACGCGTGCATATCACTGGCTCGACCGGACGGTGCTAGAGCTCGGCCGCGAGCTGCGGCTGTCCTACCTGCCGCCGCTCATGGTCTATGTCGCCGCCGGCGTGCAGGGGCTGACGGCCATCGTCGGCACCTTCTTTGTTAAGGATTACTTGGATCTCTCCGCGGAGCTCCTGGCGGCGCTCGGCTTTTGGGCCATGATCCCGTGGTCGCTGAAGATGCCCCTCGGGCACGTGGTGGACCTGATCTGGCGCTGGAAGGGGCTGCTGGTTTACCTGGGTGCTGCGCTCATCACCGCAAGCTTGCTGATCATGCTCGGTCTGCTGACCCACCCGGATGCCATGGCAGTGACCATGCCGCTGGGGGCCTGGTATGTGCTGAGCGTGCTGCTCGCACCCTTGGGCTATGTGGTGCAGGACGTGGTGGCGGATGCCATGACCGTCGAAGCCGTGCCGACCCTGGACGAAGACGGCCGGCCCATGGCCCCCGAGCGCCGACGGCTGATGCACACCACCATGCAGACCCTCGGCCGGGTCGCCATCATCGGCGGCGGCGTCTTTGTGGGACTGCTCAACGTTGTGCTCTTCAGCGGCGTCGACGCACTGGACGAAGCCGCCAAGCTCGCCGTCTATGTGCAGATTTACAGTTTGGCCCTGCTGATTCCAGTCGTTTCCGTGTCCGGTGTCACGCTGGGGGGCCTGCTCAAGCGTCGGGAGCTGCAGCGGCTGCGGCAGCTCGGCGCCCAGGATGCCGCTGAGCGCCTGCTCCACGGCGGCGCCGAGGCGACACGGCCAAATCCGTGGATCCTCGGTGGCAGCCTCGTCTTCGTGGCCTTCACTCTGGCCGTGGGACTCGGCGACGTGCCCTACAACAAGGAGATCGTGTTCTCGGGCTCGTTGGCCATCGTGGTCTTCCTCATCTCCCGCCTGCTGCGGGAGCTCTCCCCAGAGGCCGGTCGGGTGCTGCTCGGCACCGCCATCATTATCTTCGTGTTCCGGGCGGTGCCTAATCCGGGCGCCGGCCAGACGTGGTGGATGATCGATGGGCTGGGCTTCGACCAGCAATTCCTGTCGGTACTATCGCTGGTGGCCAGCGGGGCAACCCTGGCGGTGTTGTTCCTGTTTCGGCGCTTCATGGCCGAGCACTCCATCGCGTACGTCGTGGCCTTTCTGACGGTGCTGAATACGTTGCTCGCGCTACCGAACTTGGCCCTTTACTACGGCCTGCACCACTGGACCGCGGCGCACACCGCGGGCATCGTCGACGCCCGCTTCATCGCACTCATCGACACCGCCATCGAGTCGCCGTTGGGACAGGTGGCGATGGTGCCGATGCTGGCGTGGATTGCGAACTCGGCGCCCGCACACCTGAAGGCGACCTTCTTTGCGGTGATGTCCTCGTTCGCCAACCTGGCCCTGTCGGCGGGCCAGCTCGGCACCAAGTACCTCAATCAGCTCTACACCATCACCCGCGAGGTCAAGACCGACGGGGTGGTCAGCGTACCAGCGGACTATTCGGAGCTGGGCTGGCTCTTGTGGACGGTGATGGCGTTGGGCCTGCTCCTGCCGTTTGCCGCCATTGCCGCGGTGCGTTTGGGCGGTCTGCGCAGCGCCTGATCCGCGCCTGAGCTGACCTCGGGGGCTCCTCAGGCGCCCCGACGGCGTCACGCCAGCTCGATCCACACCGGACAGTGATCCGAGGGCTTCTGGAGGCCACGGATCTCGTAGTCGATGCCGGCGTTGCGCAGGCGGCCCCGCAGCGGCTCGGTGATCAGGATCAGGTCGATGCGCAGGCCCCGCTTCGGCTCACGCTCAAAGCCCCGGGAGCGGTAATCGAACCAGCTGAAGCAATCCGTCACCTGCGGATGGATGACGCGATAGGCATCGAGCAGCCCCCAGTCCATGATGCCTTGGAGCCAATCGCGCTCCTCCGGCAGGAAGCTGCACTTGCCCGTACGCAACCAACGTTTGGCGCTGTCCTCGCCGATGCCGATGTCGGCGTCCAAGGGCGCGACATTCATATCGCCCATGACGATCAGCGACTCGTCGGGACGGTAGCGCTCGCGCAGATAGGTGTGGAGATCGGCGTAGAACTTCTGCTTGGCTGGAAACTTAATGGGATGCTCACGGCTCTCCCCCTGCGGGAAATAGCCATTGATGACCGTGACCGTCTCGCCGTCCGGTAGCCTGAATTGACCGGTAATGGCGCGGCGCTGGGCGTCCTCACCATCGTTCGGGAAGCCCTTGCACAGAGCCACCGGTGGCGTCTTGCTCAGCAGCGCGACGCCGTAGTGCCCCTTTTGCCCATGATACTGGGGCGCGTAGCCCAAACCCTGGACCATTTCCAGCGGAAAGGCCTCGTCCGCCACCTTGGACTCCTGGATGCCGATGACGTCAGGATCGTATTTCTCCTTGATGGCCTCGAGCTGATGCGGCCGGCTGCGGATGCCGTTGATATTGAAGGAAACGAACGTGGGCATGGTTTTGTGCTTGCGTCGGTGGCTGGACCGTTGTAGCTGCCCGTTGCCCTGCGCGGTTCGGGGCTCGTCTTGCTGGCGTCGGTCGAAAGAAAAACCCAGGGCCGAGGGCCGAGGAGCGGACTCGCACCCCCCGGGTCAGCGGTTCCGCCGTCGCCCTTGGCCCTCTGGGCGCCGTCAAGCACTCTCGGGTCCCGTCACCTCGTATGTCTCCCGCTCGCCCATCTCCCGGCCGTGCTCGTAGGCCTTGCCCCAGGGCAGATGCTGTAGGTCTCGAGCGCGGTCATAGGGATCGGGGTCGACCGTGCGGGCAAGTGCCTCGCCATGGCCCAACGCCGTCAGCGCCGCAGCAATGCCGTTGGCGTAGCCGCGGTTGTACCAGAGCTGCGAATCGTCCTCGCGCTCCAGGTAGCCTTCTGACTCCCGCGTGAGCTCGGCCAGCAGGTCCAGCAGTTGGCGCAGCAGCTCAGGGTCGGTCAAGTTCGGCTGGGTCACGTTCGCCTGGGTCAGGGCATGCGGAAGGGCCAGAGGCTAGCATGTGCCGGCGGCACAGCTCCAGACGGTAAGGGAAAGCGAGGCGATGGCTCAGGCCGATGAACGACTGGAGCGCCGGCACGCAAGCGGGTCGCTCACTGGCCAGGGCTTATGGAGAGCTCGCCGGCCGTTGCCCCGGGGTAGGCTGTTGTTGTCACCTGCACTCAACCCAAGAACGGCAGGTAGAACAGCGACATCATCAGGAAAAAGATCATCACCGATAGGATGTCGTTGCCGGTGGTGATGAAGACGCCAGTGGCCATGGCCGGGTCGATGTCCAGCTTGTCCAACACGATCGGGACCGTCGCGCCCACGCTGACGGCAACCACCACCACCGACATCAGCGAGAGACCGGCGCTCGCCGCCAGCGCCACCGGCGCGCCGAAGTCCATTGCCTGCGCAACGCCGATAACGAGCCCCATCAGGACGACAGCGGCAATGGCGCCATTGGCCAGCGCCGCTGACAACTCCTTGGCGAGCCGCCAGCCCAGATCGGCAAACTTGACGGTGCCTGTAGAGAGCCCTTGCACCGCGACAGTGCTGGCCTGGATGCCGGCATTGCCGGCCATGGACATGACGATGGGAATGAAGCTGGCGAGGATCGCCGCCCTGGCAAGCTGGTCCTCGAAGGCGCCCACCACCGCCGCCGACAGACTCGCGCCGGCAAGCCCAATCAGGAGCCATGGGATGCGCCCGCGCACGATGCGGGCGATGGACTCGTCCGGCCGTGTATCCGCCGGCAGACCGGCCATGAGGTTGCGGTCCTCCTCCGCCTCCTCGCGCAGCACACGGCGCAGCTGCTTCGGGGTGATGCGGCCGATGAGTCGTCCGTCTGCATCCACCACGGGCACGACGGAGAGCTCATAGCGATCGGCGATGTAGGCGACTTCCTCCTGATCCGTATCCGGGCCCACGGCAATGAAGTCCGTGCTCATCACGTCCTGGACCAGCGCCTCCTTCGGCGACAGCAGGAGGTCTCGCAGGCGTAGATAGCCCACCGGGCGCCGATCGGCATCGACGACGTTCACGGCATAGAGCTTCTCAATGGCCCGGGCATTGGCGCGGAGCTCCTGAGTCACCTGGTCGACGCTCCAGTTGGGCGGCACGGCAACGAACTTGCGGCTCATGATGCTGCCGGCGGACTCTTCCCGATAATCGCGCCGGGCGTCGATGGCGGCCCGCTCCTTGAGCAGCGGCAGCACCTGTTGCTGGACCTCCTCCGGCAGATCATCGAGCTGGTCCGCCGCCTCCTCCGGCTCCATGCCGTCGAGCACGTCGACCATGCGCTGCACCGTACAGGCTTCCAGCAGCGCGGAGCGGAAGGCGGGGTTGAGTTCGGCAACGACCCGCGTCTGCAGGCTGTCGAGCCAGCCCAGCAGCTGGCGCGCACGCTTCAGAGGCAGGTGTACCAGCAGCGCCAGCAGATGCTGTGGCGGCCAGCGCTTGATGGCGCGCTTAACGGCGTCCTTCTCCCCCGCCTTGATGAGGCGCGAGAAGGCCTCTACCACCGCGCCGTTGTGCTCATCCAGGTCGGTGCTGATGCCTGGCTCCCCCACCGGCCGCCAGATGAGCGACACCGAGGGCGCTGCGGCATTGTCGCGCTGCGGCTGCTTGGACATCTTCGGCATGACTGGCTTCCTCGGCGCTGGGTCGGTTGCCTATGCTACCGCGCCGCGCGCCGGCTTCGATGACAGGGGCGTGACCTCCCGTTCAGCGCAGCGTTCGGGCCTGTAGGCGTCGGGTGCGGGGCTGCTTGCCCGTGGGGTCTGCCCGGCGTTCGCGAGGCGTCCCGCTTATCTACAATCGCTGCGGGGCGCCAACACCTCGCCGGTGATATCAGGCGCCGGCCGTACAGCCACTCCACCGGCGCGGGAACAGGCTTTCGAGGTCCCCCGAACGGTGCAGCACCGCAACGCCGAGCGGGAAGCCGCGGTGGCGAATGATCACCTGTCCGGGGCGGCAAGCCGCCGCCGGCGTCGGGGAGAGGTTTAGGGTCTGGCGCCGAAGATAGGCGTCCCGCTCGGCGGGGTCGTCCAGGTCCAGCACCTGCCGGGTCGCCTGCCGCCCCAGCAGCAATGCCCCGGCAGTGGTGAGCTTGGGTGTGCGCACATTGGTGCGCTGGAAGAACAGCCCGCTGCTCTCGGGCTGCGGTGCCACGGGCGGCGCGTGGTCACCTGCCGCAAGGTGCAGCCCACGGCGGGTTTGGCGGTGAGCGCGGAACTGCGCTTCGACGGGCACCTTGAGCCCGTAATGCTCTGCAAGGCCGCTGCACCAGGGCGTGTCTTCGGCATCCAGCCGGAGCGATCGTCGCGCGGACTCTGGCAGACTCGGCGCGGCCGCCGCCTTCTCCAACACCGCGATGAAAAACCCGCCGGTGTCATTGGCATGGGGCCACACTCGCAGGCAGCCGGCCAGCTCCGCAGGCAGCGTCCGGCCCTGCCAACGCGTGACGCCCGGACCGGTGATGAGGCCCGGCAGGCGAGACGCCGCGGGCGCCGGCAGCAGACGCAGCCGACCGTCCTGCTCGGCCAGGATGTCCGCCACTACCAGCTCGTTCTCCTCCGGCGCAAAGGTGCATGTGGAGTAAATAATGCGCCCGCCCGGGCGGCACAGCTGCACCGCCTTGCGCAGCAGCCCTCGCTGGCGTCCCGCCATGCGGGCGCTGCGCTCGGGGCCGACCTTGGTCACCAGGCCCAGATTGCGACGCAGCGTGCCCTCGCTGGAACAGGGCGCGTCGACGAGAATCCGGTCGAAGGGGCCGGCGGCCGCGGGATAATTACTGCCGTCCACCCGTGTGGTGGTCACGTTGACCACACCCAGGCGGTCCAGATTGCCCTGCAGCGCCGCGATGCGGTCCATGGCGAAATCATTCGCCAACACCGTGCCGCGATTGCCGAGTGCCAGCGCGATTTGCGCCGTCTTGCCGCCGGGTGCCGCGCACAGGTCGAGCACACGTTGCCCGGGCCGCAGGTCCAACAGCAGCATGGGCAGCTGCGAGACGGCCTCCTGTGCATGGGCGAGGCCCGCGCAATACCACCAGTGCTCACCAGCCTTGAAGCCGGGCGGAAGCGCTAGCGCCGTGCCCGGAGCACCGGCGAGCCAGGGTATGGGCTCGCTCGGCACCGCCTGCGCCGCCAGCAGCGCCTGCAAGGCCGCGCCGTCGATGCGCCCGGGCCGGCTCCAAATGCACGTGCCCAACGGCCGGCGCAGGCTGTGGATGAAGCCGTCCCAGTCCTCCACCACCTGCCCGAACAGCGGGCGATAGCGCGCCAGTGCGGCGACCAAGCTCGTGCGCGAGACCGCCGGCTCCAGGTTCGGTCGCTGCTCGCCGTAAGCATCCGCTGCCATCAGGCGGAGCCCCGGAGCTGTGGCTGGCGCTGGCGTTCCAGACGCGCCACCATCTCGCCCAGGATGGTCCGGTACAAGCCTTCGCCCAGCACCTTGTCTTCCACACCGGCGTCCAAGTTGGGGTTGTCGTTGACCTCGATGACCAAGGCCCCCCGCTCTGTGGCCTTCACGTCCACGCCGTAGAGGCCATCGCCGATGAGGTTGGCCGCCCGCAACGCCACGTTGACGACCGCCGCGGGGGCAGTCTCCACCGGCAGGGTGTCGAAGCCGCCCTCGTCTCGGCCACCGTCCGCACGGTGGCGCACGATCTGCCAGTGATTGCGGCTCATGTAGTAGCGGCAGGCGTAGAGCGGCTGGCGGCTGAGAATCCCGATGCGCCAGTCGTACTCCGTGTAGAGATATTCTTGGGCAAGGATCAGGTCCGACTCGCGAAACAGCCGTCCGGCGATGTCACGCAGCGCCGCGCGGTCGGCGGCCTTGAAGACGCCGCGCGAAAACGAGCCCTCCGGGATCTTCAGCACCACGGGGTAGGCTATCACCGCCTCCACATCCAATAGGGTCTCGCGGCGCAGAATCAGCGTCCGCGGACGCGGCACGCCTTGGGCCTCCAGCAGCTCCGCGAGGAAGACCTTATTCGTGCAGCGCAGAATGGAAACCGGGTCATCAATGACGATCATCCCTTCGCTTGCCGCCTTCCTGGCGAAGCGGAAGGTGTGGTGGTGGATACGCGTTGTCTCGCGGATCAGCAGCGCGTCGTACTCGCCGAGCCGCCCATAATCGCGGCGCGTGATCAATTCGACATTGAGTCCGAGCGCCCTGCCCGCCTGCTGAAAGCGTTTCAGCGCCCGCGGACAGGATGGTGCGGGCGTTTCTTCTGGGTGATGCAGCACGGCGATGTCATAGCGCCAGCGCTGCTGCGCCCGGGGCCGCCGCCAGGGCTGCGACAGATAAGCCTCCAGCGCAGCGACGAAAGCCGGCTCCTGCGCCGCCGGCAGCCGATCCAAGGCGAACGGGCGGATGGAAGTCACCCGCCAGCCGCCGGTTTGCCTCAACTCGATCTGCAGCAACGGGCAGCGAAAGGTCTCGAACACCCGCCGTGCCAGATGCTGGAATGCGGACCCGAGATCTTGCTCTGCACATTGTCCGAACAGCACCGTGAGACTGAACAGACCTGTTGTCTCGGACGGACCCATCGGCAGCCGCCGCAACGGTACCTCGAAACGCTCGAACGAGAGTCCATACAGTCCACGGCTGGAGAGGTCCTGGATGGTCTCGACATCGGGCAGCACCCGATGCCCGCGTGCCTCGGCGAGCAGAGAGCAGTAGTAGCCGATGCTGAGATAACGATAACCACGGCAGAGGTTCACCAGGTGCAGCCGCCGCCGAGCGGACCAGTCCGGTCCGCCGGCCAGGTAGTCACGGGCACTGACCACCTTGAGCGCCGGAAAGCCGGGGCGCCAGTCCCCCGGCTGCTCTACCAGAAGCACGTGCTCAGCCATCTGCGCCCGGGTTCGGTCTGCCCGGCGCAACCTTCGGCGGCAGCGACACCAGCACGACGGCCTGCAGACCCGCACGGCCGTAGCGGGACATGCGCCGGAACTCCGCCTGCTGAATCGGCATGCTCATGGAGTCCAGCGGCGACTCGCCGCGCGCAGAGTCCACGAAGGGATCGTGCACGTAAACGAAGCCCATATCAAAGCCGGTGGCCACCACCCAATGCGGAAACTTCTCGGCGTAGATGCGGTAGCTGCTGATCAGCACCAGCGGCACGGCACCGGCGCGGAAGCGCGCCTCCAACTCGCCTAAGTCCAGGGTGCCATAGGTGATGGGGATACCGGCGCGCGCTGCCTCGGCCAACATATCTTCATGCACCAGGCGCATGACTTCCTTCTTTTCGGGGCTGCGCACGGAGTCGATGAGCGGCACACCGCGGTCGTTGACGAAGACCTCGGCGCGGAAACCGCGCGCATGAGCCGCCAGCGCCAGCCCAACGGGCCCGCAGCCACCGTGGCCCGAGGTCATGAACACCGTCGTTGCCTCCCGCCAGATACGTAACTCCAGGGTGCGATCCAGGACGAGCGACGGGTCCAGCGCGTGCATGGCCATCATGAGGGACGACGGTCCACAGGTGAAGTCGAGGGTCTGCTCGTAGAAGGGCACACGGGCCGGCGGCCGTGCCTGGTGGGGCGAGAGCTGCTTCTCGTAGCGCAGCGCCCCCATATGGTCATCGTAGTAGTCCGAGAGTATGCCAAAACGCCGATAACCCAGGCTTTGGAACAAACGCTGCGAGGCCAGGTTATCGCAGCGGATTTCCAGGCGCAGATACGCGCGCTCAGCGTCCCAGGTGGCGCGCTCGGCGGCCGCCACCAGCGCCCGCCCGACGCCCCGCCGGCGGGCGCTCGCGGCGACGGCGAGCGAATAGAGCCGCGCCACCGAGGTCGCCCGGTTGAACAGGACCAAGGCGTAGCCAAGCAGTGGCGCCGACGCAACGGCCGACGGATCGGCATCCGACGCCACCAATAGCGCCGCCTGGGCGCGGGAGAGCATGTAGCGAAACTGCCGGCGGCTCAGCCGGTCGCCCGGGAAGCACTGCGTCTCCAAGGCCACTAGCGCGTCTACGTCGGCCGGCCGTGCCGGGCGGATGTGCGGGGGCGCCGCCGGCATAGCCGCCGCCGAGACCCCCGACACCGAAGACTGCGCTGGGCTCGACATGCTCAATAGACACCCCCATTGCAAGGGACCGTGGTGGGCAGAATGTCCAGGGCCTAACCGCACCGGCATTGTTTCACATCATCGGAGCAGACTATGCCCGCCACCGCGTCCGCAGAGCCGCCCGAGCTGATGTCCATGCTACGCACGCTCATCGGCACGCCGAGCGTGAGCAGCGTTCAGCCGGCCTGGGACCAGAGCAACCGCCCGGTGCTGGAGCCGCTGGCTGATTGGCTCCGGGCGGCGGGGTTTCGGGTCGAGTGGCTAGAGATCCCCGGGCATCCGGACAAGGCCAACCTGCTCGGCACCCTGGGCAGCGGCCCGGGCGGGCTGGTGCTGGCGGGGCATTCCGACACGGTACCCTTTGACGCGGCCTTGTGGCAGCACGATCCGCTCAAGCTCACAGAAGACGGCGGACGTCTGTATGGCCTCGGCACCGCGGATATGAAGTCCTTTCTGGCACTCGCCATCGAGGCGGCCCGCGGACTGGATGCGAAACGGCTCACGCAGCCGCTGATGATCCTCGCCACCGCCGATGAGGAGTCCGCCATGCACGGCGCCCGCGCGCTCGTGGCGGCCGGTCGACCGCTCGGGCGTTATGCCGTCATCGGCGAGCCCACCGGGCTTCGGCCCGTGCGCGCCCACAAGGGCGTCATGGCGGAGGCCATCCGCTTGGTAGGACAGAGCGGCCATGCGAGCGACCCGAGCCTCGGCAATAACGCCATCGAGGGCATGCATGACGTGCTGACGGCACTGCTCGCCTGGCGCGACCAGCTCAAGCGAGGGCATTACGACCCGGCCTTCCGGGTCGGCTGGCCGACACTCAACTGCGGCCACATCCACGGCGGCGACAACTTCAATCGCATCTGCGGCCAGTGCGAGCTCCATGTCGACATCCGCCCCCTGCCCGGTCAGAACCCGGACAGGCTGCGCGCCGAGCTGCGCCGGTGCGTCGCTGCAGCCGCCGAGCCACGCGGGCTGCAGTGGGAGGTGGTACCGCTCTTCGAGAGCATCCCGCCAGCTGCAACGCCCGCCTCCGCCGCTATCGTGCGTACCGGCGAGGCGCTCACCGGCCACGCCGCGGAGGCTGTGAGCTTCGGCACCGAGGCTCCGTTCTTTAACGCGCTCGGCCTGGAAACCATGGTACTGGGCCCCGGCGACGTGACGCAGGCCCATCAACCAGATGAGTTCCTGGACGCGGACCGCATCGAGCCCATGCTCGGCATCCTGCGGGGGTTGATTCGACGCTTTTGTCTGAGTGGCTAAGGGATGAACGCCTGCGCGCTCACCCACGTCTACGTCTCGCCGAGCAACGCTGCGCCCAGGCCAAACACGACGACACCTTGAATCAACGCGCCCCTCCCCGACTGTTTCTCGCGCAGCCCGGTGAACCACCGCGCTGCGCGACAACACACAAGACATCGAGGAGAGCAACGTCATGTTCCGAATGACCACCACGGCACTCGTCGCCGCAACAATGACTTTCGCCGCCCTGCCGACACTCGCCGAAATCGAGCGCACCCCGGCCCCAGAAGGTGCCGAGGTCTATTTCATCGAGCCCACTGACGGCGCCACGGTGCCGCAAACCATCACGGTCAAGTTCGGCTTGAACAATATGGGCGTCGCGCCAGCCGGCACCGATGCACCAGGTACCGGGCACCACCACCTGCTCATCGACCAAGAACTGCCTCCCTTCGACCAGCCCATCGGCGGTGATGTGATGCACTTCGGCGGCGGTCAAACCCAGGCCGAGGTGACACTCGAACCCGGCACACACACGCTGCAGCTCCTCGTAGGCGACATGAATCACGTCCCTCACACTCCGGCCATCTATTCCGAGCGAATCACCGTCACCGTCGAGTAGTCCTCGGCACATTGAACGGCCCCACCCCTCACTCAGGGGTGGGCAAGACTCGTTCCAACACCGCCTGCGTTCCATGCACCCGCGGCGATACTCCGCCATCGTTTGTCGGCACGCCGACCCAGCCCAGCTTCGCCGCCGTGCGATGCGGCCGACGCAGCCACCATAGGGGTCCGCGAAGGGCCTCTCTCATCCTGACTGCCTGCTCTGTCGACGGCAGTCGCGGCGACACCGCACTCGGCGAATAGGCGGCCACTTGCCAGGCCCAAGCCTCCGAGTCCGCCCACAAGAGGCCGGCGGCGGCAATGATCAACCACGCCTTCATTCAGGTTATACCAGTCTCATCTGAGATTTCGTCTCAGGAGTCTAGCGCAAGCCGCTGAG
>CAZGCI010000106.1:0-12593 GCA_964524185.1 uncultured Thiohalocapsa sp. | reverse complement strand
ATCCCCCCGCGCGTAAGAGCCGAAGAGGATCACCTTAAGTGGGGTATGCGCGGCAGCAGCCAGCCCCACAGCCGCCTCGCACATCGCGGTTCGCCCAGCAGCGATAAGCCTCCTAGGCGTGATCCCTAGGGTTGGCCACGCGCACGCCGGGCAGCTCGAAGTCGGCCAGGTCGCGCGTCACCAGGGTCAACCCATGCAAAAAGGCGGTGGCGGCGAGCAGACTGTCGATGGTGGGCAGCGGTCGGCCTCGACGCACAGCCGACCCCAGCGCTCGGCCACCGCGAGATCGATCGGGAACAGGCGCGGCCCAAACCAGGGCAGCAGCCCTTGTTCGAGCCAGTCGCCGAGCGCCACCCGCTTCTTGCCTGGTTCGAGTTTTTCGATGCCTTTGCGGATCTCGCCGATGGACAGGACGCTGAAATAGAGCCGGTGGTCGTCGGTCGCGGCGAACCAATCGAGCACCGCTTGGCTCGGCTGTTTGCGCTGAAGCTCGGTGACGGTGTTGGTGTCCAGCAGAAAGCCGCCGCTCACAGGTCGATGTCCCGCGTCAGGGATTGGTCGCGGGTGAGATCGATGTCGGTATCCATCAGCGGCGAGCTGCGAATCAGCTCGACGAAGCTTGGCTTTGGTTTCACCAAACGGCGGTAATCTTCCGCGGACAAGACCACCACCGCGGGCTCGCCGCGCAGGGTGATCTCCTGCGGCTCATGCTCAGCTGCGAGGCGGACCAGCTCGCTGAGGCGCGCCTTGGCGTCTTGCAGTGCCCATTGTTTCATGACGGCCTCCCGGAAAAACCAGTCTGTCTAGTTTGCAGTGGCGGAAAAATATCCGTAGCGGTGGCTTTGGGCTGTAGGAGCCGGCTTGCCGGCGACGGGAGCGGCGCGGTGGGGGTCGCCCGCAAGCGGGTTCCTGCGGTGTTGAGGATCTCGCGGCCCGCGGCTTGGACCTGTGCGATCCAGGGATGGTCGGTCGGCAGCACCATTTCGGCCTGGGACAGATAGGCCGCGGTGGTCCCAAGATCGGCGACCAGGTCACGGAGACGCTCGACCTGGGCGAGGACCTCCAGATTCTTCTTCTGGGTGTCGACATCGGCCTGGGTGGCCATCTGGGCCAGCCCAGTCGCCATCCAGCATATCCAGGGCATCCAACACGGCGACCGCGTCCTTGGTTCGGTAACCTCCGGCGAGCCAGCGCAAGGCGCTGCCGACGTATTGCTTGTGGTTGATCTCCGTGAGCAGGAGCGAGAACGCTGGATACTCGGGGGCGAGATCGGCGAAGTGCTGCCCGAGGGCGAGGCCGGAGACGACGTTGACGACGTCGCGGAAGTTGATGCGCTCATCAGAGCCGAGCCTCGCCTTGTCCCGCATGGAAACGCCGCTGCCCCAGTCTTGCAGCGGCTTGCGCTTGCCGCGCGGAAGCGCGACGGCCGGAAGGGCTGGATGAAGTCGATGTAGAAGTCCCGCGGCGGCCGGACTGTCGGCCGGTCGTTCTTTGACGGTCTTGAGGACGTCGTGCAGGCAGGTCACGACCTGTCGTAGGCAATCAGGCCGGGGCGATCATCGGGGACCCCTGTATTGTCCTTGCTTGCCAGTGGCGTCGTCGGATTGGTCACCGCCAGAAGTCGAATTAGAGCGCCTGATCCACTCGCCGATGTCGGCGCGAGGAAAGCGCAAGGTCTCACCGACCTTCAACGCGGGGCTCTTCTCGGCGCCAGCGAGGCGGTAGATGGTGCGCTGGGTGACCTTCAGGCGTTCCGCCACTTCCTTGAGGGTCAGTATCTCGCCTCCAGTGTTGGCGGGCGGCATAGGACAAGGCCAGCATGCGGTAACCCTAGGCAGGATAGTGCAGAATTTTCAGGAGCTAAAGCGCCATCACCCGGAACTGAACGGCAGCGCATCTGAGCGGCCGCCTTAACAGATCGTCATCCGGCGCCCCTTGCAGCGGGCATCGCGCTGCAGTGAAATCCCGCCGCCATGGCGGGGGAGTGCTCCGCTTTCCGGCCGCCGGTGGCTGGGCAATCCAGGTCAGAAGACTTGAGATCACCGGCTGGTGCGTACCCGCGGCGGTGGTGATGTCTCCACCATGCATGCGCTGAATCGACCCGCCAGTGGCCGGGCGGCGTCGGATGCGTCGTGGAGAGCCGTCTTGGAGGTCCTCGTGGAAGCCTGGGGTGCCCGCCCTGAGCACCGGGCTGCAGGGGTGCAATACAGGAAGCGCAAGCATGATCGAAGTTCGCGAGCTGAGCCGTAGTTATGGCGCGCTCAAGGCGGTAGACCGGGTGTCGTTCGACATCGGCCGCTGCGAGGTCGTCGGTTTGCTCGGGCACAACGGTGCCGGCAAGACCACTATCATGAAAATGCTGACGGGCTATCTGGAGCCGAGCAGCGGCAGCGTGCACATCGATGGCCGCAACATCGCGGCGCACCGTCGTGAGCTGCAGCGCCGCATCGGCTACCTGCCGGAAAACTGCCCGCTGTATCCAGACGTGACCGCGCTCGAGTACCTAGACTACCGGGCATCGCTGCACGGCATCGCGGCCCAGCGGCGGCCGGCCGCCATTCGGCGGGCGGTGGAGCGCACCGAGCTCGGCCCCAAGGCGAGTGCCCGGGTGGCGACGCTTTCCCGCGGCTACCGGCAGCGCCTGGGGGTGGCCTCGGCGCTGCTGCACGAGCCGGACGTGCTCATCCTGGACGAGCCCACCAACGGGCTGGACCCGTCCCAGATTCAACACATGCGCGCGCTGATTCGCGAGGAGGCGAGCCGTGCGACGGTCATCATCTCCACGCATATCCTGCAGGAGGTCGAGGCCGTTTGCGCTCGGGTGCTGATCATGCGCGCCGGACGGCTGGCGCTGGACAGCGCGCTGGGGGCCATCGGTGCGACGCCGCGGTTGCGCGTGACCCTGGACCAGCGCCCGTCGGATGTGCAGGCGCTGCTGGGGGGGCTGCCCGGCATCACCGCCGTCGACCCCATCGGCGACGAGGGCACCCAACGGGACTTTGCGATCACCACGGATGATCCGAGCGCCGCGGCGCCGCGGGTGGCGGCGGCCGTCGCCGAGCGCGGTTGGGCGCTCTATGCCCTAGAGCGCGAGCGGCACGACCTGGAGGCCCTGTTCGGGCAGATTGCGGCGGCGACGCCCGCTGAGACGCCCACAACGGACACGAGCACTGCCCAGGAGGCGGCCCATGTCTGACGTCTTGACCGTCACCCGCAAGGAACTCGGGAGCTTCTTCGGCTCGCCGGTGGCCTATCTCTTCATCGGCGCCTTCCTCGCGGCCTGCCTGTTCGTCTTCTTTTGGGTGGATGCCTTCTTCGCCCGCAACCTCGCTGACACACGGCCGCTGTTCGACTGGATGCCGCTGCTGCTCATCTTTCTGGCCGCGGCGCTCACCATGCGCCTGTGGAGCGAGGAGCGGCGCGCCGGCACGCTGGAGGTCTTGGCGACCCTACCGGTGCCCACCTGGAAGCTGGTGCTGGCGAAGTTTCTCGCTGCGCTGGCACTGGTGGCCGTGGCCCTCGCGCTTACCCTGCCGCTGCCGGTGACGGTGGCCCTCCTGGGTCCGCTGGACTGGGGTCCGGTGCTCGGGGCCTACCTGGCGACCGTGTTGTTGGCCGCTGCCTACATTGCCATCGGGCTCTTTGTCTCAGCGCGGACGGACAATCCTATCGTGGCGCTCATCGGTACGACGCTGCTCTGCGCGGTGTTCTTCCTCGTCGGCTCGCCGGCGCTCACCGGGCTGGTGGGCCACGGGCTAGGCGAGGTACTCCGGCTCTTCGGCACGGGGGCACGCTTCGAGTCGATTACCCGGGGGGTCATCGACCTGCGCGATCTCTACTATTACCTGAGCCTGACGGCGGTGTTTCTGGCCCTCTGCGTCTACAGCCTCGAGCGCCTGCGCTGGGCCGTCAATGGCGACCACCGCGCCGTGCACCACCGCTGGACCTTGGTGACCTTGCTGCTGGCGGCGAATCTCGTCGCTGCCAATCTCTGGCTTCAGCAGGTGGGCACCGCGCGTGCGGATTTGACCGAGGGCAAGCGCTATACGGTGTCGGAGGCGACCCGCACCTATCTGGAGCAGCTCCAGGAGCCGCTGCTGATCCGCGGCTACTTCAGCGCCGAGACCCATCCATTGCTGGCCCCACTGGTGCCGCAGCTGCGCGATCTGCTGCGGGAGTACGCCGTGGTCGGCGGGCCGACTGTGCGGGTGGAGCTCGTCGACCCGGCCACGGCCCCGGAGCTGGAACGCGAGGCCGGTGAGCAATACGGCATCCGCCCGGTGGCCTTTCAGACCGCGACCAAATACCAGGCGGGCGTGGTCAACTCTTACCTCGATCTGCTGGTCAAGTACGGCGACCAGTTCGAGACACTGGGCTTCCAGGACCTGATCGAGGTGAAGGTCCAGGGCGACACAGATCTCGATGTGCGCCTGCGCAACCCGGAGTACGACCTGACCCGCACCATCAAGAAGGTGCTCTACGGCTACCAGGGCGGCGGGGATCCCTTCGCCGGTGTCGGGGGCCCAGTCCGCTTCCGCGGCTTCATCTCGCCGGCGGAGACACTGCCGGAGCCCCTGCCGGCGTTGCGCGCGGACCTGGAGTCCGTGCTGGCAGACCTCACCGCCGCGGCCAACCGCGACGGCGATGAGCGCTTTGCGTGGGAGATCCTCGACCCGGACGAGGATCCAGCCCTGGCCCAGGAGATCGACGAGCGCTTCGGCTTCCAGCCGCTGGCGCTGGGGCTGCTGGACCCGCGGCCCTTCTATTTCTACATGGTGCTGGAGCAGGGCGAGCGCGCGGTGCCGGTGCCCCTGCCCGAGGGGCTCGACCAGGTCAGCCTGCAGCGGGCCGTCGAGGCCGGCATCAAGCGCTTCGCGCCGGGCGTGCTGCGCACCGTCGCCCTCTACACGCCGGATCCGGCGCCGCCGCTCATGCCAGGCCTGCCCCAAGCCGCCGGTCCTGGTTACACCCTGCTCAAGGAGACCCTGCGGGAAGGCTTTGCGCTGCGCGAGACCGACCTGGCCTCGGGGCAGGTGCCGGAGGACGCGGACCTGCTCTTCGTGGTGGACCCGACGGGACTCGATGCAAAGCAACAGTTCGCCGTGGACCAGTTCCTGATGCAGGGCGGTACCGTGCTGCTGGCGACCGCCCAGTTCGACGTGGACCTGACGGGCAGCGAGATTAGCGCTGCGCCCGCGCAGACGGGACTGGAAGATTGGCTCGAGCACCACGGCCTGAGCCTGCCCCAGGCCCTGGTGCTGGACCCACAGAACACGCCGTTCCCGATCCCGGTGCAGCGGCGTGTGGGCGGCTTTGTGGTGGAGGAGATCCAGACGCTGGACTACCCCTACTTCCCGGATGTCCGCGCCGATGGCCTGTCGCAGGACAGCGGTATTACCGCGAATCTCGGGCAGATCACCATGAACTGGACATCGCCCATTGCAGTGGACGCCGACCAACAGGCCGAGCGCACGGTGACTCGGCTGATCGAGAGCTCACCGGCCGCCTGGACCAGCACGTCCCCGAACATGCAGCCTGACTTCGAGCAGTTCGGGCGACTCGGCTTTGCGCGCGGGGACGACATCGGCAGAAAGCTCTTGGCGGTGATGCTGGAAGGACGCTTCACGTCGGCATTCGCCGGCGAGCGCTCGCCGTTGCTGCCGCCGCTCGACGGGGCAGAGGACGACGCGGCCGCGGACATGGATGGCCTCGAAGATGACCTGACAGGCGCCGACCCTGTTGCCGAGGATGGCGGGCGGCAGGTGGTCTCGCCGGTGGTGGAGCACTCGCCGGCCTCGGCGCGCCTCATCGTCTTCGGCTCCGATAGCTTTCTCAGCGATACCGCCATCAGCCTCGCCACCGAGGCGACCCAGAGCCGCTACCTAAAGCCGCTGGAGCTGGTGCAGAACGCCGTCGACTGGTCGTTGGAAGACCGCGGGCTACTTGCGCTGCGCGGACGCGGTCAGTTCAGCCGGCTCCTGGCGCCCGTGGGCCGCCAGGAACGCATCTTCTGGGAGTCTCTCAACTATGCGCTGGCCGCCGCTGGGCTGGTGCTCGTGTATTGGCTGCATCGGGTGCTGCGCCGTCGCCGAGAGGCGGCGCTGAGCGCGATGCTGGTGGGTGCTGCCGAGGGGAGGGCATAGGCATGACGCAGCCGACCCTGAACGATGACGCCGCCCGCGTGCGCCGCCTCGGCCTAGACGCTCACTGGCAGGCCGCCCTGCGCAGTCGTGCGGTGGTGGTGCTGGCAGCGGTGCTGGCGGCGCAGCTTGTGCTCGCATTGCTGCTCGGGGGCGGGCGCAGCATGGCGCCGGCGACGGGGGAGGACCCGCTGTTGGGGCTGGACGCCGCCGCCGTCACCGCCATGGAGATCGCGTCCGAAGACGGCTCAAGGGTGGAACTGGTGCGCGTTGGGGCGGGCTGGGTGCTGCCGGCGCTGGACGACTTTCCGGCGAGCGCCAGCCAGGTGGAGCGCTTGTTGAACGACCTCACAGCCCTCCAACGTCCCCTGCCGGTGGCGAGCAGCGCCGACGCCCGGCGCCGCTTCAAGGTAGCGGATGACGCCTTTGAGCGCCGCTTGGTGCTGCGCGGCGATACCGGCGAGCGCACGCTGTTTCTGGGTGACTCGCCGGGCTTCCGGCGGCTCTTTGCGCGCGTCGGCGGCGAGGACGCGGTCTACGACTTGCGCCTGGCCCTCTTTGACATCGGCGTCTCCCCCGACGACTGGATCGATCGCGGGACGTTGCAATTCGACCGTGGCGGCATCAGCCGCGTCGTCGTTGAGGATGCGGAGGACCGATTCGCCTTGGTGCGTGGGGAGGAGGGCTGGTCCTTGGAGGGCACGGCCGCCGCCGTCGACGGCAGCGCCGCCGACGCCTTTGCCAACGCCGTCGCCACGGTGAGCTACACGAGCGTACTCGGCCCCGAGAGCGATGCCGAGTACGACCTCGAAGAGCCGGCACGGGTCATCACCGTCGAGCACAGCGGGACCGAGCGCCGCTACCGGCTGGCACCCATCGCCGATGGTGAGGACGCCGCGCTGCAGCGGGAAGGCGAGCCCTACGTCTACCGGCTGAGCGCCTTCGACGCCGAGACCCTGCTGGAGACGGACCGGGCAGGCCTGTTGGGGGAGATGCCCGAGGCCGAGGAGCGCGCTGGGGCAGACGCCGAGACAAACGCCAAGACAAACGCTGGCGCAGATGCGCAGATGCCGGAGGTCAGCGCGGGCGAGACCCCGGCGGCAACGACCGCTGGGCAACAACCATCGGCAGACGCATCGCCGCCCCCGCTCGGGGTTGCGCCCGAGCCCGAGATGCCCCCCGCCACACCCGCCAGCGACTGATACTGCTGCGCCGGATGGGGCCGGCGCCGCGGCCTTTCGCTGCATTGCGGCACACTCCACCCGCCCGCATACTGGCCGTTCTCGGACGGGGCCGCCCGCCGCAGCCGGAGCTCGCCATGGCCCGCATCAAGCTCGAATTCCAAAACACCCAAGGCCATAAGCTCTCCGGACTGCTGGAGACGCCGCCCGCCGGCGTGGCGACGCTGCGTTATGCACTCTTCGCGCACTGCTTCACCTGCGGCAAGGACATCGCCGCGGCCTCGCGCATCAGCCGGGCGCTCGCCGCCCGCGGCATCGCCGTGCTGCGCTTCGACTTCACCGGCTTGGGCAACAGCGATGGCGATTTCGCCAACACCAGCTTCACGTCCAATGTGCAGGACCTGATCGCCGCGGCCAACGCGCTGGGCGCCGAGCATGCGGCCCCGGCCATGCTCATCGGCCACAGCTTGGGCGGCGCCGCCGTGCTAGCGGCAGCGCACCAACTGCCGAGCGTGGAGGTGGTGGTCACCATTGCCGCACCCGCGACCCCCAAGCACGTGGAGCACCTGTTCAGCGGCGTGCGGGGCGAGATGGAGGCCACCGGCGAGGCCGAGGTCCAGGTTGGCCACCGGCGATTTCGCATTCGCCGGCAGTTCCTGGACGACCTGGAGCACTATGCCGACGCCGAGCACATCAAGCGCCTGAAGCGTGCGCTGCTCATCTTTCACTCACCGGTGGACGCCATTGTGCCCATCGGCGAGGCAGCCAAGATCTACCAAGCCGCCAAGCACCCGAAGAGCTTCATCTCCCTGTGTGACGCGGACCACCTGCTGACCAACCGCGAGGATTCAGAGTACGTCGCCGAGACCCTGGTCGCCTGGGCGAGCCGTTACCTGGGGCTTCGCAGCCACCGCGAAGAGGCCGGCACCGGCACGGCGCCGCAGGCGGCGGCGGGGGAGGTGGTGGTTACTGAGCGCGAGGGGCAGTTCCTGCGGGGCCTATACACCACGCGCCACCAGCTGCTGGCGGATGAGCCGCGGGACGTCGGCGGCACCGACCTGGGCCCATCGCCCTACGATCTCCTGCTCATGGCGCTGGGTGCCTGCACCTCCATGACCGTGCGCATGTACGCCGACCATAAGGGCCTGCCGCTGGACGATGTGGAGGTGCGTCTGCGCCACGAGCGCCTGCACGTGCAGGACTGTGCCGCCGATTGTGACGACGACGTGAAGGCCGGCGCGGATCGGCAAGGCCGCATCGAGCGCATCGAGCGGCGCATCGACCTCACCGGGGACCTGACCTCGGAGCAGCGCGCGCGCCTGCTGGCGATCGCCGACCGCTGTCCGGTGCATCGCACCATCACCGGCACGCCGCTGATGGTGTCCCGGCTGGACGAGCGCGGCGGGGACGGGCAACGCCCCGCCGCAGAATCCTAAGTCACGCGTCAAAAACAAGCGGCACACCCGTTGCCGGTGTCCTTGTCGTAATCGGGGAGGCAGTGCGCTGTTTCGGGCGCAGGCTGCAAGCCTTGGCGCGGGGCGCTCCTGCAACGGCCGGCCAACGGCGTTGTCCACGGGACGTCGCTTACGGCAACGACAACAAACGCGACCAAGAGCCATCAGGTGCCGCAGAAGGTCTGTTGCACCACCTCGTGTGCTGCCGGCGGCCGCTGATAGTCACTCAGCTCCCTGTGGTCGTCATAGGGCCGGGAGACAACGGTCAGCAACCGGTCCAAGGGAGCCAGATCCCCGTGCGTTGTGGCCGCGTCGATGACCTCCTGCACGCGGTGGTTGCGCGGAATGTAGGCGGGATTGAGGGCGCGCATGCGGGCCTGACGCTCGGTGTCGGGCTCGGCCTGCTTCGCCAGCCGCGCACCCCATTGCTGGGCCCAGGCGTCGAAGGCCGTCGGGTCGATGAATAGCGAACGGATGGGGGCTAGGGTGGCAGGGTCGTTGGGGCTGGCGTCGCTGAGGAGCCGAAAGGTATTGGTGAAGTCGGCGCGGTGTTGGGCCATGCGGCCGAGGAGGTCCGTCACCAGTGCGTCGTCGGTGGACCGGTCGGGCGCGGCTGCGTCGATGAGCCCGAGCTTGGCGCGCAGACCGCCGTAATAGGCGGGCTCAAAGGCCTTGCCGTAGGCATCCAGCGCGGAGCGGGCCTGGGTCTTAGCGGCCTCCATGTCCTCGTCCAACAGCGGCAGCAGGCAGTTGGCGAGCTGGGTGAGGTTCCAGAGTCCGATGCTCGGCTGTTGGTCGTAGGCGTAGCGGCCGAACCGGTCGATGGAGCTGTAGACCTGGCTCGGGACATACTCATCGAGGAAGGCGCAGGGGCCATAGTCGATGGTCTCACCGGACAGGGCCATGTTGTCGGTATTCATAACGCCGTGGATGAAGCCCACCAGCAGCCAGCGGGCAATGAGCTCGCCCTGGCGCCTGGCGATGGCGGCGAGCAGCTCGGCATAGGGCGCGTCGGCATCGGCCAGGTCGGGGTAGTGGCGTCGAAGCAAGTAGTCCGCGAGGGTGCGCACCGCGTCCCGGTCGCCGCGGCGGGCGAAGTATTCGAAGGTGCCGACGCGGATGTGGCTCGCGGCCACGCGCGCGAGGACGGCACCCGGCTCCGGGCGCTCACGGAACACCGCCTCGCCCGTCGCCACCATGCCGAGTGCGCGGGTGGTGGGAATGCCGAGACCCTGCATGGCCTCGCCGAGGATGTACTCTCGCAGCACGGGGCCGAGCACGGCGCGGCCGTCCCCGGAGCGGGAGAACGGTGTCCGTCCGGCGCCCTTGAGCTGCAGGTCCCGCCGCTGGCCCTCGCGGTCGATGACCTCGCCGAGCAGAATCGCGCGACCGTCGCCTAGACTCGGCACAAAGTTGCCGAACTGGTGCCCCGCATAAGCCATGGCGATGGGGCGTGCAGTCTCCGGCAGCCGGTTGCCGGCGAGCATCGCGACGCCGTCCGCGGAGGCGAGCCAGTCCACATCGAGCCCCAACTCCGCCGCCAGTGCTTGGTTCAGACGCAGCAGCAAGGGTTCCGGCGCCGGCGTCGGCGGAATCTCCGCGAAGAACTGCGCCGGCAACTCGGCATAGGTGTGCTCGAAGGGCGGGGCGGCGGTGTGATCGGCGGCGGTCGTCTGGGCGGTCGTCTGGGCGGTGGCTGGCATGGTGCTGTCCTGCCGCCTGGGCGGCGGCGAATTCTGAGTGAAACACTCGGTCATTATGACAAAGTACGGCCGGCGCCCGGGCGCCGCAATGCCGGGGTCAGCGCGGCAAGGGCTCTGCCCGCCGCAGCGGCCCGAACGCCGCGTCGAGACGGTCGAAGGGAATGCGCGTATCAGCCGGCAACCGCGCCATGCCCGTCGCCTGCAGCAGCGCGCAGCCATCGTGTTGCAGGAGGATGGCGATGGGCTGACTCCCGGGGCCGGTCGAAAGGGGCACGAAGGGGCGTGTCACCAGGGCAGTCATCGGTGTCGACCAAGCATCTATGATCGCCATCCAAGGCCATTGCAGGCTGTACGGCTCGTCCGCGGCGAAGCGAATGCAGTCCATGTCACTGCTGGCGACGATGTCCTGCAGGCCACGGGTGGCCGCCCACCAGGCCGAGGACTTCGCGAGCAACAGGGTCAGCAGCGCGACGCCGGCGAGTCGGACCGCGGTGCTCGGCACCCCGGTGCAGGCGGCGCGCTGGTCGGCCTTCCGGCGGAGCACAAGCAGGGTCACGGCGGCCATGCCAAGCAAACCGACCCCCACCGTGATCGCAGATTTGAGGATGATGCCCTGACCGTGCATGACCTCCGCGCTGACCCAACAGGCACTTAGCAGCGCCAGCCACAGCACAAGCAGGAGCAGCCGGGATTGCATTGCACCCCTTCGGCAGCGATGCAGCATCCACAGCGCCAGCACCATGGCGAGCAGGATGGGCCACGTGAGGTAGACGCCGATCAATAACTCCGAGACGCCGGAAAAGTTCAATTGCAGCGCTAAAAACGTCGGCAGCACCACCAACAGCAGCGCCGGCGCCCGAGCCCGCAGCAGCCACCAACAGCCGAGCAGTGACAGGAGCGGAATCGCGCTGTAGCTCACGGAGAAGACGAAGCGGCCCCAGACCAAGTCCGCACCGAGCGCGAAGGCGACCACGGCGGGCAATTGCGGCAGGACCCCGGTGACCCGCAGGTTGGGCAGCTCGGGCGCGTGCTCGGTGGCGATCACGAACAGATAAAGGGAGCCGTCCTCGAACAGCGGCAGGCCGACTGCGGCGCCAATCACATAACCGCAGAGGGCGAGTCCAACGGCGAGATCGCCGGCACGCTGTAGGCTACGCTGAGACACCGCCCCGCTAGACTGTCAGGCAACGCCTTGTCTGGGTTTCTGGAGACCAACATGCTGACCATCCGCCATGCCGAAGACCGCGGGCACGCCAATTACGGTTGGCTCGATACCTGGTACAGCTTCTCGTTTTCCCAGTATTACGATCCGGGGCATATGGGCGTGTCGAATCTAAGGGTCATGAATGAAGACCGCATCGCACCCGGCGGCGGCTTTCCGACCCATGGCCACCGGGACATGGAGATTGTCACCTATGTGCTTGAAGGCGCGCTGGAGCACAAGGACAACATGGGCAACGGTTCAGTCATCCGCGCCGGCGAGGTCCAGTACATGGCTGCCGGCACCGGCGTCCGCCACAGCGAGTACAACGCCTCCCGGAGCGAGCCCGTGCACCTGCTGCAGATCTGGCTGTTGCCGAACAGGCCCGGGGCTGAGCCACGCTATGCGCAGCAGAGCGTTGCGGCACAGCGTAAGCGTAATCAGCTGGCGCTGCTGGTATCGCCGGATGGTCGCGATGGCTCCATCGCAACGCACCAGGACACACGCCTCTTTGCCACGCTGCCGGATGACGGTGCAGCGGTGCACCACCGACTCGCCGACCATCGCCAGGCCTACGCCCATGTCGCCCGCGGTCGGGCTCGCGTGAATGGCGTCAGACTCACCGCCGGCGACGCGGTGCACATCGACACCGGTGCGGACCTGATCATCGAAGGCATCGCAGCCGCCGAGGTGCTGTTATTCGACCTGCCTTGATGGCGGCGCAGTCCCTTGCAACGAGCAACGGACCGCACGCCGTCAACCGCCCCTTGCAAACACCGGGCGACAGCGAGCAATGGAGGTGCAGCCCCCTCAGCTCACCGTCACCTCGATGGACTCACCGGTCTCCGGGTCCGCCACATGCACCGCGCAGGCGATGCAGGGGTCGAAGGAGTGGATGGTGCGCAGGATCTCGA
>CAZGCI010000105.1:0-12657 GCA_964524185.1 uncultured Thiohalocapsa sp. | reverse complement strand
GGCCGACCCCGGGATCGGGGAGCGCAAGAAGGGTGACCTGGCAGCCCTGCACGTCTACAAGTTCCGCGCGCTCGGTCAGCGCTATCTTCTGTGCTACACGGTCGATGATGGGGTGCGCCTGGTCTACCTCAAGGCGGGCGGGCCGCATGAGAACTTCCACCGCGATCTGAAGCGTTGAGCGAACACCGCCATCGGGAGGACGAAGTGCTGGGGAAAGACTCGCGAGTCAAAGCACCGGCGAAGATGCGTTGAGCGGGTCGTCCGCAGATCGCGCGAGCGCCTCGCGCAGCCAGCCGAGGAAGGTAAGTCGGTCTTCAAGCTCATCGCCCGACACGCATGAGCCGTGCCGGCAGGCCGCAGCGGCGGGCGCGCGATCGGCGCTGCGTCTCAGCCGCCCGTCGCGTTCATATGCCGGAAGATGATCGGCTGTGCAGTCAGGTCGAAGTCGTGGCCCTTGGGCTTGATGGCCATGGCATCACGGATAGCTTGCTTGACCCGCTCATCATCGGTGGGGTTGGCGCGCAGGGCGCGGCGCAGATCGGCGGAGTGCTCTTGGCCCAGGCAGAGCAGCAGCCGGCCCTCGGCGGTGACGCGCACGCGGTTGCAGTCGCCGCAGAAGTTGTGGCTGTGCGGGGAGATGAAGCCGATTCGGTTGTTGTAACCGGCGACGCGCCAGTAGCGGGACGGGCCGCCGGTGGTCTCGGTGGTGGGGATGAGCTCGAAGCGCGCTGACAGGTCGCGGCGGTTCTCTTCGCTGGAGTAGAAGGCCTCGGCGCGGTCGTGGTCACCAATAACGCCGAGCGGCATCTCCTCGATAAAGCTGAGATCCATGCCGCGCTCCAGCGCGAACCGCACCAGGTCGCAGACCTCGTCGTGATTACGATGCTTGAGCACCACGCTGTTGAGCTTGACCCGCTCGAAGCCGGCGGCGAGTGCCGAGTCGACGCCGGCCAGCACTTGATCCAGCTCGCCCTTGCGGGTGATGGCGCGGAAGCGATCGGGCTGCAGCGAGTCCAGGCTGATGTTGATGCGGGTGACCCCGGCGGCCCTGAGCGCCGCGGCGTACCTTGGCAACTGCGTGCCGTTGGTGGTGAGTGTCAGGTCCCGAATGCCAGCCAGGGCGCCGAGCTGCTCGAACAGCCAGAGCACGTTGCGCCGCACCAGCGGCTCGCCACCCGTGACGCGCAGTTTGGTGACGCCGAGCTCGCTGAAGCAGCGCCCGAGGCGCACGATCTCTTCCAGGGTGAGCACCTGTGCCCGCGGCAGAAAGGTCATGTCCTCCGCCATGCAATACACGCAGCGCAGGTCGCAGCGGTCGGTGACGGACAGGCGCACATAGGTGATCTGCCGGCCGAAGCGGTCGATGAGCTGGGTTTGTGGTTGCGGCATGGCGTTGCAGTCTTGCCTGTCGGATGCGTGAATCGGGCAGATGTGGATGTTAACCGTTCCGAGCAAGCGCGCGGTCATCGCCGAGCGCCCTGTAACGCGCCTGTTTTTGCGGGATTTGGCGTCGCACTGGTGCCGGTGACTGCGCGCACTGCACGCTTGGCTGACTGGCGCGGCGCCTATGCCCTCGGCGGTTTGCCGTGCTGCGGCAAGCCGCGGCCTTGAAGCGCGGCGAATGCTGCGCCGGCGCGACGCCGCGGTCGGCTTTCGGCCTACTTCTGCGCCGCCGGCGTCTTGGTACCCGCGTGCGGGTCCTCTAGCCGGCTGTAGAAGACGCTCGTGCCCGGCGCGTCCTGCTCCGGGTCGTACTGCATCGGCAGGCTGTGGGCGATGCCCTTGTGGCAGTCGATGCACGTTAGGCCAGCGTCCTCGGCGGCCTGGTGGCCCTGGCTGGAGCGGTTCTCCTGCTTGGTGTAGTCCGCCGGGGTGCCAGCGTGGACCTCCACACCCGGCAACTGGGCCAGCCGGGCTGCCACCTGGGCGCCGGTGCCGGGGCGGCTATGGACGACACAACTACAGATGTTCATGCGCCGGACTCCGGTGTTGGGCAATCCTGCTGGGACGATCGAGTCGCGTAAGCTAAGCGCCGGCATGCCCGATTGTTCTTGAGCCGTCTCAAGGTTGGCTCGGGCGCACTCGGTTGCTTGACCGTCGTCAATGGTTATTCGCGTCGGACTGGCCGACCCCGGTCGCCGCAGCCCCCGTTGCGGTATCCGATTCGCCGGTGATGACCCGGCACCTGTTTGCTGCACTCGGACTCGGGGTCTCGCCAGCGAGCTGGCGTAAGAGCAGCAGGGACGGAATGTGGATCTCGCGGCGTTCGACGCTGACCAGGCCGCGATGCGCGAGCCCGTGGAGCTCTCGGGAGAAGGTCTCGGCGGACAGGTTGAGGCTTGAGGCGACAACGGTTTTTGCCGCGGGCAGCGTGAGGCGCGCGGCATCCGGATGCTCAGGGTCGCTCACGCCCTCGCGCAGCAGATATCCCACCAGGCGCTGCGTGGCTGAGTGGAGGCAGCACGCCTCCAGGTCATGGGTCAGGCGCTGGTTGCGCTCGGCCACCAGCGTCAGCATCGCAAACGCAACGGCTGGCCAGCGCGCAATGGCCTCCCGCACGCGGTTCAGCTCCACGAACAAGAGCCGACTGTTGCTGAGCGACTGTGCATAGAGCGGACAGGGCCGACCCAGCAGCGCTGCAGACTCCGCAAAAGTCTGCCCCGGCAGCACGATGTCCAACACCCGCTCGCTTCCCTCCGCTGATAGCACGGCCAGTTTCACGCGCCCGTCCAGGAGCACGAAGAAGCCCCGCAGCCGCTCGCCTTTTTCATAGAGCAGCTGGTTCCGGGAAGCGGTGCGGCGGTGGCAACCGCCGGCGATAAAACGCGTTGCGTCCGGCGGCAATGCGGGAAAGCCCGGCGCCCGGGCCAGCAGATCAAGACAGGTCTTTTCGCGGTCTTCAATATTCACTTGGAGTCCATCGGCTGCGCTCCGTAACACCCCAAAAATGACGGGTGCTTACTTGATATGGCGCAAGCCTAGGCTCCCAGAGGCCCGCTACAAGGTGCCCAAAGACCGAGCGTGTGCGGTGTATTACCTCTTTAGTGGTAGTCGGTATCGGTTTATAAGTATCTGAATATAAGAAATTTCAACGGTTGCGCAGCCATGTTGCGCGGCTGCTGCAGCGTGCTCTGACTTTTGGGGGGTACGCCTGAATTTCTGCCCGCCAAGCACCGCAGCGGCAGGATGCTGCTATGGTCGCGACAGTCGCCTTCCGCTATCGCCTGTCAAGCGCAGCGTCTTGTCCCGATGCCGATCCCTGCCCCCTTACCTCAGCGACGCTCCATCGTGGCCATCGTTGGTCCGCTGATGGCGGCGGTGGTGGGTCTCGGCGTGGCGAGCATGGTGGGCTCCATGGTCGTCGCTCAGATCAACCGCGGCATGGCCACGGCCGTCAACCAGTCGGGTACCCTGCGCATGCAGTCTTACCGCATCGCCACGGCGCTGACCGACTCGAGCCTGCCGCTCCCCGAGCGCCAGCGGCTGGCAGCGCGTCTGGCCGAGGAATATGAGCAGCGCATCACGAGCAACCGGCTGATGGATGCCCTGCCGACCGCCGCCGACGACCCGGTGCGCCTCGCCTACGAGCGGGTGCGGTGGCGCTGGGTGGATGAGATGCGCCGCTCGGTGGCGGCGTTCAGCGCCGCGACCGAGCGCGGTGACGCTGCGGCAGCGCGCGAGATCTATCTTGCGGCAGTGGACGATTTTGTCGCCGACATCCACGCCCTGGTGCGGATGCTGGAAGAGCGTGCGGAGCAGCGCATTGCGCTGCTGCGCTGGCTGCAGATCGTTGCCTTGGTGCTGACCTTAATCGCCGTGGCGGTGACGCTGGTGGTCGTCCAGCGTCGGGTGGTCAAGCCCCTGGGAGCGCTGCTGCACTGTGCCGATCGCGTGCGCCGCGGCGACTTCTCCACCCGGGCCGGAGTTGCCGGCAGCGATGAGCTGGGCCGGCTGGGGGCGGCCATGAATCAGATGACCGGCGGCCTCTCGCAGATCTACGAGGAGCTGGAGGAACGCGTCGCCGAAAAGACCCGGGACCTGGTGCGCACCAACCGCTCACTGGAACTGCTGTATCGCACCAGCCGCATCCTGGACGAGGCGCCCATCTCCGAGGATCTGCTCCGGCGCGTTCTCATCGACGTGCGCACTCAGCTCGGTCTTGCCGAGGTGGTGCTCTGCCTGCGCGACGGTGCCGGGGCGACCGATTGCGGGTGCATCGGCACCGTCGCTTTGGCAGCAGACGGCGGAGCCGCGCTCGCGGAGGCACGCCCGGCGGACTGTCGGCTCTGCGGCGCGGCGACCGACGGCGCAGTCACGCACCCTGCGCCGATGGCACCAGGTGACGAGCGTCTGCCGCCACTCCTGGCGTTCCCGGTGGGCGATGCGGAGCAGCGCTTTGGCCTACTGCGGGTGCAGCCGGCGCGGGGGCGGCGGCTTGAGTCCTGGCAGCGGCCACTGTTGGAGTCCCTCGCCGCCCACCTCACCACGGCGCTGGCATTGCGTGCACGCATGCGCGAGAGCCGCCGGCTGGTGCTCCATGAGGAGCGCAGCATCCTCGCGCGGGAACTGCATGATTCCCTCGCGCAGTCGCTGTCCTACTTGAAGATCCAGGCGGCCCGTTTGGAGGCCTCCTTGCGTGCCGCGCAGCCGCCGGCGACCGCAGCATCGCAGCCGGTTGCACACCACGCCACTGCGACGCCCGCGGACATCCTTGCCGAAATGCGCAGCGGCCTCGCCAGTGCCTATCGCCAGCTGCGCGAGCTATTGACGACCTTTCGGCTGCGCATGGACGGCGCCGGTTTGGGCAGTGCGCTGAGCGACACGGTGCGAGAGTTCGAGCAGCGCGGCGCTCTGCGTATCCACCTACGGGACCGACTGCCGCCGGGGCTGCTCAGCGCCAATGAGGAGGTCCATGTGCTCCAGATCGTGCGCGAGGCCCTCTCCAATGTTGTGCGTCATGCCGGCGCCGGGCGCTGCTGGGTGATCATCGGCCAAGCCGCCGGCAACGTGTGCGTCGTCGTGGGTGACGACGGCGTGGGCCATCCAGCGCCCGATGTGAACGAAGCCGAGATCCGCAGCGCAGCCATGCTCCACCACGGCACCAGCATCATGCGCGAGCGGGCCCAGAGCCTGGGCGGGGTGCTCGGCATCCAGGCGCGCGGCGGCGGCGGCACCCGGGTGGTGCTCCGGTTTCCACCCCGCGTGCTGCGCGACGCAACTGCGCTCGCGCAGGCACCAGAGGCCGATACGCCGGCGAGCGGCGTCACCGCGATCGCACCCAGTGCCCGATCCGGAGTGTCCATATGACCGAGGCCCTGGAGACCCGCGTGCTGGTCATCGACGACCACCCGCTATTCCGCAAGGGCGTTGCGGACCTGCTGGACATGGAGCCCGCGTTGACGCTGGTGGGCGAGGCCGCGGACGGCGCTGCAGGCTTGCGGCTGGCGCGGGAGCTGCGGCCGGACCTGATCTTGCTGGACCTCAATATGAAGGGCCTCGATGGCCTCGAGACCCTGCGTCGGCTGCGTGCCGACGCCTCGCTCGACGCCCGCGTCGTGATGCTGACCGTCTCAGATCATGAGGCCGACGTGGTGGCGGCGCTGCGCACGGGCGCCGACGGCTATCTGCTGAAGGATATGGAGCCCGAGGAGATGCTCGCCTTGCTGCAAGACGCCATGCGCGGGCGCCTCGTCATCAGCCCGCAGCTCACGGAGCTCATCGCGCGGGCCCTGCGCGAGGGGCCTGCCGGTCCGACCCACCCGGATCAGGCGGGGCTGACGCCCCGCGAGCGCGAGATCCTAGACCTCCTCGCCCGCGGCTATAGCAACAAGCTCGTCGCGCGCGAGCTCGACGTCGCCGTCGGTACCGTGAAGGTCCACGTCAAGCACTTGCTGAGGAAGCTCGGACTCAAGACCCGGGTCGAGGCAGCCGTGTGGGCTGTGCACGCGCACGACGGCGCGCAGCAACGATCACGCTAAGCGGCGCAGCGGCATCTCCCTAAGCGCAGCGCCGGCGATAGGGCATGGCGGATGGACGGCGCCCCCCCATGTCCCGGGCGAGTTGGTTGAACCGCGCCTCGTCACAACCTGTCGGCCTTGACCTGGCCCCGCCATTAAACTCGAAGGAGTCACACATGCTCGTCAGCGAAGCACTCAACGCCCGCCGCGCCGTCAAGTGGTTCGACCCGGACCATCAGATGCCGGAGGAGACCTTCCGCAACATCATGGCGCACGCCATCCTCGCGCCCACTGCGTTCAATATCCAGAACTGGCGCTTCGTGCGCGTGCGCGACCAGGCGCAGCGTGAGGCGATTCGCGCCGTGGCCTGGGATCAGGCGCAGGTGACGGATGCCTCGGAGCTCTTGGTGCTCTGCTTCGACACCAAGGCCTGGGATCATGAGCCGGAGCGCTACTGGCGTGAGGCGCCGCAGGCGGTGAAAGATTTCCTGCTGCCAGCGTTGGCGGCGTACTACAAAGACAAACCCGAGGTGGAGCGCGACGAGGGCATGCGCTCCTGCGGACTCGCCGGCATGGCCATCATGCTGATGGCAAAGGAGCTCGGCTACGACAGTTGCCCGATGGACGGCTTCGACTTCGATGCAGTGGGCCGGATCATCAACCTGCCCGCGGACCACGCCATCGCCTACATCATCGCCATCGGCAAGGGCACCAAGGCGCCCTGGCCCAAGCCGGGTCAGCTGCCGCTGGCGGACGTGATGGTGACCGACCGCTTCTGAGCGGGTACTGGCGCGCGCCGAGCGGTGGCGCGCCCTGGGCTTGGTTCAGCGGCCGTGATGCGGATGCTCGGCGGCGGCGTTTAACGCCAAGCGGCGCAGCAGAGCGTCGAGGTCCGCGCTTTTGGTCGGGTCGAGGCGCTTTGCCTCGTCGAAGGCAGCGCGGGCGGGACCGCTCTGGCTGCCGTGCAGATAGGCCATGCCCATGCCGATGAAGGCGCCGGCGTTGTCGGCGTCGAGGGCGATGGCCTGCTGGAACTGGTCGATTGCGTCGGTATAGCGCTGGCCGAGCAGGTAGGCGCCGCCGAGGCGGGTGCGGGCAAGTGGCGAGTCGGGGTTGGCGGCGACGGCCGCGTCGAAGGTGGCGATGGCGCCGTCGATGTCGTGCCCGGCGAGTTGGACCTCGCCCTGGCGGATCAGCTCGGGGGTAGCGGTGCCGCCGTCTTCTGCGGTCGGTGCCGCAATCAGGGCTGCGGTGAGCAGGACCACCGTCAGCGCGACGATGAGTCGAAGAAGCCTCTGCATTGAAGATCTCCTGCGGGATGCGGCGTCCCTGCCGCGATTGTTGCGTGGTCGGTGGTTACTTTAAGGCGCCCTCGCCATAGCGCTCCTCGAAGCCCTTGCGCACGGTCTCCAGCTGGTCCTTGCTCATGCCGTTGAAGTACCAGTCATGGCCTTCGATGGGCTTGAAGTGCTCTTCCAAGAGCGCGACGGCGAAGTCTTCGTTGCCGTCTTTCTTGCGCACGACGTCATGCAGTTCCGGGATCCACTTGAAGTAGGTGTGTTGAGCCACCTCGTACATGCCGTGCCACCAGGTGTAGTCCGGTCCGCTCATGGAGGCGCCATGGCGGGCGCGGCGACCCTCGTGGTGCCAGATCTCCCACCAGGTCCACTCGATCTTCTCATCGAAGGGTGCCGGGGTGATGTAGCCGCCGTCCTTGAGCTTGCCCATGACCGCGGCGATGGGCTTGGCGAACTTCTCGTTGTAGAGGTCGACGACGTTGTCGAACTGCTCGTAGTGGCCGTCGATGACGCTCTTCTCATGGCAGGCGTAGCAGATGCCTTCCATCTTATTGCGGCGATCTTTCCAGGTCAGCACCTCGACGACGGTCGAGCCCTTGGCCGCGTCGCCCACGGCGGGGATTTCATCGCCTTCGGGGACGTCGAACTCGTCACCGTTCTCGAGCTTGACCAGGTTGATTTTGGTCGAGATGGGCGGCCTAAGCGTCCAAGAGATGCGCTCGCCGACGTTGTGCGTGCTGGCCTCGCCGGGTGCGGCGCTCATGTGGCAGGTGGCGCACGTGGGGGCGGCGCTGTAGTCGATGCCGGCGACCCATTTGTCCGATTCCAGGTTCATCTCATCCATCTTGGCGCGGTAGATGATGCCGTGCTTGGACTCGTTGTAGACCTCGATCTGCGGATGGTCTGGGCCGACATGGCACTTGCCGCAGGTGTCGGGCGTGCGGGCTTGGGCCTTGCTGAAGCGATGTCGCGCGTGGCAGGCGGTGCAAGAGCCCAGGCTGCCGTCGGGGTTGATGCGGCCGATGCCGGTGTTCGGCCAGCTGCCGGGCTTGGGCCGGCCGATGTCCTTCCGGCTGCCCTCCGTGATGAACTCCAGCTCGCCGCCGTGGCACTGTTTGCAGCCGGCGTTGACAGCGGCCGGGCCGCCGACCACCTCGCCCAGCAGATTGTCCAGCGAGCCCAGGATCTGGCCCGCCTTGGCGTGGTGCGAGCCGTCCATCTCCTCGAACTCCTTCTGATGACACTTGGAGCAGTCCTTCGGCGTGACGACGATGGACACGTAGGTGTTCTCGTGGCGCCAGGCGTCGACTTCGCCCTCGTTGGCCTCGTGACAGTCCAGGCAGGTGACGCCGTTTTGGCCGTGCTGGCTGTGGTTCCACTCCCAATACAGGCCCGGGTTTTCGGTCATGTGGCAGTCCACGCACTCCTGCCCCTTGGGATCACCCCAATCGACGCCGGGCTGGCCCGCGGGACGGACGGCATGGACTTGTGCGGCAAACAGCAACAGCAGTGCCGCCAGCGGCAAGGCGCGCAGCGCATGCAGGCGTGTGCGTAAGGCCGGGGGTGGCAGCGGACCGCGGCTCGTATGATTCATTCGGCTCTCCTCGGACGTTAGGTGGCACTGACAGCCGCGACAGGCCCAAGGGCGCGTGCTAACCCGCGCATGCGGTGAGGGCGCTGGTCCCATCGGGGTCTTTCGAGTGTCGACCGAGGTTGAGTCACCAACCTTGAGGCGGCTCAAGACCGGTATCGGAGTGAGTGCGGACGGACTGCCGATTGACGAGTGTCAATCAACGTGCAGCCGATCGGAGCGGGGCGGGGGTTGCGGTGGGCGCAGCGGCACGCGGGTGCCGCCTGGGATGGAGTCAGTACGGCCGCTCGATGGACCCCGGCGGTGCAGGCCGACTCGGTATGCGGTAGCTGGCGGCCTTCGGGTCGAGCCGACGGCGCAGGGGGTCGTGGCCGACAAGGCGCATGACAAGCCCGATGGGCAGGAACATCAGGAAGAACACCAGCCCCAGCACCAGCGGCGTCATGACGCGGCTCGCGAGCTGGCCGAAGCGCATCCAGCCCCGGTAGACGGGCCGTAAGCTTGCAGGCTTGATGAGTCCCCAGAGCGCTAGGACCGCCGCCAGCACCCAGGGCCACAGGGGCCAGCCGAAGCCGCCGAGCAGCGGCAGCACCGTGCCGAAAAGCACAGCGACGATGGCGGCGGTGGTGAGGGCGAAGCGGCGCAGGCCGGGGGCGTCGAGCTCTGGAATGTCGTGCATCTTGAGGTCAGGGCGGCGCTTGCGTCAGTCCAGCTCGAACTCGTCTTGCCAGCGCTCGTCACGTGCGATGGCCGGTTGCTCTGACTTGAGCAGCAGGCAGTTCTCCAGCACCAAGGCGTCCATCTCGGTGCGCATGAAGCAGCGATAGGCATCCGCAGGTCTTGCCACGATGGGCTCGCCGCGAACGTTGAAGGACGTGTTGACCACCATGGGGCAACCGGTGCGCGTGGCGAAGCTCCGAATGAGTCGGTGGAAGCGCGGATTCGTCTCCCGATGCACCGTTTGCAGCCTGGCCGAATAGTCCACATGCGTGATAGCCGGCACCTGTGAGCGGGGCACCTTGAGCTTGTCGATGCCGAAGCGCTGCGGCTCGGCATCGCCATGGGCCAGTCGGTGCGCCACCGCCACAGGTGCCACCATGAGCATGTAGGGGCTCGGCCCATCGTGCTCGAACCAGTCCGAGACCTGCTCGGCGAGGACCGCCGGCGCAAAGGGCCGAAAGGACTCGCGGTATTTGATCTTCAGGTTCATGGTCGACTGCATGTCGGCGTTGCGCGGATCGCCGATGATGGAGCGACCGCCGAGCGCGCGCGGACCAAACTCCATGGGCCCCTGAAACCAGCCAATGACCTGCCCCGCATCCAGCAGCTCCGCCAGCGCCGGCATCAGCGCATCGTCGTTGAGACGGCGGTAAGGTGCGCCCTGGTCCCGCAAGTAGGTCTCGATCTCGGCGTTGTCGTGGCTTGGTCCGAGGAAGGCGCCGCGCATGCGGTCCTGCCCGCCGCCTGCTGCCCATGATGGGCCGGATGGCGCAGCGTCTACTGGACCCGGTGCAGATGTCAGCGGGGCGCTGTTGCGCGGTTGGTCCAAATACTCGTGCCAAACGGACAGCGCCGCGCCGAGGGCACCGCCGGCATCGCCCGCCGCCGGTTGCACCCAGATGTCGCGGAAGGGCCCTTCGCGCTTGAGCCGCCCGTTGGCGACACAGTTGAGCGCCACGCCACCGGCAAGGCACAAATGCTCCGCGCCAAGCTCCCGATGCACCGTCCGCCCGAGCCGCAGCACCACCTCTTCGGTGACGGCCTGCACCGACGCCGCCAGGTCCATTTCCCGCTGCGTGATGGGCGACTCTGGCTGCCGCGGTGGGCCGCCGAATAGCTTGTGGAATGCCCGGCTGGTCATGGTGAGCCCGGTGGCATAGCTGAAGTAGCGCATGTTCATGCGGAAGCTGCCGTCGTCCTTGAGCGCCAACAGGTGCTCCATGATCAGGTCCTGGTACTTGGGCTCACCATAGGGGGCGAGGCCCATCAGCTTGTATTCGCCAGCGTTGACCTTGAAGCCCGTGTAGTACGTAAAGGCGGAGTACAGCAGCCCGAGGGAGTGCGGGAACTGGATCTCCCACTGCGGCGTGAGCCGGTTGTCCTCCCCCAGCCACACGGAGGTGGTGGCCCATTCGCCGACGCCGTCCATGCACAGCACCGCCGCGTGGGAATAGGGGCTGGGGAAGAAGGCCGAGGCGGCGTGGGACTGGTGATGGCTCGTGAACTTGAGTACCGGTAGGGCCTCCAGGGGTGGTGCCCCCGGCAGTGCGGCGAGCTCCCGGCGCAGCAGGTCCTTCAGCATCAGTTTTTCGCTAAGCCAGACGGGCATCGCCTGGAGGAATTGCGTCAGACCCCGCGGCGCGTAGGCCAGATAGGTTTCCAGCAGCCGCTCGAACTTCACCAGCGGCTTGTCGTAGAAGACCACGTGATCCAGCTCAGCGAGGCCGATGCCGCCGAGGTCCAGGCAGGTGCGGATGGCGTCCGCCGGGAAGCGGGCATCGTGCTTCTTGCGCGAGAAACGCTCCTGCTGCGCTGCCGCGACAATCTCTCCGTCGCGCACCAAGCAGGCAGCGCTGTCGTGGTAGTAGGCGGAGAGGCCGAGGATGTGCACCGTCATCGGGTGGTTAGGGAGACTCAGGGGCTTCGATCACGTTCGCCGGCGCCAAGATCTGCAATCGGAGCGTCAATACGCCGGCGGCCGCAGCGTGCCGAAGGCGCGTCTGAGGCAAAACGGTGGCGAGCGAGCCCGCCGGCCTGCGAGCCGACGCTGACACTGGGACGAGGCTTTGCTGGAGCCGGTGAGCGGATTCGAACCGCTGACCTACGCATTACGAATGCGTTGCTCTACCAGCTGAGCTACACCGGCGGTGGGGCGCTTGGACCAGGTCCAAGCGAGCCAGCGACTATAAGCAAGTCGAGCCCGCGCAGCAAGGGCAACGCACAGTGGAATGGCGAGCGCGCTTCCGCGCTTCGCCCTGGCCAGTCAACGACCGGTGGTCGTCTCGATGACGCGCTCGTGCGTTGGTCTCTGGCTCGGCCTGGCGAGCCCGTCGGCCTCGGTGCCGGCGACGAATGCCGCCGCATCGCCGGCGAGGGCCGTTAGCAGGTCCGGCGGGATGTCATCGCTGGCCTGGGCAAGGCTGTGGGCGCGCATGATCAGCGTTGCGTCGTCTGGGCTGAGTCGCCCCGCAGGCATGGCCTCGCTGTAGAGCCAAACGGCTGTGCGGCTGGGCTCGGGTGGGGCGTCGCGCCCGGCACGCAGGGCGGCGGCGCTGAGCAGGGCCCCGAGCAGCAGCTCTGCCACCGGCGCGGGACACGCCTGGCGCAACAAGACTTCGGCGGCTTCCAGCTTTTGGCGGGCGTGACGCAGCTGCGGCGGTTCCGCCGGCACCGCCGCGTGCGCCGCGGTCGGGGCCTGGTAGAGGTCTGCTGCGTCCGCCGTGGGGGAGGCGGCGCCGAGGCGCTGGAGTCCGTGCAGCGTGCGGCGGTCGATGAGCGCGATGGGAACCCGATCCGAGAGGTTTGCGCTGCGCCGGTCGTCGCTGTCATCGACTTGATCCAGCACCACCATTAGGCCGCCGCGCGCGCCGAGGATGCGCTCAATGCGCGGGCCGAAGGCCTGCTGCAGCGCATTGATGCAGCGCTGGACTTCGTCGCCGGCGTGGGGCCGGAACGCGCTTGTCGTGTCGCTGTCATCCTCGGACGCTGTGTCCCCGGCGCCGAAGGGGGTCTGGTTTGCCGCCGTCTCCGCCGATGGCAGCGCGGGTGGGGACGGCTCGGCCGGGGCGGCCTCAGCCGCAATCGTGTCCGG
>CAZGCI010000104.1:0-12699 GCA_964524185.1 uncultured Thiohalocapsa sp. | reverse complement strand
GGGTCAAGAAGGGCATCGGCATGATGGGCATGGGCACCGCCTACGCCACCGGCAAACTCAAGTTCAAGCACGGCGACTACGCTGCCATGATCAAGGATCCGCGCATGGCGGGCCCCTTCGTCAAGAGCTTTGGCCTGATGAAGCAGATCGGCGCAGACGAGCTCGCCTAAGCCGAGACCCCATCGCTCCGGTCTGGAGCGCCGGGCGGCGGCTGCCTGTCGCCGCCCGTTGCCTGCACTGCAAGCCATCCACCTCGCTGCCCCGCTGCAGCGGCAATGAATACGTCGCCCCTGGGGAAACGCCGATTATTGGCGTTTCCCGTGCGGGGGAGGACGCCCGCCCGATTTTTGGCCAGGATGGCCAATCAATCGGTGTCTCCCTAGAGCGCATAGTTGGCCACTTCGGCGCGCCTGCAAATGCCCGCGCCTGTTGCGGTTGCGGTCAGCACCGCACGTCACCCGTCAGGCGAGCGCGACGGCAGGTGGAGCGGGTACGCGGCCGCGGCCCCGCTTGCGGCTACAATGCCGCCCCATGCTGCTGTCGCCGAAACACCGTTTTCTGTTCGTACATATCGCCAAGACCGGTGGCACCAGCGTGCGCGCGGCGCTGCAACGCGGCCGCTGGGCGGACCCTTGGTATTGGCCCATGTTCCTCTGTAGCCGGTTCAGTCATCTGAGCGGACATCGCATCGCCACCAAGCTGCCGCGGCATGCCAAGGTGGTCGCCGCGAAGGAGCTGATGCCGAAGGCCTGGTTCGATGAGCTATTCAAGTTCGCCTTCGTCCGCAACCCCTGGGACTTGCAGGTGAGCTCCTTCCACCATATCCGCCGGGAACGGCCCCAGTTCCTGGGTCGCCACGAGACCTTCGCTGACTTCCTGCGCTGGAAGCTCGACCCGGCACGCCCCTACCAATTCCACGTGGACACGTCCATCGAGCTGCAGACGGACTATTTGATCGATCTGCGCGGCGACATCGTCATGGACTTCATAGGCCGCTACGAACGGCTGCACGACGATTTCGACGAGGCCTGCCGGCGGATTGGGCTCACTCAGGTCAAGCTGCCGCACCGCCGGCAGGCCACCGACCGCGCCCGCGACTATCGCGGCTATTACGACGACGCGACCGCGGCGCTGGTAGCGCGCCACTTCGCCCGCGACATCGAGCTGTTGGGCTACCGTTTCGACCAGCCAGCCGGCTGAGCCAGGCTCGGCGCCGCGACATGGACTGGCTCCTGCTCGCGCTCCTGGCCGCGATCAGTCTCGCGTCCGCGGATGCCGCCACCAAGGCCTGGCTCGGCGACTATTCGGCGGCGGAGATCAGCCTGGTGCGCTTCTCCCTGAGCGGCCTGCTGCTGGCCCCGCTGCTGCTCGGCATGCCCGCGCTGTCCAGCCTGCCAGCGCCCTTCTGGGGCTGGCTGACGGCCATGATTCCGCTGGAGATCGCGGCGATGCTCCTGTACATGGCCGCCATTCGCGACCATCCGTTGGCACTGACGGTGCCCTATCTCGCCTTCACGCCGGCCTTCGTCCTGGTGATCGGGCACTGGCTCCTGGGGGAGACGGTTTCCATGCAGGGCGCCGCAGGCGTGCTGTTGGTGGTGGCGGGCGCCTGGCTGCTCAACGTCCGGCATGCCCGACTCATGGACTACAGGAGCTGGGGCGCACCGCTCGCGGCCATCATCCGCGAGCCCGGCTCGCGGATGATGCTGGCGGTGGCGGTGATCTTCGCCTTCACCGCCACCATGGGCAAGGCGGTGCTGAGCTACCTGCCGCCGCGGTACTTTGGGCCCTTCTACTTCGTCGTGCTGGGGCTGGTGATGCCGCTGGTGTGGGCGCTGGTGCCGCACCGGCGCAGCACCGCTGGACGTCGGCGTCGACAGCCCGTGCAGCGGCTCGGACTGCGCGGGCTCTGGCGCCGGCCGCGCGCCGTGCTGGCCGTGGCGGCCTTGAACGGGGTCATGATCATTGCCCACTTCGAGGCGATCGCCCGGGTGGAAGTGGCCTACATGGTGGCCGTGAAGCGCACCAGCCTCTTGTTCGGCATCCTGTACGGCGCACTCCTGTTCGGCGAGGCGGGGCTGCGCTCACACCTCGCCGCCGGCGCGCTGATGGTGGCCGGCGTGGCAGTCATCGTAACCGGCTGAGCCGGATGCCCAAGCCCATTGCAAGGCAGCCGCAGCGCCCCGCGCCAGCCATCATCCGCAGCGCCTTCCCGCCGATCCTGGGCGAGGCACCGCGGGTGTTGATTCTGGGCTCTATGCCGAGCGAGGCGTCACTGGCGGCGCAGCGGTATTACGGCCATCCGCGCAACGCCTTTTGGCCCATCATCGAGCTACTGCTTGGGCTGCCGCCCGGAAGCAGCTACGCGCGGCGCGGGCAAGCGCTGCGCGAGCAGGGCATCGCGCTCTGGGACGTTATCTCCGCCTGCGCGCGGCCGGGCAGCCTGGATGCAAGCATCCGTCCGGAGACAGTACAGGTGAACGACTTTGCGGCCCTGTTTTCGGCCCAGCCAACGATCCGTTGCATCGCCTTCAACGGCGGCACCGCAGAGGGAATATTCCGCCGTCGTGTACTGCCGACGCTGTGCGACGCCCATGCCGCCAGGGAGCGCCTGCGGCTGCCGTCCACCAGCCCCGCGCATGCCGGTCTGCGCTTTGAGCAGAAGCTCAGGGCATGGCGGGTGATCCTGGACAGGATGGAACCGCGAGTCGAGGCGTGAGCACGGTCGAGTAGGGCGACGGTCGCGCTCCGCCGCCTCCGGCTGCGGACCCTTGGGCTCAGCAGCCACTCTCGGTGGTGGCGTCCACGTTCTCTTGCCACCAATCCTGGTAGGCCTGGTCGGGCGCCAGCAGTCGCGCCGTGCCGGACGTCAGCGGTTCCCCTGATAGGTCCTGCACCCGGATGGCCATATCGATGATGCTGCCGCGCAGGATACGCGCGATCGTTAGGATCACAGTGATCTCGTCACCGGGGCAGACGGGTCGGCGAAAACGCTCCGGGCAAAAGGTCAAACCGAGGGTGCCGTCACCCGGGAACAGGGTGCCAAACAGGGCGGAAATGCTGGTCTGAATCAGCCCGCCCGGCACGACGATGTCATGGATATCCGGGAAGCGCATGCGCGCAGCGTCCAGATCGCGGTGGATCGCATTGTGGTCGCCGACCAAGTCACAATACTGATCCACTTGCTCGCGCGTGAAGGCGAGCCGCGCCTCGTGGCGCATGCCCTCCTCCAGCATGGGTGCCGTCAGGCAACGGGTTCGGGTCATGGGCGAGTTCTCCCTGCGGTGATGACGGACTGGCCGGCATGATAGCCCGCACCATGCGGGCTTGCCCGGCCGGCTACCGCCCCGGCAGAGTCGAGGCGAAACGCTAGGCGGCCGCGTCCACGCCGGCGCTATCGGCATGCGCCTGCCACGGGCGCGCCGCCGGCGCCGGGTCGAACAGCTCAAGCCAGTGCACAACGGGAACGTCGGCGGCGCCGGCGAGGTGCGTCTGACACCCGACATTGGCGGTGGCAATGAGCGCCGGAGCGCCCTGTTGCAATGCGTCGAGCTTGCGCGTGCGGAGCTGGTTGGCCAGCTTCGCCTGTAGCACGGAATAGGTACCGGCGGAGCCGCAGCAGCTGTGCGCGTCCCGCACCGGCAGCAGCTCGAAACCCAGATCCCGCAGCAGCGCCTCCACTCGGCCCATGAGCCCCTGGCCGTGCTGGAGCGTACAGGGTGGATGGAAGGCAATGCGGCGCGGCAGCCGGGCGCCATCGGCCCGCTCGAACGGACTCGGGAGGCGCCTGAGGTCATCGGCGGACAACAGCTCCGATGGATCTCGGGCCAGCGCCGACACCCGCGCGGCCTGCTGGGCATAGTCCGGGTCATCTTGCAGGTGATGGGCATAATCCTTGACCATTGCACCACAGCCGCTGGCGGTGACGATGATCGCCTCCACGGCCGCGGCCCCTGCGGCCGCGGGGTCGATGTAGGGCCACCAGGCATCGATGTTTCGGCGCATGAAGCCGCAGGCCTCGTCGGCGGCCGCCAGGTGCTCGCTGACCGCACCGCAACAGCCGCCACCGGGGCGGATCACTTCAATGCCAACAGCGTCCAAAACGCGGATGGCTGCACCCACGGCGGCAGGGGTCAGTGTCGGCTCGACGCAATTCTCCAACATGATCACGCGCCGCCGGTGGCGGTTCTGCGGCAGCTGTCCGAGCCCACCGCCTGGGGGCAGCGTGGCTGGCAGCTTGGCCCGCAGCGCGCTCGGCAACAACGGCTGCACCCTTTGGCCGAACTTCAACAGCGGCGAGAAACGCGCCGGATAGGGCACTACGAGTCTCAGCGCGCGCCGCATGAGCCGCTCGCCGAGGGGACGTGCCACCTGTTCTTCCACCAGCTCCCGCCCGGTGGCGAGCAACCGATCGTACTGCACACCGGATGGACAAGTGGTCATGCAATTGAGGCAGGTCAGACAGCGGTCCAGGTGTGTCTGCACCGAGCGCGTGGGCGTCTCGCCTTCGAGCAGTGATTTGATCTGATAGATACGCCCGCGGGGACCGTCCAGCTCATCGCCGAGGAGCTGGTAGGTTGGGCAGGTGGCGGTGCAGAAGCCGCAGTGGACGCAGCTGCGCAGGATGCGATCGGCCTCACGGCCGGCTTCGGTCTCCTGCAGCGCTGCAACAAGCTTAGTTTGCATGGGGCCTAGACCGCTTACGGGCGCATCTTTTTAGCCGATGCGCTGAATTGCACAATTGGGGGAAGGGCTGGGGCAGGGGCAGGGCCGAGGGCCGAGGAATAGCCAGTTTTCAAGGCATCCACTGGCCACCCTGCACCCTGCACCCTGCACCCTAAAAGTCGGGATAAAGCCGGCCGGGGTTCAATATCCCCTTCGGGTCAAAGGCGCGCTTGAGATTGTGGTGCAAGCGTTTCGGCACCGCGGCCAAGGGCATGAAGACGCCGTCCGTGGGATGCTCGCCGGCGCCCGTGCGAAACAAGGTTGCGTGCCCCCCGGCGGCCTGGGCGGCGGCGCGTATGCGCGTCGGCGGGAGGTCGCTGTGCAGCCAGCGCAGGGCGCCGCCCCACTCGACCAGCGGCTCGCCGCTCGCGAGCGCGGCGGTCATGTCCCCCGCCGTCGCCGGCGGCAGCGATAGGCGCCACAGCGGCTGCTCTACGGCGAAGAAGTCCAAGCGCTGGTCGCGCAAGTGACGCCAGAAGACATCGGCGCCGTCCATTGGCTGTCCCTCGACGAGGCGATGGGTTTCCGCCAAGGCCTCCTCACCGCCATCGACACGCAGATACAGGCGACCGTCCAGCCAGGCACTGCCGGAGATGGGCAAGGCCCGGCAGGCATATTGCCGCAACAAGGCCAGCGCCGGCCGCGGCGGCGCCTCCTGCACCAGGGTGACGCTGCCCGCAGCGCGCGGGATCACCTTGAGCGAGACCTCCAGCAGCACCCCGAGGACGCCGAGGGCGCCCACCATCAGCCGCGAGACGTCATAGCCCGCGACGTTCTTCATGACCCGTCCGCCGAACTCCAGTACCTGCCCCTGCCCGTTCAGCAGCCGCACACCCAGCACCGCGTCGCGCACACTCGCCGCATAGGGTCGCCTGGGGCCGGACAGGCCGGCGGCCACGGCGCCGCCAATGGTCGCGGGGGACGGCGCGGCGTCGGAGGCAAACTGCGGCGGTTCAAAGGGCAACTGTTGGCCATGCTCGGCGAGCAACGCCTCGACATCGACAAGCCGCGTACCGCCGCGCACCGTGATGGCCAGCTCGGTCGGCTCGTAGGTGACCACGCCGGCATGCGCGGTGCAGTCGAGCACCCGGTCAGCGGTCACCGGGTTGCCATAGAAGGCCTTGCTGCCGCCGCCGCGGATGGCCAAGAGCCGGCCGGCGGCGGCGGCGGCGCGGACCTGCTCGATGAGGGCCGACTCGGCGTCGGCGGTGTGGCGCTGGGGGTAAGACGATGGCTGGTTCATATCAAAGCCCATCCGCGGCTTGGCCCAAACGGTGACCGCTGCAAATATCCAGCGCCGTCAGGCAGTCTCAAGGTAAAAACCGATCCGTACAGCGCTCAGTCGCGCGGCAGCCGATACGAGACCTTGTCCCCATCGAGCACAATGAAACCGTGCTGCTGGAGATCCCGGAGCAGCTCCTCGACCTCTGCCTCCGCAAGCTTCGGCTTGAACAAGGAGTTGATGGTGTTGGTCAGGGTTTTGACCTTACGCGGGCGGGACGAGCCGCGGCCGGCGAGGTTGCGGACGAGGACGCCGACCTTGTCGCCCTCCGCCATGGTGGCCGGTGTGCGCAGCGGGGGGATCTCGGCGAGATCTCGCTCCCGATGGGCCTCGAAACCACGTTGGCGCAGGTGCTTGATGAGCGGGTCGAAGCCAGTGTCGCGGGAAATCACATGGAAATAACCGTTGGGGTCCATCTGCACCAATTCTCCCAGAGTGAAAGCGATGTGGAAGTCCAGCGCATTGCGTCCCTGTCCGGTGATCTTGATATACCGCCCTGCGTCGCCGAGCTGCTGCATTGCGTCCGCAAGCTCAAAGGGCAGCTTGGCCTGGTGTTCGCCGACGAAGACATAGACCCGGTAGCCCTTGCCCAAGAGCAGCGATAAGTTTTTCGGCTGCACGTTCTCGAAGTCGATGAGGACGTGGTTCAGCTTGCCCGGCGTCTGCTCGGCTGATTTGTCCATCACGGTGTGGGCTTGGGTCAAAACCGCGGCAGCTCTGGAAACTTGAGATTGCCCTGGTGCACATGCATCGCGCCGAATTCGGCGCAGCGGTGCAGCGTCGGCACGGCCTTGCCGGGATTCAAGAGCCCATGGGGGTCAAAGGCGGCCTTGAGCGCGTGCATCTGCGCCAGCTCCTCGCTGTTGAACTGCACACACATCTGGTTGAGCTTCTCGACGCCTACGCCGTGCTCCCCGGTGACGGTGCCGCCGACCTCAACGCAGAGGGTCAGGATCTCGCCGCCGAACTCCTCTGCGCGGTCCAGCTCGCCGGGGATGTTGGCGTCATAGAGGATCAGCGGGTGCAGGTTACCGTCGCCGGCGTGGAACACATTGGCCACACGCAGACCGAACTGGCTGGACAGCGCCGCGATGCGGTTCAGCACCCGCGGCAGCGCCTTGCGCGGGATGGTCCCGTCCATGCAGTAGTAGTCCGGAGAAAGTCGCCCCACTGCGGGGAAGGCGGCCTTGCGCCCTTTCCAAAAGGCGAGCCGCTCGGCATCGTCGCGGGCCGTGCGCACGTCGCTGGCTCCGGCAGCCAGCAGCAGCTCGCGCACGCGCATGATCTCCACCGAGACCTCGGCATTGAAGCCATCCAGCTCGCAGATCAGGATCGCCGCCGCGTCCACCGGATAGCCGGCGTGCACGAAATCCTCCGCCGCGCGGATGGCCGGGTTGTCCATCATCTCCAGCCCCGCCGGTACGATGCCGGCGCCGATGATCTCGGCGACTGCGGCGCCCGCCGTCTCGACGCTGTCGAAGGCGGCGAGCAACGCCTGCGCGCGCTCGGGCTGGGGCAGCAGCTTGACGGTCACCCCCACGATGACGGCGAGCATACCCTCGGAGCCCGTCATCAGTGCCAGCAGGTCCAGCCCGGGTGAATCCAGCGCGTCGCTGCCCACCTCGAACAGCTCGCCGTCGATGCTGACCAGCTTGAGCTTGACGATGTTGTGCACGGTGAGGCCGTACTTGAGGCAGTGCACGCCGCCGGAGTTCTCGGCGACGTTGCCGCCGATGGTGCAGGCGATCTGCGACGACGGGTCCGGTGCGTAGTAGAGCCCTAAGGGTGCTGCCGCCTCGCTGATGGCGAGGTTGCGCACGCCGGGCTCGACGCGCGCCGTGCGATTATCCGGATCGATGTCGATGAGCCGATTGAACTTGGCCAGCGACAGCAGCACGCCGTCCGCCAGCGGCAGCGCGCCACCGGAGAGCCCGGTGCCGGCACCACGCGCCACCACCGGCACGCCCATTGCGCTGCACAGCTTGAGCACGGCCTGTACTTGCTCGACGGTCTCGGGCAGCGCCACCGCCAGCGGGCGCTGCGCGAAGGCCGTCAGCCCGTCGCATTCGTAGGGGCCGAGCTCTGCCGGCGTCGACAGCACCGAGGCCGCGGGCAGGATGCGCTTCAGCGCATCCATGATCTCGGGCTTGGGATTCAGCGGGCGTTCGTCTGGGACTCTGGGCATGGCACTGTCATGAATTCGCGCTGTGGCCCTGCATGCTGCGGCTGAGCCGGCCGGCTTGCAAGCCATGGGTCATCCTCCACCGTGGAGGTGGCATCCCTGCCGCGACACTCAGTCGGCAAGGCTGTGGACGCCGTCGCATCAGGATGCCGCTCCCGGGGACCGGGATCAGGGTCGGGAGGCGCTCATGATTTGGTAGGCCTCGCTCAGCGCCTCGTCACCGCCGACATTCCCGGGAAAGATCACCACCGGCAGTTCCGGGAAGCGCGGATGATCCGCCGGGCAGCGCACCACCGAGCAGCCGGCGCGCACCTGGCCCAACACCCGGGCGGTGGTGAGCGCGAGGCCCTTGCTCAGGGTGTCATTGGAGGTGATACCGCCCTTGCTGACCAGAAAGCCGATGTCCGCCGGCAGGTTCTGAACGATGCGCACCAACAACTCCGACACCCTGTCACCGAAGGCGAGCCGCTCGGCCTTGCTCGGGAAGCTGCGCTCGCCCCGACTGGTGTAGAGGACGGCGCCACGGCCCTCGGCTGCCGCCGCCTCAACGGCCGAGATGAGGTCGGCGATGAGGCCATCGGCGTCGTCGAGCCGATCGAGCTCGACTTCCAGCCCAGCGATGTCGGCGTTGGCCATCAGGTGCTCCAGTTGGCGCGTCGACTTGCCTACATGGCTGCCCATGAGCACCACGCCCGGGCGGCCGTTCCGGGTGAAGCGGCCCATCTCTGTGGGTGCAACGGGCTGGGGCGGCAGCGCGGCAAGCGCCGTTAACAGGCTGGCGGCGCTGCGGAAGAGGAACCGCCTGCCCTGCCCCGCCGCGACGAGCACCGCGGCGGCGAAGGCGTCCAGATCCGACTGCTGCTCGGCGTCGACGGCGCAGCAGGTGTTGCCGGCCAGTTGCAGGAGCCGCCGTTGCAGCGCATCGGCCTCGCCGCGCAGCGCCGCAAGGCCGATGCGCTCCACGTCGGCGGCCGCAATCCGCCCACCGGTCTTCTCGGCGACGTAATCCGGCAAGAAGGCGGTGCTGAAGCCGAACACGGAGTCTTTCGCAAATTCCGTTTCGTGCACCGGCACGGGCTTGCGCCCATCAGGACCCTCGACGAGGAGATAGTGCGTGCCGTCGCGGGTGATGCGCCCGCCCTCGAAAAAGGCCGGCACCAAAAAGTGCGCATCGAAGGGCCCGAGCTCGGCGGCGATGACGTCGGTCTCCACCGGATAGTGGCCGCGCAGCGTGCTGTCGGAGCGGCTGACGATTACCGGCTGCACGGGCCGACCCGCGGCTGCCAGGTCCGCCAGCGCGAGGCGTAAGTTCCGGCAGATCTCGCGGGTCACCGCCGCCGCCCGCTCGGCGTCCATGCCACGGGTATTGCTGAGCACGAAGCACAGGGGCGAGGCGTCCGTCAGCGCCGCGGTCAGCGTGGCGACATCCCAGCGCGTCAGGAGCAGGCAGCCGTGCACGGTCTGGGAGCCCGTGGGGTCATCGTCAATGGCGACAATTTTGGTCGGGGCGGCGCTCATGATGTTGTCGGACCTGCGCGGTGTTGTGCGTGTTGGAGTTTAAGGGCCGGGCTTTGAGCGGGGGTTTTAGGCGAGGGGTTCGACGGTTGAGGTTGAAGGGTGAAAGAAGGGTAAAAGGTTAAGGGTTAAGGCGAAGATGGCAGCTGCTAGGCCCTCCACCCTTCACCCTTCACCCTTCACCCTTAACCCTCCACCCTCCACCCTTCACCCTTCACCCTTCGCCCTTCACCTTACCCCCGACTACCCCAGCAACCGCGCCGCCCGCTCAGCCAACGCAGGGCCTGTCATGCCGTTGTAGGCCATGATCTCGGCTGGGCTGGCGGTGGTCTCGCCGCGCTGCCATGCGATGAGGTCTCGCGCTGGCGACTTGCTGCGCAGCAGCACCGGCTCCAGCGCGGCGCTGCCGCCGCCGCTGACGGCCAGCAGCGCATCGCCGTCGAACTGCGCAGCGAAGGCGGCGTCGTCCATGAAGTCGCCGTCTGGCTCGGCGCTGTGCTGCCAGGCCACATCGCCTGGGCGGAAGAACCGGCGCGGATTGGCGATGGCGACGATGCGCACGCGCGTGCCCTGCCCCTCCAACTGTTCCTTTGCCTCGAACACCGGCAGCAGCACCATGTCGCCGGTGACGGCGAAGACGACCAGCGGCCCATCGCCCGCGGCCGATTCGTACAGGGTCACAGCCCCCGCCGTGATGGCCCGTTGCGCCTGCCCCGGCGTTGTGTAGACCGGCAGCGCCGACTTGCTGGCGATGATGCTGATGACCTTGTTGGACTGCCCGACGGCCCAGGCATAGGCGGCCTGGATCATATTGGCGTCACTGGGATAGAGCAGATACACGTTGCCGTTGCGCAGCTGCGCGCCGAGGTAGTTCTCGATCTCCGGGCGCTGGTGGGTCCAGCCGTTGCGGCCCTGCTCCAAGGCGCCGGCGGTAAACATGGTCACTACGGCCGGCGTGCGTCGGCGCAGCTCCGCCATGGCCTGGCCCACGGTCTGCACGATAGGCCAGCCGTTGATGGCGAAACTCTCGTAGCTGAGCCACAGTGAGCGCCCGCCGAATAGCGCGATGCCAGCGGCGAGGCCGGCACAGGCATCCTCTGACAGCGGCTCGTAGACCTGCCCCGTGGGCCCCTGGTGGTAGAGGTCGTCGTCGGTGGGGTGGCGGATCTTGAGGCGCTGGTTGATGACCTTCATCGCGCTCGCCTCGGTGCCGTCGGCGTTGCTCACGATGAAGGCCGGGTCGCGCTCGCCGAGGGCCGCGACCATCTCCGCCATGGCCGTCGACGGCACGGCCTTCTCGCCCACCGGGAAGGTCTGGGTGGCCAATGTGCCAATGTCCACGAGGGCGCGCTCGTGCTCGGTGACGGCCACCTCGGCGGCCGGCCCGCCGCCGGCGCGGGACAGGTTCTCCCGCACCAGTGCCCACTGCCGCGGGGACAGGGCGCCGCGCCGCAGGGCCTCGGCGATGTGCGGCTTGTCCGCCGTGTCGCCGGGGTAGAGGTTATGTGACTTCGCACCGTGCGCGTGCACGCCAGCACCCTTCAGCTGCTTGACGATGACGACGCTGAGGGTGCCGTGCATCGCGGCATCGGCCGCGTCGCGCATGGCCTCCAGCACCGCGCGCGTGAAGGCATCCCGCGCCGAGTCACCGAACAGGGTGCTGTCCACGTAGGCGCCCGGCTGAGCCGCATCGTCGTAGTCCTTGGCATCCACCAGGAGGACGCGCTCGAAGTCGTTCGCTCGCCACAGCGCCGTCATGGCCGCGTTGTCCATCAACGAGACCATGGCGTGGTGCTCCTGGCTGTAGCCATTCCAGACCAGCACCGGCAGGAAGTTGGTGATATCCGGATAGGCCGTGTGGAAGTGCTTCATTGCGCTTAGCACGTAGGGCTCGCCCAGACCACCGTCGCCGATGGTGCAGGGAAAGAGCTTGTCCGGGTGCAGAAAGGCCCCGGCCATCGCAAAGTGCTGGCCCTGGCCGAGCGGTCCGGCTGGCGCTAGCAGGCCCGGGATGGCGCCGGAGAGATGCCCGAGCAGCCCGTCGCGCTCGCGGAAGCGGGCCTGCAGGTCGGTCATGGTGTCGATGCCCATGGCGGCGAGCGAACCGTCCAGGAACATGGCGCTGTAGTAGCCGGGCGCGTGGTGACCGACCTCGGTGACCAGATTCTTGTGCCCAAGCATCAGCAGCGCAGCAACGGCGTCCGCGGAGCTGGCGAAGCCGCCCGGGTGGCCCGACTGCTTGGACGCGCAAAGCTGGAGCGTCGTATAGCGCAGCGCATCAGCGGCAAGCCGGGTCTGATAGACGGCGGCGGCGTTGATGTCACCGAGAGCGGTTGCACCCGCCGCGATGATGGGCTCGGCGGCGAGCTCCGCGTCGTGTGGGCTAGGCTCGCCGAGGTAGAGCACCCCCTCACAGAAGGCGGGGGTCTCGCCCGCGGTTGGGAACGCATCGGCGCTGAGGGCGGCGGACATGGCAGGACTCCAAAAAACGTAGGTTGCAGAAAGGCCGCAGCGTGGTGACCGCTGGATGGGATGCAGAGTGATGCCTGCCTCACTTTTTCGCAATGAGGAATAGATTTCACATTGCGATAAAAGAAGCCAGCCACCGTTGTCGGCTTGCTCCAGGGTGAAGCTGCCTGCACGACGCACTGCACCCTACTCCGGCAGCGCTCAGCACCCCGCGGGCGCCGAACGTACACGTATTCTCAAAGCACGTCGTTGCTAAAGTATTTTCCGCAATGCAGGAAAATCCCCCACTCGCTTACGCGGCGCGCAACCTCGCAGCCCTCGTCATTGCTGGTTTTTCGGCAATCCACCGTTGACTCATAGTCAAAATAGTATGCTAAACGTCGAAAAGTTCGATCTTGTCTAAGTGACAGACGCGGCTATGTTCCTCCTCGGGCCCCGCCGATCAGGGGCGTCTGCAGGAGGAGACCATGTCCACAACCGCCTTGACGCTCAGCACCGCCGCCGCGCTGGCGGCGCCCCTCAGCCT
>CAZGCI010000103.1:0-12757 GCA_964524185.1 uncultured Thiohalocapsa sp. | reverse complement strand
CTCAGCGGCTTGCGCTAGACTCCTGAGACGAAATCTCAGATGAGACTGGTATAACTGATCGAGCTCATCACGTGGTCTCGACAACGGCCGAGCATCATCCGATCGGCAACCATTGCAAGACAGGACGGCCGCCATGCAGACGGCTTGGGCGATCCCGACTTGCGATGTCAGTCGAGCCGGATCCCGAAATACCGGGCGGCCCAGGCCAGCTGCTGACAAATGGCGCCATTGACGGTGCCGGGGGGCGCCGTCGAGGTCCAGACCGCATCGCAGGCGTCCGCGGAGCCCAAGAAGCGTCGCTTGCTCCAGGTCTCGTGGCAATAGCAGTAATGCACCATGGCGGGCGTATGCGGTGCGGTCGGTAACGCGGGGTTGCCCGCGTTGCTGATGCAGAAGTCGGTCAGGCGCGGCTTGAGTCCCAGCTGACGGATCGCCAGGACCAAGCCCCACATGACGGCCACCCAAGCCGCGCTGGAGTCCGCGCCGTGGGCGCGAGCGAGCGCCTCGCGGCATTGGTCGGTCAGCGACAGCCAAGCGCGGCAGAGGCGGTGCCGGAGCCGATTGGGCACCAAGTGTGGCACACCGCCGCTCGGTGGCTGCTGGGCCACGGCCGCAAAGTCGATCCCTGCAGATTGGCAGATCCGGCGGATGGGCTCTTGATAGCCGCGCTCGAGATTCAGGTATCCCACCCGGTCCAGGGTGATCTCCTCCGGCGCCAGCTGTTGGGCCAGGCCATCGAAATCGATCGGCTGCAGGAAGACCATGTCCGGGTCGAAGAGCGCCAGATAGTCGGCGTCGCTGTGGACCAGGTCCAGGGAGTGGATGGCGTTTCTGGGCGGATAGCTGGAGCCCCGGTCGCGGAAGTTGGGCGCACGTTGGACCCGGCCACCCTGGCGAGCGATCCGGACGAAGCCGTCCACGAGGCTGTCATCATCGCCATGGACGACGAAGGTTGGCGTGCGTCCGAGGTGGGTCTGGCAGGAAGCCTGAAAGAGCATGCACTGCCAGGCCATATAGCAGGTGTTCTCGGCTGACACCACGAGGTCGCAGACCGTGGTCATGACGCGCTCCGCAATTGAATCGATGGCCCGTGCCGCGGCAGGGTCCGGCGGCAGGGTCAGGCACAGCCTTGCCGACGCGAGCCACCATCGGCCGTAGCGCCGAAAGCCGCCGCAACGCCGGGTCGGACCATCCTCGACCCGCCGGGGCGGGCAGACAGCGCCGACGGTCGCTTGACCTTACTCGGGCGACGGTTTACTTTCTAGCTGCGGTATGGGCAACTTTTACCTGAGGAATCGGTGCAATGGCAAACACAGAGCTCGATCTCGACGACATCCTGAACAGCGACCTGGCCGAGCGCGTCGCAGCGCGCCTGACCGGCAACCTGTCGGAGACCGAAGAGCCGGTCTGGGGTAGCGACTTTGCGGCGTCTGGGACTGGCAAGCAGCCGCCATCGCCGCCCGTGCCTCCTACTTAAATTTAGGCGAGCTTGCGGCCGGTCACTGCGCCGGCGGCAAGTCGGCCATCCGCTTTCGAGCGACGGCCCGCGCCGCCGCGGCCGCACTCCTGCCGACTCGCCGGAAGTGCAGCGCTCGACCAAACTCTCAAAGATCTGCCCGACTACCGGGCGCGCGTGCGTTCGCGCCGTTGAAGCGCCGATCGATCCCGCGCAGTCATCGCCGGCGTACACGTTTCCAAGTCGATACCGGCACGGGGCCCGTCGCCATTGAAACCGACCGATGCAAATGCGGCCCCGCCGGCCCAGGGCCGGGACACCCCCTCTTGCGCGGGCGAGCCAGCGCGCCCGGGCCTCATCACAGCCTACGCTGTCGGAGACCACCCCCCACCCTTGCGCCGGGCCTCGCGCCACCGCGACTGGATGGAGGCTACGCCGGAGCGCTTCGCCTATCGCTGCCTGCCGCTGGTGATCGGCAACCAAGCCGGCTGGGATATTTTAAACACCGTCGCGTTGCGCGCCCGTTGGAACGGCGGCCCCAAACCAGGGGACGTGGTAGTGGAGCCAATCGCGCCCAGCAGCGCCACCCCGACGGCGCTCATGGCCGCCGGCCACTTTGGGGAGGCGACTCTCACCTTCTCCATCGGCTATTTGTTCCGCACCCCACCCGGCGTCGGTCTGCTCGTATGTGGCCCCCTAAATACGCCCAAAGATGGCCTCTATCCGCTGAGCGGCCTGGTGGAGACCGATTGGAGTCACGCCACCTTCACCATGAATTATCGCTTCACCCGTCGGGGGCAATGGGTCGAGTTCGCTGCCGATGAGCCCGTCTGCCGCATCATCCCGGTGGATCGCCGTTTGCTCGACGGGCTCGCCGGTGAGATCCGATCGCTCTCGGACGCGCCTGCACTGGCAGCCCACTATCGCCAGTGGGGCGATGGCCGCGCCGCCTTCAACGAGGCGCTGCAGAATCCGTTCAGCGAAGCGTCGCGCCGGGGCTGGCAGCGGGATTACTTCCAAGGCGTGACGCCGTCGGGCGAACGGATCGAACAGCATCAAACGCAGCTCCATCACCGGGAGTTCATCGACCGGCGGGCGGGTGTGCAGCCGGCACCGCGATCGCCTGCAGCGCCTGGCGTCAAGCCCCAGCGCCGCCGCCGGGAGACGGCGGCGCAATTTCTCTGGGACAATACAGAGCTTTATGACCAGCGCCGCGTCAAGTCCGCCACAGTCTTGGGGGGTATCGCCCGGGCGCTGCGCGACGGCTCAGTCCTCGGCGGGCTGGGATCCAGCTTCCTAGAGAGCTTCGAGCGCCTGCGTCGCCGCCCCGCGGGTGAGCTCACCGCCCTGTGGAGTGAGCCGCGCGCTTTCCACTGGACACGAGTCGCCTTCGAACTCCTCGATAACGCCCTCAACGGCAGCGAGCCCGGGGCATTGGTGCGCGGTTACCTGAAGGCGCTCGGAGCGCAAAATGGGTCGGCGCAACGGGCCGGCGCGCTGGCGCAGCACCTGGACGCGTTTCGATTGTTCGAGCTCGGCAGCGCCGCGGCATCCGGTCGCGACCTGGTCTGGACAACGACCCTTGCTGTTCAGCTGCCGTGTGCGATCCCCGGCACGCGCTGGACCCTAGACGGCACCGGTATGGTCGAGCTGCAGGGCATCTCTGACGGGCGACTGCGGGGGCATGCTGCCGGTGAGGCATTCATGGTGCCCTTGGCGGCCGGCGCGACCAGCGGAACCGGACTAACAGTGCGTGAATGTCCAGTATGCGAGTCGGATGGCGCACAGCTTCGGCTTCAGCCCGAGGCACTGGCGGGCCTCGGGCTGCCGGAGGTGGCACCGACAATGGCTGCGTCTTGGGAGGTTCGCGAGCGGGCGGCGTCCCGCATCGACGCGGCTGTCCAATGCATCCGTGCCTTCGACCCGCCGACCTTCCAGCGACTGGCGGCACAAACCCGAATCATCGCCCCCAAGGAATCCACAGGCGATTATGGCAACACCACATTTTCGGCGCTGCCGGGCGCCATGGTGCTCACCGTTAATCCGCACCCCTTCGAGCTGGCCGACCGGATCGTACATGAGGTCTACCACGACCGGCTGTTCTGCATCGAAGACGCGCATGTGTTGTTGGCGGACGGCCTGGAGGATGGCCCCGATGCCGAGCGCTATTATTCGCCCTGGCGCCAGGATCCGCGCCCAACCCGCGGGCTGCTCCACGGACTCTACGTGTTTATCGCCGTGGGCCGGTTCTGGCTAAGCGTGTTCGGCGCAGCAGGCGTCGCAGCGGCTGACCGCGCCTATGCCGCGGCGCGTCTGCGGCGCGTCATCGGCCAACTCCGGGCGGCGGTTACCGTGCTCCAGGCGCACGGGCGCTTCACCCCTTTCGGGCGCGGTGTATTCGATCAGCTGCGTGCGGATGTCCAGCACCTGGCGTTGGGCATCGACGCGGCGGGTGTCGCCGAAGATCCGCCGGCGCTCGCGGTGGACGACGCTGGCGCAGTCACGGCGCAACTCAGTGCCATGACACACAAACCCCTGACGGTGAACGAGGCCTTGCTCGAGCACCGAAAGCTTGCTGCAGCGAGCTAAGACGCACCAGGCGGTGCGAGCATGATACGGATTCGGCGATCGCGAGCGTACTTTGGCCGCAACCTCCACGGCGAAGGGCCCATCGCCTATCTCTGCCTGGACGCCGATGCGCCCGGGGAATCCCTCGGCAGCGCCCGGGTGCTGTCCTGTCTGAGCCAGCTGCAGAGCGTGCTGTCGGCCGCTGGGCCACACCCCGTCACCGCTGCTGGGGCAGCAGCATGGTCGTCAGCGCACAGCGCCCTGCCAGAGCAGCGTCTCTGGGGCTTGATCGCCACGGCCATCGACTGGGTTCTGCATTGGCTGGGGGAAGCGGAATCGGCCGTCCAGCGGCCCAACGCCACCGCCGCCGAATGCGCTCTAGAGTTCTTGATCGCCTGCGGGGATGCGGAAACCGCGCGCCGCGCTGGGGATTGGAGCGTACGCGCCTTAGATGGATGGCTGGCGTTGGGTAGCGCGATTTGTGACGCTCAACTGGGCCCGAGTGACGCGCCGGCACCGGAGCTGTGGGCGCTCCGGGACTTTGCTGAGAGCCGACGTGCGTCACCCGCGACCATGGCACTCATGAACGCCGCCAGCGAGCGCCGCATTCCTGTCATCGAGCTTGACCGTTGGCCTTTTGACGGCGATCACATCCCGCCCGCCGCGTCATTCGGCAGGCGTCTGCAGTTTGGCTGGGGCCGTTTCGCAGCCCGGCTGCATGGGACGGCGGCCGATAGCATCCCCGCCCTAACCCATGCGACCCTCCGCGACCGCCACGCGTGCTACGACCGTCTCAGCAGCGCAGGCCTGCCCGTGCCGTACCGCGATCCGGAGCTGCGTAACATCAACCGCGCCAGCCGCGCCAGCCGCGTCGCGGAAAAGATCGGTTATCCAGTCAGGATCAAGTCGGCCTATCGGGGTGCTGTCCCGGCCGCCTCTGTTGCGCTGCTTGATGAGGTCGCCGTGCGGGCGGCATACGCGACGCTGGCCGATGTGGCTCACCGTCAGGTGTTGGTCGAGCGTTATGTGCAGGGCGACACCTATCGCCTGTTGGTGGTCGGCCAAACGGTCGTTGCGGCAACGCGTCGGACAGCGTCCGCGGGCGCATCGGCATCGTGCTCGGCGGTTCTGGAGCGACTTAATCCAGATCGCTTCTGCGCAGGAGTCAAGGCCGCGGCGGTGTCGGCTTGCGCGCGCCACGGTTTGCCCTTGGCTGCCGTGGAGCTGGTTACCGTAGACCCATCGGCGCCGCTCCAAGAAACCGGCGGGGTCCTGACCGACGTCGATCCCGCGCCAGACTTAGGGGATTACACCCTTCCCGGAGAAGGGCTGCCAATGACGGCGGCGCGTCAATACCTGGGCATTTTGTTTCCGACGGCTAGCCAGGCGCGGATCCCCATCTGTGCCATCACGGGCACCAACGGCAAGACGACCACCTCAAGAATGGTCGCCAGCATCTTGCAGGGTGCCGGGCGGCGCGTGGGCTTGGCGTGCACGGACGGCGTGTATATCCAAGGCGAGCGCCTGAAAGCAGGAACCTTCAGTGGCGTCGCCGGTGCTTTATCGGTGTTGCTGCAACGAGACGTGGAGGTTGCAGTGCTCGAAACATCCCGCGGCACTTTGGTCCGCAAGGGGTTGGCCTTCGATCGCTGCGACGTCGCGGCCTGCACCAACGTCGCTTCCGACCACCTCGACGAGGAAGGGATCGAAACCCTGGAGCAGATGGCGGCGCTGAAGCGTTTAGTTGTGGAAAGCGCACACAGGTGCGCCGTACTGAACGCGGACGACCCGAGATGCAGGGCAATGCTGCCCCACCTGACGGCCAGGCACGTGTACCTGATCTCGAGGGCAGCGGCCGTTGAGCAGATGGATGCCCACGTACTATCGGGCGGGACGGCAGTGGTGTTGCAGCGCGCGGAAGAGGGCCAGGTGATTACCCTGCGCACTCAGGCGGGGGACCAGCCCATTGTGACGACGGACCGAATTCCCGCGACGTTTCGATCCACCGCCACACACAACATCGAGAACGCAATGTTCGCCGCCGCGCTGGCGCATGGCCTGGGCGTATCAATCCCGACTATTCGGGAAGCCTTGGAAGCGTTTTCCTCATCCATCGAAGTGACACCCGGCCGGCTGAATCTCATCACGGGACTGCCCTTCGACGTAATCCTCGATTATGCCCACAATCCGCATGGCATCCGGGCACTCTGCCGCTTCATCGACAGACTGCGCACGACGGGACGTCGACACATTGTTGTTTACTGGAACAGACAGACGCCGCGGGAGGCGGATCTGACAGAGGCCATGGGCATCATCGCGGCGCGCTTCGATCGCTTCATCTGCCGCGACGCTGCCGACACGGCTGCGGACGCCACGGGGAAAACCGCCCAGCAGGTCGCGACCGCGCTCGTCGCTGCCGGGGCCTCTCGGGACGCCGTCAGCGTCATCCCGGATCTTCCCAACGCCATCGACACGGCACTTGCGGCAGCGCAGCCGGGCGACCTGGTCGTCATCATTACGGGCTCCAAGGCGCCCACTGTTTGGCAACAGGTACAGCGTTTCCAGCAGCAACTCCAATTCCCTGATAACGGCGTTGCCCGCAATCCCACGCATGGTCACACGGGCCCTTCGGACCATATGGGCTGACTTGTCTATACTGGCCAAGATGAGACGCCGCGGGTCCTTGGGCGCTCGCCGCGGGTCACGCCGCTGCACTCTCTCACCCCGTTAAAAACTCCTGTCTCTGCTTACCCCGTTGGTCCTGACACACTGGCGCTGGTGTCTAGTACCGGCCGCACATATCTCTCTACATATCAGCACTTCCGTTCGGCGTGTTCATTGTCGTCTGCACCAATCCACTGAGCAATCTATCGACTCCCGACCTACCGAGCCCTGGTATGGCTATCCGTTTGGTACGTTGTTGGACCGCATTTCGCACACACAGGTCATTTTCCGCCTCCTCGGTTGTCCCTGCGTCCCTGAACCGCCAAACGGATCAGACAGACAACCGCTGAGTCTTTGCTAGGACGGCCATCCCGACGGAGGCAGCTTGGTCGCCAATCAGACCACAGGCGGACGCCAGCCAGGCCGGCGGCAGTAGAGCGCCCGACTACTGCGCCGCCGCTGACGCCCAAGCATGTCGTCGACGGTCATTTTAGCGGTACCTTGGCCCTATTGGCCGGCGGGCTCCAAACGGCAGTCTCGTGCCGCACTGGGCCGACTGAAGAGGTCATGGAGCGATTTGCAAAGGGCGGTGTGCAGCGGCGAAGTGCGACGGGGTCCTCGCGGGCGCGTGGCACGCCCGTAACCGGCAACTGAGCGGCGTTCTTCCCGCCTCGCGCGAGGCCCGGACAATGGACCCCGTCATCCACCACCTTGACGGGAGCAGCCCATGGCGAGCGGGACCGAGAGACGGGCGCGGCGCAGCCGCGCACAGTGGCAGACATTGATCGAGCGTGGCGAGCGCAGCCCGCTGGGGATCGGGGCCTTCTGCCACGCCGAGGGCGTGAGCACGGCGAGCTTCTACAACTGGCGCAAGCGTCTGCGGGAGTCGGCGCCGAACGACGGACCAGCCACGGCCGGGGCGCCGGCGCCCGCGTTCCTGGATCTCGGCGCCCTGGGTGCAGCCGACGGCGGAGCGGGTTGCTGGGACATCGAGCTCGCGCTCGGCGACGGTGTCGTGCTGCGCCTGCGGCGCGCCAGAGATGTTCTTCCCCGAAAGCCGCGTGCGGGTGTTCCTGCACGGTCGCCCCGTGGACATGCGCAAATCCTTCACGGGTCTGATCGCGCTGACCAAGCGGGCGCTGGGGCAGGATCCGCTGTCGGGGCATCTGTTCGTCTTCGTCAATCGTCGCGGCGATTACCTCAAGGCACCGTACTTCGACCGCACCGGATTCTGCCTCTGGGCCAAGCGCCTGGAGCGCGGCCGGTTCATCAGCGATTGGCGCGGGCGCGCCGATCGCGAGCTCGATGTGACCGCGCTGAAGCTGCTGCTCGAGGGCATCGAGCCCGCGCGGCGACGACTGCCTTATCAATCGATTGCGACGCCATTGGAAGACGCGCGGTAGAATGCCCGCGTGCCCGCGAGCACCGCCGCCACCGACGCCGCAACGCCCACCGATTGGGCCGCGGAACGTGCGCGCTACGAAGCACGGATCGCCGCACTGGAGCACCAGCTTGATTGGTTCAAGCGCCAACTCTTCGGCGAGAAGTCCGAGCGGCGCCAGATCGAGGCGCCGCCGACGCAGAGGAGCCTCGGCGAGGGCCTCGGTGCGCCTGCCAAGGACCCCGCGGCGAAGCGCCGCGTCGGTGCGCATGAGCGCCGCGTCCACGCCAGGCCCAGCAACGACGACGACGAGTCGGCGCTGTTCTTCGATCAGCGCGTCCCGGTGGAGACCATCCCGGTCCCCAACCCGGAGATGGACGGCCTGGAGGCGGACGCCTACGAGGTGATCGGCGAGAAGGTCACCCATCGTCTGGCGCAGCGTCCCGGCAGCTACGTGGTGCTCAAGTATGTCCGTCCTCTGATTAAGCGCAAGGACGATCACACCCTGCACTGCCCGCCGGCCCCGCCGGCGGGCATCGAAGGCGGGCGCGCCGATGTGAGCTTCCTCGCCGGCGTCCTCGTCGACAAGTTCCTCTACCATCTGCCGTTGTATCGCCAGCATCAGCGCCTGACGGCGGCCGGCATCGAGGTCAGCCGCCAATGGCTGACGCAGTTGGTGCTCGCCGCCGCGCTGCTGCTCGCCCCGATCGTCGAGGCGCAGTGGGCGGCGATTCGCCGCGCGCGGGTCAAGGCGATGGACGACCAATGCGCCGGGAGCGCATTTGGGCCGCTGCTAAGCGGCGCCCGCAGGGCCGAGTCTCAGGACGAGACAAGCAAACCCCGATCAAGGCCGGGCGCAAAGGCACCGGCAAGCTCAAGCAGGGCTACTTCTGGCCCCTCTGGGGCGATACCGACGACGGCGGGGGCGGTGATCTGGTCTTCCTCTACCGACCCTCGCGAGCGGCCTGCCCTGTACGCGAGGGGTTGGGTGACGATCCAGTGCAAGGCGCCGTGCTGATCAGCGATGGTTATAGCGCTTACGCGCGCTATGCCGAGCACACCGGCATCGTCCATGCCCAATGCTGGTCGCATACGCGTCGGACCTTTGAGCGTGCCAAGGACATCGAGCCCGAGGCCGTTGCCGAAGCCCTGACCCGCATCGGCGCGCTGTATGCCTGCGAACAGGCGATCCGCGAGCAGAACCTGGTCGGCGCCGAGAAGGTGGCCTACCGCAACACACACGCCCGGCCCATAGTCGAAGCCTTCTTCACCTGGGCCGACGCCGCCGCCCGTGACGCCGCGTTGCTGCCGAGCAATCCGCTCACCAAAGCGCTGCACTACGCGCTGGAACGCCGCACGGGCTTGAGCGTCTACCTCAGCGATCCCGACGTACCCATCGACACCAACCATCTGGAGCGCGCCCTGCGCCCGATCCCCATGGGCCGCAGGAACTGGCTGTTCTGCTGGAGCGAGGTCGGCGCCGAGGCCGTCGCCACCATCCAGAGCCTGCTGGTCACCTGCCGCCTGCATGACGTCGACCCCTACGACTACCTCGTCGACGTGCTCCAGCGCATCGACCGTCACCCGGCCAACGACGTCGAGCAGCTTATCCCGCGGCGCTGGAAGCAGCACTTCGCCGCCGCGCCGCTGCGCACGGATCTCCATCTGATCGACGCGCAGCCAGGCGGCACGCCCCACTAGCGAGCCAGACGCCGCTGCTCTGCCCGGGGTTGCGCGGATCCAAACATCCCCGCCCCACGGCCAGACTCCCCGACACCAGCATTGTGCGCGGCCAGCCGGTGAGCCTGGAAGGACGCCGTTCAGTTACCGGTTACGCACGCCCACCCTCTTCTGGTGTTGGGTGACGGGATAGAGAAGCAACTCGCCTTTGCCTGAAGGCCGTCCCTGATCCGGTCGCGCATCCGCGCGCACCTACGTTGCGCAACATTGCTTATCTGCAGGAGTTCCGCTACGGTTGCCGTCCACGAAGTAGTAGCGACTACTGGTCTGATGGCAGTCTGCGTGCGCCCAAGCTCTTCAAGAAACCACAGGCCTGACGCTTCGTATAAGAGGCGGGTGGCGACGACTGGGCGTCCAGACATCTGAAGATGAAGTGACCGTTGCCGTCCCCGATCGTTAGCGAACTTCGGGGACGCAATGCTCAATTTGGAGGCGCGCTTGACTCAGCAAACCAACTTCCGTTGGATTACTTCAGCGGTGATCATGGCCGGGGTTCTCCCGCCCGCATGGGGCGCCCAAACTGATCCCCTCATTCCCGCCAGCGACGGCTTCTACGACGCGTGGAATAGCAATCGTCTGCTCGGCCCTCCTGCCACCTACACGGATGTGGAAGAAGGGGTCGGCTGCGTCGTCAACGCCTTCAACGACTACTGGCGCCTGTTTTTAGGGGTTGGCAACCGGCAATCGGCAACGCTCAGCATCGACTCAATTCCTGAGGGCGCCAGGATTACGGCCGTAGACATCACTGCGTGCATCCGGGATGGACTCCTGGGTGCGGCGCAGTTTCAGATGTTTGTTCGCATCGACGCTAGCGATACGGACTCAGGGGCAAATCTCTCGCCGCAGCCTAGCTTCGAGCAAAGTGAAGTCTCCCAGCAGATCGTGGTCGATGTGGTCAAGCATGCCGACACGACGCTCGAGATAGGCGCGCTGAAGACCGCCGATGGTGAACTTCAGGTCGGTACCCTCTCAGCAATCGTCACCTACGAGGAGCCCGCGACACTCACCATCGCCAAGGCGTCGGAGCTGGCCAATCCGCCCGTCTCGTTTGGCTTCGAGACTAATCCGGCGCCCGCCGCGGCGGATCCGGACCCAGTGGTGCTCGGCGTCGGTGAAACGGCCGAGCTCACGCTGGTGCCCGGGGAGATCTATACGGTGACTGAATCGAGCGCACCGGGCAACTGGGATCTTGTGGATATTGTCTGTGATGGCGCGCAGTCACCCAGCATCGATCTCGATAACCGGAGCGTTGCGCTGTCGTTAAGTGATGGTGGGGCGGCGACCTGTACGTTCACGAACCAGCGCAAGCCCCAGCTTCGCGTCCATAAGTATGACGACCTCAACGGAGACGGCAGTCGCGACGATGGTGAGCCTGACCTGGCAGGCTGGGCGTTCTCTCTGTATGAGGCGGAGTCGGACACGAGCTGCGGATCACAGATCCAACGAACCAAAGCAACGAGCGCAAACGGCCGGGTCGACTTCACAAGTCTCGCAGCCGAAACCGACGTCTGCGTCTGCGAGACCCTCCAGGACGGTTGGGTGCTCACCGAGCCGACAGGCACTTTCGAGGGCCCCGATGGTGCACCCCAGACCTGTATCATCGCCCCGAATCTGCAATACAACGAAGTGCGCGACTTGATGTTCGGCAACCAGCAGACATCGCACGTCGAACCCATTCCCGTGCCCGCCTTGGGCAGCTGGCGATTGCTCCTTTTACTGACAGCAATGATCGGTATGTCCGGCGCCTGGTTCGCAGGGCGGCGTTCTAACTGGCCAGGCCGCCGGTAAACCGCTCCAAAAAGAGGTTGGCGTCGCGCCCGGCGCCCCTTTGCCCGTGTTGACGCTGGCATGTGATGCGACCAAAGGCTTCCGAAGCAAGGCGAGTGCGATCTGGGCAGTCGGCGCTACTGAGCCTGGTCGGATTTTGAGGCCCCTTTGCGCGCATAGATTTGGTCCGCCACCTGTCGGCGATAGCTTTCGATCCCCGCTGCGGCCGCGGGTGGCCCCATCCCTTGCCGCAAGGTAATTGCCAACGGCTGCCGGGAGCAGGACCGCTGCGAAGCGGCCCAACATTGGCCGCCCCTACTGCAACTGCAGCTCGCGACGCAAGACGCAGTAGAGTCCAGGGAACTGAAAATATTCCTGTACACTAAGCCACCATGCCCCCAAATGCCGTGGTGAGCCTCGGGCACCGGGATACTAGCCGGGATGCGTCGTAGACCGATTCCAACGGGCTTCTAGACCTGCGGGTCTGTCGCTTCCTTCAAGTGCATCTCGATCTCAAGAGTGCGGCGTGGGGAAGCGCGTTCAGTCGGCTGCGCGGCTCGGCTAACCCAAGTTTAACTGGTATGCTCGCAATCCCTTCCAGTTCATAGAGTTGCTTTGAAGAAAATCGGCGAGTGGCACTGCCGGGGTGTTGCCCGCGATCGCGAACCAGGCGGTGGCGGCCAGGAGTGACCGGAAGGGCAGGCAGCTGAACTCGCTTCCCCCTGTGTCAGGCCGGAACCATCGTCGCACCGTATCTTAGTCGAGGCCGCGCACTTGCCCCATGGCGCCGACCGACGTTACGTCCTTACCGCACCCGCGCCCGCGCATGCAGCCGGCCCTACCCCCGCGTTGGGGTTTGGCGCAAGGTGCGCTTCGGTGTGCGCCGAGTCGTAATTGCACATTCTAAAGCCTCTATCTTCGCTTTTGATCTTCATTCAGCCGGCGCAAAACGGCCGATTGGCTGGTAAGCGATGCGGGCCAGCAGGCGCCCACAACGTTCCCGCCAAGAGCGCCAGCCGTAAACCGCTACTCCTGCGCCCGCACCACCGCCGCGTCGTCCACGATGGCTGTGTCGGCGCGGAAGCGGTAGGCCTCGCGGATGAGTGCGAGGCGGGCGCGGTCGTCGCCCCAGCGGCGGCGCATGGCTGCCGGGACCTCGCTGCCGTCGCGCCAGAGGCGCC
>CAZGCI010000102.1:0-12758 GCA_964524185.1 uncultured Thiohalocapsa sp. | reverse complement strand
AAGATGCCGCAAAAGAGATCGAGGATGCCCAATCTGCCTGGATCGAAGCCTGCCAGGCCAGCGGGGAGCCTTTGCCGGCACCCCGTGCGCAGGCACGTCAAGCCGCTTGATGCTGCGGCTGCAGAGGAATGCCCGCGCCCGCCCGGACTGCCTCAAACGACCAGGCGCGGGTCAGGGCCTCCAGGCGCTCGTCGAAGTCCTCGATGACGTTGATGACGAAGCCGAGGTTGACGATGTCCGCGGCCACCACCGGGTCGTCCGTGGCGTCATCCCGCATCGATCCGGACCAGATTGAAATGCTCGCCCCGGCGCAGGCCGGCCAGGGCCTCGGCCCTGGCGACCGCCGCGAGCAACGCCTCCGCCGCCGGGCCGTCCGCCGAACCCGGCAACGCATCGACGTGCAAATAGCGCTTGTTGCCGACGCGCTTGCCGCGGATGTCAGGACCCGTCACACTGAACTGTCATGGACGCTGATTAGTCGGCGTTTTCCTGGGATTATCCGGTCGCCCCGCCTGAGGCTGCTTCCACACCTCATCCTCCGGGTTATCCCAGACGGCGGCGAGCGATGCAGCTTGGGCGCCCATCGGATCATCCCATTGCGCTCGCTCGGTCTTTTCCTTGAGGTCTTCCAGCGCGGCCTGGATACGCTCCCACTCTTCGACCGGGACAAGGACTGCCGTGCGCTTGCCGGCCTCGTCGACGAGGTACTGCTCGGATGTGGCCATACAAATCTCGCAGGATATGCGTGCTTGCGCAAAGCTTGAGGTGGAAGGATACACCAGGGCATCCACTGCAAACCGCGCACAGCCAGTCGGCTCCGCGGTTGCTGCTGCGTACCGCCTTCCACGCAAAGGCGCCGACGTAATGGCATGGTCAGGCGATGGCCCAAGCCACCGCGTCCCTGCGCAGCAGCCTGTTATACCCGTCGCACATGGGTTTTCGGGAAAGCGAGGTGCGTCCCTCGTGCCCGAGCGCAAGGCACGCCGACGAGTCATAGCCTCACTATGGCGAGGAGGCGTAACGCCGCGATCGGGTGCGAGGGGCGTGCATCGCGACCGAAAACCCGTGTGTGACGGGTATAACCTAGAGAGAGCAGTCGAACGGTCGTCAGGGTGCGTCCCGCGTGGTGTCCAGCAAGGCACCAGAGGCGGAATAGTCACTCTATCCCAAGGAGTTGTAACGCCGCTGGGCGCCACGCGGGGCGTGCCCTGGCGGCCGTAGCGCCGTTCACCCTGAGGGAGCGTCCCGATTTGCTGCAGTCCTTCAACCAACTCAGACGCCTGGATGCATGACGCAGCGGTCAACTGCTCTTTCTCGGGTTAACCCGGCGCTACCCACTCGCGGCCCGAGCGCCGGTCGCCCGTGGCTTGGGGTCGAGAAGCCCCGCGCCCGCATGGCCCGTGTCGACGAGCTGGCCGAGACCGACATCCGCGAGATGATTCTGACCATGCCGTTCAAGAAGTTCGCGCAGCGGGGGTTCCTGTCCTATGATCGGGATGCATCGCGGCTGCGGTTTGCGCCGATGCTCTGGCAGCGGATCGGCGACGAGGACGCCCGCCAGCAGATCAGGGGCTTGGCCGAGACGTCACTGGGCGCCTACTACCAGCACCTCGGGCATCCCGACTCGATCCGTCGGGCGGCTGAAGATTCCAAATGGCAAAGCATGACTCGCTACTTAGTCGAAATATTCTGGAGCGACGACGGAAAGCTGTATCTACCCTATGACGAGGTGCGCGTCAGCCGCGTGTGCCAAGCCGCGGCGTAGTCGAGTATTCATGGTCTGTCCCCGGTTCCCCCCCGGTTCCCCTGGTCCCCGGCCCCCCAATAATGCATCCTCAGATAGCCAACGAGGCATCCGCCATTGCCGAGCTTTGCCGGCGCCACGGCGTTGTTCGCCTAGAAGTCTTCGGCTCAGCGGCGCGCGGCACTGACTTCGACCCCGCCGCGAGCGACGCCGATTTCCTGGTCAGCTTTACTCCCTCGGCACGCAACGATATCGGTGCCTACTTGGACTTGAAGGAGGCGCTGGAGTCATTGCTCGGCAGATCGGTAGACCTCGTTGAGCGCGAAGCCGTGGAGGCGAGCCGCAACAGCATCCGCCGCCGCGAGATCCTGAGCAGCGCCGCTTCGCTCTATGGCTGAGCCGGTCCCTGAACGCGACGCGGCACTCCTACTGGACATGCTGCTCGCGGCACGAGACGCGACATCCTTCGTCGCCGGCATGAGTGAAAGAGCGTTTGCCGAAAGCCGTTTGCACCAAAACGCCGTAATCCGATCACTGGAGATCATCGGCGAAGCTGCCGGCAAGGTGTCGGTCGCGACACGCGATGCCCACCCGGAGATTCCTTGGCGCAACATGACCGGTATGCGCCATCGGATCATCCATGGGTATGCAGAGGTCCGACTCGATCTCGTTTGGTCCGTCGTTCAAACACAGCTCGCGCCGCTCGATGATGCGTTGCGCCAGCTGATACCCGAGCAAGACCAACCGACAGACAAGTCCTGACCGAAAGCAATGACAACGATTGGCGGCAAACTCAGCGACGACTTCGGATGGGAGATCACCCTGTTCCACAAGCTCCGGGCCTTCTCTGACGGCCTCTCGCTGCTGGCGTTGCGCGTCAATTGGGACCGGTATCTGGCCGACCACACGCCGCGCTTCGAGCTTCATCTGGTGCTCATCAATTACACCATCATCGAGCTGAACGTCTACTACCTCCACCATCGCGCGGATATCTTAGACAGCAACCAGAGCGATACCTGAAGTCCATGGTGTGCAGGCGCGGGATTGCGCGCCTCCTGCACCTCTCTCAGCGGCGCCGCGACCAGTCGATCGGCCTAAGCGGCAGCTGCTTGCGGGTTGCCGTGGGACGGAATCGACGTTCACAGTAAGGTCTCGATGCGCTCCGCCACCGCCCTCCAGTTCACCGGTGGACTGAGATGGCACCAGCTGATACGCACGCAGCGGTTCGCCTCCTCGTCGCTGAGACCCATTGCGCGCAACACATGACTCGGCGTGTAGCTGCTCGAAGTGCAGGCCGAGCCGTTGGAGATCGCAACCAGGTCTTTCAGGCCGACCATCAGGGCCTCGGAATCGAGGCCGGGAAAGGCGAGGCTCAGCGCGTGGTCCATCACCCGCGCCTGGTCGCCGATCAGCGTCGGGTTGAGCGGCATCAGCGCCTCTAACGCCTGCTCGCGCTGCTGGCGGCACACGGCGATGCGCTCGGCATGGTCGCGAACGGCCAGCTCGGCAGCGGCACCGAGTACGGCGATCAGGGCCACGGGCAGTGTCCCGGGGCGTAGGCCGCGCTCCTGACCACCGCCGACCATCAGCGATTGCAGAGGCGGGCGCTCGTAACCGCGACGGCGGACCACCAGGGCGCCGATGCCCGTGGGTGCGAACAGCTTGTGACCGCTGATGCTGATCAGGTCCAGCCGGGGTCGCGCAGTGTGTCCAGGTCCGTGCCGAAGCCCTGGGCGGCGTCGGTGTGCAGGTAGGCGGGGTGCCAGTCCAACGCCCTCGCGAGTTCCGCCAGCGGCTGGTGCACCCCCGTTTCGTTGTTGACCTGCATGATCGACACCAGCCAGGTCTCCGGGCGCAGGGCCTCGCGCAGCGCGTCGGGCTCCACCGCGCCCGATGCGCCCACCGGCAGTCGCGTGACCTCGAACCCTGCCTGTTCCAGCCGTTCAATCGGCTCCAGCACCGCCTTGTGCTCAATGGCGGTGGTGACGAGGTGGCGCCTGCCCTGCTGCTCCGCCGCCTCGCGCAGCCCGAGCAGGGCGAGGTTGTTGCTCTCGGTGGCGCCGCTGGTGAAGATCACCTCATCGCGGCGGGCTCCGACCACGGCGGCGAACAGAGCTGGAATTGCCGTCACATCGCCAACGCAGCGATGCGCCCGCACATCGAGCGCGTTTGCCGCGACCATCGCTTCGAGCCGCCGGTGATCTGCACGCCCATCGAGCTGATGGAGGAGTGAAACATGAACGAAGACCCCATCCTGGCCGAGGTTCACAGGCTCCGCGAGGAGTACGCCGCATCCTTGAACCACGACGCGGCTACCATCTATCAGGATATCCTGCGCCGTCAGCGCGAGACGAGCCGCAAGCTGGTGCGATATGCCCCGCGACCACCAAGCGCTGGGACAACGCGATCGACGCAGGCAGCCGCGCCCGCGGCAACAACCTTACCGTTGGCGTCGCGCCCGGTGCCACGACGGTGAATGCATTTGGATCGATGACAAGCCGGAGCGCGCCACGCCAATGAACGCAGCAACCGCGCCGCGACAGCCCGAGGCGCCGATGCCGACCAGCAGCGCGTAGAGGATGCGTATCTCCGCAACCAGTGTGCGCCAAGCAAGCAACGTGCTCGGGTCGCAGTGACGCAAAGGCGCGCCGCTTGACCGAGCCAACCGCGCTGCCGCTCGTCCGACTGGTGCAGACCTTATCCATCCACCGAGGCCAACCCATGCACATCGAAGCAGAGCTCGACCCCATTCAGGCCGAACGACTGCGGACGTTGCTAAGCAGGCTCAACAGGCCCTTGGAAGAGGTCCTGGGTATCGCCATCGACGCCGCGATAAATCGCCTGGACGCTAAGCCTCAGAGCGCCCCGTCGCCGCTGTACGCGGCACTCGACGCCATCGGCGTTGTCGGCTGCATCGATGACGACGAAGACCTTTCCGTGGACTACAAGGCGCGCATCGACTTTTCCGGTCAGTAAGACGCACGGGGATGATCAGCCGGGACTTCACATCGATGGCGAGACGAACACCCATTCCCGCATCATCTTCAACCGCTTCTCGCCGATGCCCTTGACCCGCAGCAGCTCGTCGACGCTTCCGTAGGGTCGACCCTCGATGATGCGATTTGCGCGCACCTCGCCGACCTGCGGAATCCGCATCAATTAGGTCCCTGGCAGGGGTGTTGATGTCTATCTTCTCCGCTGGAGGCGCACGGCCGAGGACAGCATCGATCTCTGCATCCTCCATTCGTTGCTCGCTGCGTTCGGCCGCCAGCGCGTCCCAGTCCGTGTAGGCCCAGGCGCCGCGGCGCGCGCTGGCCGCAACGAGCTCCGTGTCCCTGAGCGATTCCCGGTACTCGTCCCGGTCACGCCCATCGGGGGCGCCGCGATAAACGCCGAAGGCACGCGCAAGCCCCCTGCTGATCAGTAGTGTCCCCAAGTCCTCGCCATCGGCGGTCGTAATGAAGGCGTAGATGCGCTTGTAGCGTCCATCACCGCCGCCGTCGGCGAAGGCCGTATGCACGGAGAAAGGCCGCGCGAGCACCTCACGCACCGTCTCCGTGGCCAATTTCCCCAGCGACTTGGCAAGCTCGACGGAGGTTACCAATGCACCCGCCATAGCCCTTGATGCCGAAATATCGGCGCTGGGCGCGCAGCCTCACTGCATCGGTCGCGTCGGTGACGTGGTACTCGATGCAATCGGCGCCGAAGAGCCGGACCGCGTGCTCCTCGCCGTTGGGCAACGCGACAAGAAAGCTGTCGCCATCCGCCCACTCCGTCGGGATCAGGCGGGCGTTCTCGAACGTCTGCACCGTTGCGGCCGGCACCAGTCCAAAGGGGAGCAGTAGCACCGGCAACAGCAAACCGGCCGAGAACGAGCGGCTCGCCAAACCACCAACGCGCTGTCGTTCATCGAATCGAACAGACATCAGCCTCAACCGTCCTCGCTCCAGCTTGCGACCAACCGAGCCAAGGGACGCATGTCGTCGTTCGCCTCGAAGTCCGGGTAGTCGGGGTTCGCGGCCTTGAGCACATAGCCGCCGTCCGGCAGCTTGGTGATCCGACGCAGCACGTACTGGTCGTCGCCGGTCGCGTCCTGCCGCTCGATAGCCATCACGCTGCCGGTGATGGAGCCGGCCTTGGTCGGGTCGACCAACTCCAGCAGCAACGCGTCGCCGTCGCGCACCGGGTTCTTGCCACCGTTCATGGAGTTGCCTGTAGCGCGGGCGACGAAGTGCCGGCTCGGATCGACGCTGCCGTGACCGGCAGGAACCGGATAGGTCTCTTCCACGTCCGTGCGGCCGGTGCGGAAGTGGCCGCAGGCGATGCGCAGGTCGGGGAAGTACGGCACCTCGGTGCCTTCCGCGGCCTCGGACGCCTCGGCGGTCGCCGGCTGCGGGAAGGGCAGGATGGTCGCGCCTGGGTCGGCGGGCTGCTCGGCATCGGCTGGCGCCGCCTTGGGTAGGCGCGGTTCATAGGCGGCGAGCCGGAAGTCCACCAGCGCCTGAACCATCGTCTGGAAGGTGGCGCGCTCGCCGTCATCCACCGCGAAGGTCGGTCGGAATCGGCCCTCGGCCACCTCGAACCAGCGCTTGGCGTCGTCTTTGCGGTTGCCGCCGGTCCAGGCATTGATGGGGTTGCCCTTCCAGTAGGTCAGCCACTTGCGCTCATCCACGGCATCGACCTGTCGGAGGTCCTTCTGGATGTCGGCAATGAAGCCGCGCCGACGGCGGAAGACCTCCAGCGCCTGGGCGGCCAGGGCCTCGACCGTCGGCGGCTGGCGAAAGCCGTCCAGGTCGAGCAGGGACTCCAGCAGCACGGCCTTGAAGCACCGGACCATGGTAGTAGTCTCCACCTCGCGGAAGAAGTCCGCGTGGCGCTCCAGGCAGGCGGCCTCGTCCGGTGCCAGGTCGCCCTGGTCGGCCACCAGCGCCCACCAGTGGCCGTGCTGTTTGCGCAGCGCCGGCATGCTCGACCCGCTGCGGTAGAACTCCGCCAGCGTGGGGCGCCGGTTCAGGGAGTCGCGCAGGGCCTGGTAGTCGGTCGCCGGTCCCTTGCCCTGGAGCCGGATCAGGAAGTCGATAATGGCCAGGTCGTAGTTGGCGAAGCATCCGGGCGGCAGCTTCAGCGCACCGTCGCGGGCACGGCGGCCGAACTCGGCGAGTTGGGCGTAGCTGCTGCCCACGTCGAACAGCGCCTGGGGCTTGTTCAAAAAGCCCTGGTGGTTACCGATGAAGTCCAGCACGACCAGGTGTTCCTTGTCCGGGTGCAGGCGCAGCCCGCGGCCGAGCTGTTGCAGGAACAGCACCTTGGACTCCGTCGGGCGCAGCATCAGCACGGTGTCGATGGCCGGCAGATCGACGCCCTCGTTGAACAGGTCCACCGAGAAGATCACCTGGAGCCGGCCCTGTTCCAGCCGCTCCAGTGCCTCGCTGCGCCCCAGGGTCGAGCCTCGATAGACCGCCGCGGCCTGGATGCCCTCGCGCCGGAAGCGATCGGCCATGAAGTCCGCATGCTTAAGCGACACGCAGAAGGCCAGGGTGCGCTCCCGGCCCTGCTCACGCCAGTACCGCAGTGCGTGGCGGGCGCGCCCCTGGGTGGCGAGCTGGTGCTCCAGCGCCTGCGGGTCGAAGCGCCCGTTGCGCCAGGGGATCTCCCGGTAGTCCACAGTCTCGTCGAAGATGCCGAAGTAGCGGAAGGGGCAAAGCAGCCCGAGCTCGATGCCGTCGAACAGGTGCCGGCTGTAGACCAGGTTGTCGTCGCACAGGCTGAGGATGTCCGACTGGTCCGTGCGCTCCGGCGTCGCCGTAAGCCCCAGCAGGAAGCGCGGGCGCAGGTGTTGCAGCAGCCGGCGGTAGGTCGGTGCCGCGGCGTGGTGGAATTCGTCGACCACCACATAGTCGAAGTGGTCCGGCGCGAAGCGCTCCAGGTGCTCGGCCTGGCCCAGCGTCTGCACCGAGGCGAACAGCAGTTCCACGTCGATCTGCTTGCGGGCGCCGGTGTAGTGGCCGACGCGCGCATCCGGATGCACGCGCTGGAAGCTCGCCTCGGCCTGCAACAGGATCTCCTCCCGGTGGGCGACGAACAGCACCCGAGCCGCGCCCATCGCCTGGCTGTCGAAGGCCGCCAGGTAGGTCTTGCCCAGGCCGGTGGCCATCACCACCAGGCCCCGTCGGAAGCCCTCGGCGCGGCTCGCCGCCAGCGCGCTCAACGCCTCCTGCTGCACCTCGGACGGTTGCGGCGCCGCCTCCTGATCCGGCTCCTCGGGCTCCTCGCAGCCCGCGGCCACGGGGAGATACTGAACCAGCCGCCGACGCGCCTCGTAGCCCTCGATCCAGTCGTAATCCAGGCGATGGACCTGCGGATGCGCGAGCAGCGCCTCGTACTGCGCCCGAATCTCCCGAAAGCGCTTGCTCTCCGGCGCCTCGGCGTCGTCCGTCGGCGCCACCCGCAGGTTCCACTCCAGCCCGTCGGTCAGCGCGGTGCGGCTCAGGTTGCTGGAGCCGACGAAGGCAGCGCCCCAGACCGCCAGGCCGTCTTCATTCCGGGTGCAGATGTACGCCTTCAGATGGAAGCTCTGCCGCTCCGCCTGAAAAACCCGCAGCTCGGCGCCGCGCTCCGCCAGCAGCAGCAGGCTGCGCAGCGCCCGCGGATCGGTCACGTCGAGGTAGTCGCTGGTCAGCACGCGCAGCCGCGCGCCGCGCCGCACCACCGCGTCCTCCAGTGCCCCGTAGATGAGCGACAGACCGCTGGCTTTGATGAAGGCCACCGCCAAATCGATCTGATCGGCCCCCCGGATCGCGTCCAGCAGATGCGGCAGAAACGGATCGACCGCCCCGCCCGTGGTCAGGAACTGCCCCAAGCTCAGTCCGTCCTGCGCAGAAGCGTATTCAGCCAGCGCTCCGACTCGCGCCCCGGCCGCCGGTCACCGGTGGTCCAGGTCTCCACCGGCTCCAGGCCCGGCACCAACTCCAACAGCGCCACCAGCCCCGGCTCATCCAGATCGGTGAAGCGCCGGCCGTGGTGCTCACGCTCCCCGCTGCCGTACTTGAAGGAGGCGTAGAGGATGCCCCCCGGCTGGAGCGCCTTGCGGAGTCGGTCCACTACGTCCGGCAGCTCCGCGCTCGGCACATGCAGCAGGCTGGCGCAGGCCCAGATGCCGTCGAACTGTTCCTGCCAGGTGATGTCTTGGAAGCGCAGGCATTGCACCGGTTGGCCGGTGTGTCGCTCCGCCAGCGCGACGAAGGCAGGCGAGGCGTCGAAGGCGGTCACCGAGTAGCCAAGATTCCCAAAGGCCAGAGCATCGCGGCCTGAGCCGCAGCCGGCGTCGAGAATCGCGGCCCCCTCCGCCAACAGCGGGAGAAAGCGGCCGTACAGCGGCGTCATGTCGACTTCTACGGTGCCGTCGAAGAAGGTGTCGGCGTGGTGCTGGTAGTAGTCGCGGTTCAGATCAGGCACTGAGTAGTCTCGTCGTTGCCGTTAGTAAGCGTCACTTCACCTGGAAGGCACTTGCGATAGGCTGCCGAGGAGTGGTCGTCGCCTGTACACAGCAAACTCCGCAACTCTTCGTGGAACTAAAGGAAGTCGGTGCTATGCTCGCGCCCGCTTACTTTCCCGAACGCCCCTGAGATGCGCCTTTCGCGCGGTGCGGTCAGTTCTCGACTGAGCAACGACTGACTCCCAAGCCTCCCGGTATCTCTGCGGCACGCCCGCACCGGCGTCCTGACCAAACACGCGGCGCAAGCCCGAAAGCGAAACAACCCCCGCCGGTCGACCCTTCGGAAAACGCGCCCGGTTGGTAAAGACGACCAACCCGGACACCGGGACGCCCGCCGCCAGCGCCTCGACCGCTTTGATGTGTCCGTGATTCTGCCGCAACGGGTTCTGCAGCTTGTGTCGCTGCCGACCGATGCATTGGGTCCAAGTCCGGTCGCGCGCTTGGCCAAGCATCAGCCCGCCGTAATTCTTCGTCTCGACGACGACCAGCCCCGCCGGCGTGAGTGCGAGGTGGTCCACCTGCGTAAGCCCGTCTCGCCCATCCGGCAGGATCAGGTCATCCGCGACCTCTGCGCAATACCGCCTAAGATTGCGGGATACAGCGGCTTCGCCAATCGCGCCAACGAATCGGGGTCGCAGCAGTCCAACCAACGCGGTGAGCACAGCGAAGAACAGGAGCGGCCAAAAGACTGCGGAAATAATCGGCGAGTAATCCATGCTTTACCTCTTCCTGCTAACACCCGGTCCGCCTCAGTACCGGCAAGACCAGCGGATGCGGTTATTAGTGGTCCGTCCCCAGTTTTGCTTCCAGTTTTGCTTTGAGTTCTCCGGCGGGCGTGCCGAGGGCCTTGTCCAGCTTGGAGGTGGTGAGTTTGCCGTAGGGCTCGTCTTCCGCCTTGTTCGCGGCGGATGGCGCCTGGGCGCCGTCTTCGCCCTTGGCGATGGTTTCGGCGGACAGTCGCGCTTCGTCGCTGATGCGGATCATTCGTTCGCGCGCGGCCTTGATGAGCTCTTCGAGATAGTAGTTGGTCGCGCTCGTGTTCAGGAACTTCGCCATCGGTGCTTTTCCGCGTTGAACTGTCAGGTAAAGACCCGGAACCCTTTGATGCCTGAGCGTAGCCATGCCGTGGCCACGGGGCAAGGACAGAACGCAGTCAAGTGGGTCGGACAGTAGAGGCGGGACGCGCCGCTGGGTGTCTCACGGAGGTTGGGCGCATCGGCCAACGTCCGGATCAACCGCCAGGACTCCGCAGCCGCAACCGCCGATGCCGAACAGACTCGACGGAGTGCAGGCTTGGAACGCCCTCGCGGCCATCGTCGATGGCGCATTCGGCGACGTTGAATTCCAGCCCCTGGTTGGTGTCCGTCACGCGGAGGTAAACAGGGATGATCGGGATGTCGTCGGGGATGTTGCTGCGCACAGCCCAGACTGCGTAGGCGAGCTTGTGCTTGGCGATGCTGTCGAAGGGGCCGCGCTTGGCCTCGGTGACGATGACGTGGTTGCGCCCCTCGCGCACGCCGATGCAGACGGAGTCGATCTCGACTTGGCCGGCGATGTGGTCGAGGGCGTGTGGCTGGTCGGTGCCAACGGTGAAGCGGAAGCTATAGGTACCGGCCCCGGTGGCCGGGATCATGTGGATGCTGCTATCGTCGCAGCCGAGGGCTTCGGCCATCAGCCCGGATGCGTGGGCGAGGGTGAGCAGCGAGGTCTCGGAGAGCTTGGGCAGCAGGCCGAAGGGGAACAGGGCGCGCATGGAGCGGTCGGGGATGAAGGTCTCCGGACGGCCGGTGAAGATGTGGTCGTCGATCAGGAAGAACGGGGCGAGCGAGCAGTCTTCGTGTCGGATCAGTGCGAAAGCGGTCTGGCCACGGGCGTCGTCGTCCCCGTGGCCGGTGCCGAGGCGCAGGACCATCGTGTTCGCCTCGCGCAGCTCCTTCGAGAGCGTCCTGATGTGGTCGACGGAGATGGTGGTGGCGGTGTCGGCGCGGAGCCCGTGGCGACGGCAATAGGTGCGGAATATCTCGGGGCCGTAGAGCCAGAGGCCGGCGACGGGTTGGTTGGCGAGGGCTTCGCTGAAGGTTGCCATTGGTTTCGCTCGGAAGGCCCTGCGCTGGCCTTGGCATTGAGTTCCGCGCAGAGTGTACCCTTCTCGCAAGCAGACCGGGGGCAGGTCCGCCGTCAGGCGCATCATCCTAGGATCATGGCCCGCAGTCCTCCAAGCGCAGCAATTGCCCGATCAGGCACAGGTCCACCGCGCTCTGCCATTCGAGCACCAGGCCGTTTGGCACGCGAGCTAGTGGTCATCGAGCGACATGGCCGTGCCGTCGCTGTCGTGCTCTCCAAGGAGGAGTACGACGAGCTGAACGACATCAAGCTCCAGCAGCTTCGCGCGGAGATCAACCTCGGGATCGCTGATCTTGAGAGCGGCGCGCATTCAGACTACAAGGCTGATGAGTTGCTGGAACTGGCCGAGCGGATCAAAGCCGCCGGTCGTGAGCGACTCGCGAAAAGATGAGGTCGATGACGTGGTCCATGCGCGTGCCGGGCCAAGCCGCGGTGCCGATGCGCTGGATCAGGGTCGCGGGCAATGCCGCCTGCTCCGCCGCCCGGGCCAGGGCGAGCATGAGTTGGCGGATCAGCGAGTCCGGGATGCCGTTGACCTGGACCCGCAATAGGCCGCGGCTATTCTTGTCGGCGGCGTGCAGGCGCTTGGCCAGGCCGGGTGCCGCCTGGGTAAGTTTGGCGTCGGCGATGCGCCTGCCGGCGCTGTCCGCCGGCCCGAGCAGCGCACCCGCGAACAGCGCGAACGCGGACTTGCCGGCGCCATAGGGGCCGATGAGCGCCAGCGCCCGCCCGGCGGCTTGGCCCTCCAGCCCGTCGGCGAGCTGTTCCAGCGCCGCCAGGGCGCGCGAGGTGGGCACATAGCCTTGCAGCAGTTCGATGGCGTCTTGATCGCGCTCCAGGTTGATGGAGCGGCGGAATCCGGCGCCGATGGTGATGTGCTCGGCCAGTGGCGCGCCTGCTGGCAGGACGGTCGGTGCGGAGAGGTTGCGCACTTGGGCGGCAGGTGCGTTCATGCCGCGGGCTCCCGATGGCTGCCGCGTTGGCCCGTCGCCCGCCGACCGTCGCCGGCAAGCGACCGCGTCGTCGCGCGATCATTGCGGCCTTCTTGCCGGCGCGCTGTTTGCCGATTCAGCATGACTGTGAGTCCCTTCCTTGGTTACTGGAGCACCGCGTCGATGCTGTCTTCGGTGAGGATGCGCCCGGACCAGCGCAGGAGGGTGTCGGGGTCGGCCTGCTGGACGCGCTCGCGCTGGGCGTCGGGGATCTTGCCGAACTTTTGCTCTAGCTGGAGCAAGAGCACGTTGGCCTCGCCGATCTGGATGCCCGTTTGCTGGCCGATTTGCTCTCCCTCTTGGCGGATGCGTGCGGAATAGGATTGCATGGTGCTTGCCTCTTCGGGATAGTCGTGTGCGTATCGGGCGCGCTCGTCGTCGTTCAGGTGGCTGTAGATTTCGA
>CAZGCI010000101.1:0-12959 GCA_964524185.1 uncultured Thiohalocapsa sp. | reverse complement strand
GCATGCAGGGCGTCGAGCGGGTCCAGCGTCTGCTTGAAGCGCTCGACCTTGTCGGACTGGCGCATCATGGCGATCAACAGCCCGCGCATCAGCTTGACCGTGCTCTGTTCCAGCAGCACGGTGCGGCCGTCGCTTTCATCGAGCCGGCGATAGGCCAGGCCCAGCCCCCAGGCGGCCAGGATGCTGTAGACGTTGTCGCGGACCCAGGCGTCGGTATAGTCCCCGTGTGCCGTGATGGCCGTACTGGCCGGCAGCAGGCCCGTGATGGGGTGTTGGCGCGACAGAATGATCCGGCTCACCTGTTGGTAGTAGCGCTCCAACTGGTCCAAGGATGTTTTAGGCGATGCCCCGGGCGATGTTCGCTGCATGTTGTTTGCTGACCTCTTGGAAGCGACGCGTCGACCCGCCCAGACCGGCGCCCCTGTGCCAGACCCCGGCGTGGTGGAGCGCACCAGATGCCTGTGGATGGGTCAGGTTCCACTTGGACCTTGCCGCTACGGGGTTGGGCATAGGTAGGATGGGCAAAGCACCAATAGCGTCTGGGAGCATGCCATCCGAGACGAGGCCGATCTCGCGCGGCATGTGGCTTAGACTCGCTACATTCCGGTGTAGCACGCGCACGTCAGCCGGGTGGTCGACTGGCCTTATTCGAGCTTCCATCGCTGTGTGGCGGACGGACGGCTGCCTCCGGACTGGGCGGCGGAGCCAGAGGTTCGGGAGCTACGATTGGAATGACGGGGCTCGGCTAGGCGTTGCATCGCGTGAGGCTCATGACGCGCGACGGCTGGCGAGCGGTGGGATGCGCTTTGCTTTTCCGTCGCTACGGGCGACCGCGCCAAGGCGCTTGACCCCACTGATGCGGTCTTCACGCCACACGCGCCCTACCGCGCGTTGGCGGGGACAGCATGCGCAGGAACAGCAATTGCTGGGCCGTCTTTCCGTCGATGAGAGACGCAGCGTGAAGCCGTGAAACTGCCGCGGGCTGGGCTGCGGCTGGGATAAAGTAAGCTCCCGTGTCCACCGGGTCGATCACTGCGAAGGGGCAAACAAGGGGCGAAACAAAAAAGGGGCCGACGCCCCCCGTATGTTTCAGCCAAAGCGATTGATCTGTATGGCGCGCCCGGAGAGATTCGAACTCCCGACCACCTGGTTCGTAGCCAGGTACTCTATCCAGCTGAGCTACGGGCGCTTACAGCCGCGTAGTATGGCTCGCTAGCCTGGGTCCGTCAAGGCAGCAGATGACGACGACTGCAACCGAAGGTCCGCTGCCGCCCCTCGCGGAGCGCATGCGCCCCTGCAAGCTGGCTGATGTCATGGGTCAGCGCCATTTGTTGCGTGCGGGTCGACCACTGCAGCGCGCGCTGAGCAGCGAGCAGCCCCATTCGATGGTCTTTTGGGGTCCGCCCGGCAGCGGCAAGACGACCCTGGCGCGGCTGCTGGCGGGGGCGTCCGGCTGGCGGTTCCTCAAGCTCTCGGCGGTGCTGGCGGGGGTCAAGGACATCCGCGCGGCGGTGGCGGAGGCAAGGGCCGTGCGGGAGCAGGCGGGGCAGGGCAGCATCCTGTTTGTCGATGAGGTGCACCGCTTCAATAAGTCGCAGCAGGATGCCCTCTTGCCGCACGTGGAGGACGGCACGGTGGTGTTCATCGGCGCCACGACGGAAAACCCGTCCTTCGAGCTCAACAACGCGTTGCTCTCCCGTGCCCGGGTCTATGTGCTGAAGGCGCTCGAGCCGGCGGATCTGGAGGGCCTCATCGACCGGGCGCTAGCGGACGCAGAGCGCGGGCTTGGCCAGCTGGGCTTGCGGATTGAGCCGCAGGCCAGGGCACTCATCGCCGCCGCGGCCGATGGCGATGCCCGGCGCGCGTTGAACCTGCTGGAATTGGCTGCGACTTTCGCGCTCGAGCCTGCAGCGGACGGCGCCGCGCGCAACATCGATGTCGAGGCCGCCCGGCTGGTGATCGAAGGCGGCGTGCGCCGGTTCGACAAGGGCGGGGATGCCTTCTACGATCAGATCTCGGCGCTGCATAAGTCGGTGCGCGGCTCCGCGCCGGATGCAGCCTTGTACTGGTTGGCGCGCATGATCGACGGTGGCTGCGATCCGCTCTACCTGGCCCGGCGCATCGTGCGCATGGCGAGTGAGGATATCGGCAACGCCGACCCCCGCGGCCTCGAGCTGGCCATGAACGCCTGGGATGCCCAACAGCGCCTGGGCAGCCCAGAGGGCGAGCTGGCCCTGGCACAGGCGGTGGTTTACCTCGCCTGCGCGCCGAAGAGCAACGCGGTGTACATGGGCTGGAAAGCCGCGCTCGCGGACGCCCGTAACCTCGGCTCCCTGGAGGTGCCGGTGCAGCTGCGCAACGCGCCAACCAAACTGATGGAGCAGCTCGGCCACGGCGCGGCGTACCGTTACGCCCACGACGAGCCGGACGCCTATGCCGCCGGCGAGTGCTACTTTCCTCAAGGCATGCAGGAGCGCCGTTATTACGCGCCGGTGGCGCGCGGTCTGGAGATCAAGATCCGCGAGAAGCTCGCGCGGCTGCGGGAGCTGGACCGGGCGGCGAAGAAGGCCCGCGGGGGCGAGCCTTAAGGTCTCGAGCTCCGCTGCGATGTGCGCCAAGTCGGCCTCGGCGGTGAGGCAGGCGCGCAGCAGCCTGGCCTGCGCTTCGGTCCAGGCGTGGAAGTCCCGCTCCTACAGGGTTTCAGCGGTCTTTATAGCAGCACGCACGGGTGGTGGGACGACAAGACTGTGCCACGGTCGAGGGCCGGCTGCACGCCGTCCATGCGCCTGACGGCGCCCAGTGTCGCCGCGGCAGCTGTCCAGCGCAGGGCTGCCGCGATCGACTCTCAGACGTCGCCTGGGCGGTCGTGGTGGTGGGTCAATCGTCGCGTTTCCACTTGGCGGTGACCTTGACCGAGCCCGTGGCCGAGCCGGTGACAATGACCGGGATGGGCTGGGTCTCGCCCTTGAAGCCGATGCTGACTTCCATGGTCCACTCGTGCGGGGCCTGCTCGTGCTGGGCCTGCTGGGCGAGACTGGCATGGACGTTACGGGCCATGGCGCCGATGCTGTTGCGCAGCATGGCCATGGCGTCGGCGGGCTCGCCCCCCTTGCCGGTGGGGTCGGCATCCGCCGGGAGCGTTGCCGCGCTCATGGGCATGGCGAGGTCGGCCTGCTCGATCTCCACCAAGATCTGGCTGCCGTCGTCGAGGGTCAGGGGTTTGATGCGGATCATGGAGGTGGGCTCCTGTGCGAGCGTAGGTAACTGGACGGGGCGGAGCATAGTGCAACGGGGGCGGAGGACGAAGCACCAAGTGTGCGGGCGTGCCGAGCGAGGCGGACCCTCGGCCGTCGGCCCTGGTTCCTTGGCCCTTGCCCGTCAAAGACCGGGTGGCGTGCCGACGACCCGGTCGCGCGTCGGCCCAAGGCACCGTCGCGCCGACATTTGAGTTCCCCCCGACCCCGGTTTAACCTACCGGGCTTCGCGTTCGCCCCGAGACCGACCCCAATGGCCCCGCCCCGCACCCTGTACGACAAGATCTGGGACGACCACGTCGTCCGCACCGACGAGCACGGCACGTCGCTCATTTACATCGACCGACAGCTGGTGCACGAGGTGACGTCGCCGCAGGCCTTCGAGGGCTTGCGGCTCGCCGAGCGCAAGCCGCGGCGCCCGGAGGCAAACCTAGCGGTGCCGGACCACAATGTGCCGACCACGGATCGGCATCTGGGCATCACGGACCCCATTTCGCGCATCCAGGTGGAGACCCTGGAGGCCAACTGCCGCGAGTTCGGCATCCAGTTGTTCGACATGGCGGACAAGCGCCAGGGCATCGTGCATGTGGTGGGCCCGGAGGAGGGCTTCACACTGCCGGGCGTCACCATGGTCTGCGGCGACAGCCATACCTCGACCCACGGCGCTTTCGGGGCGCTGGCCTTTGGTGTCGGGACATCGGAGGTCGAGCACGTGCTGGCGACGCAATGCCTGCTGCAGAAGAAGTCCAAGTCCATGCTGGTGAGCGTGGACGGACAGCTCGGCCGCGGCGTGACGGCCAAGGACATCGTGCTCGCTATCATCGGCGAGATCGGCACCGCCGGCGGCACTGGGCATGTCATCGAATACGGCGGTGAGGCCATCCGCGCGCTGAGCATGGAGGGACGCATGACCGTCTGCAACATGTCCATCGAGGCCGGCGCCCGTGCCGGGCTCATCGGCATCGACGACAAAACCATCGACTATGTCCGCGGCCGGCCCATGGCGCCGCGTGGTGCGTTGTTGGAGCAGGCGGCCGAGTATTGGCGGAGTCTCAACTCCGACCCCGGCGCCGAGTATGACCGCGTGGTGCGCATGGACGCGGCGAGCATCCGCCCGCAGGTCACCTGGGGCACGTCACCGGAGATGGTCCTGCCGGTGGACGGCAACGTGCCGGATCCGGCGGAGATTGCTGACCCGGTCAAGGCCGGCAGCTATCGCCATGCGCTGGCCTACATGGGCTTACAGCCGGGCACGCCGCTGGCGAACATCCCGCTGGACAAAGTCTTTATCGGCTCCTGCACTAACGGCCGCATCGAGGATCTGCGTGCGGCCGCCGAGGTCGCCAAGGGTCGCAAGGTCGCCGGCTCCATCAAGCTCGCCATGGTGGTGCCAGGCTCCGGCCTGGTAAAGGCGCAAGCGGAGGCCGAGGGGCTGGATAAGATCTTCCTCGAGGCGGGCTTCGAGTGGCGCGAGCCAGGTTGCTCCATGTGCTTGGCCATGAATGCGGATCGCCTGGAGCCTGGCGAGCGCTGCGCGTCCACCAGTAACCGCAACTTCGAGGGGCGCCAGGGGCAGGGTGGACGCACCCACTTGGTGAGCCCGGCGATGGCCGCCGCCGCCGCCATCCACGGCCGCTTCGTTGACGTGCGGGAGGTTGGAGCCTAGGTCGCGCAGGTGACAGCTCCGTTCCACATGGAAACCTCCTGTGCCATTGCGCCGCGTCGTGCCTTGCCGGGCGCTCGCCGGGCTGCGCCCTGACGGCCGTCCAACTTCGCTTCCTAGGTGTCACCATGCCCATGCAGCCCTTCGAAAACTTCCGCGGCATCGTGCTGCCGCTCGACCGTGCCAACGTGGATACGGATGCCATCATCCCGAAGCAGTTTCTGAAGTCCATCGCGCGCACCGGTTTCGGCCCGAATCTCTTCGATGAGTGGCGCTATCTGGACCGCGGCGAGCCCGGGCAGGACTGCAGCAATCGGCCGTTGAACCCCGACTTCGTGCTGAATCATCCGCGCTATGCAGGGGCGAGCATTTTGCTGGCGCGGGACAACTTTGGTTGTGGCTCGTCCCGTGAGCATGCCCCTTGGGCGCTGGCGGACTATGGCTTCAAGGTGCTGATTGCACCGAGCTTTGCGGACATCTTCCACCAGAACGCCATCAAGAACGGGCTGCTGCCCATTGTGCTGGACGCGGCGACTGTCGACCGGCTCTTCGAGCTCGCCACCGACAGCAACCAGCCGCTGACCGTCGACGTTGACCTGCACAACCTGTCCCTCGACGCCGACGGCCACGGCCGCATCGAGATCGACATCGACCCCTTCCATCACCACTGCCTGATCCACGGCCTGGACGACATCGCGCTGACGCTGACCCATGCCGACGAGATCGCCGCCTACGAGGCGCGCCGCCGCGCCGAGGCGCCCTGGCTGTTCGCTTGAGCGCACCAGCGTCGCTCGGCACGCCGGCATCGCGGTTCTGTTCGCACCGGCGGCCGGCGCTGGCGCCGGCGTGAGCGTCGGCATTTGTTGATTCCTCCACGAGGGAGACACTTTGAGCAAAAAGATTCTGATTCTGCCCGGTGACGGCATTGGCCCAGAGATCGTTGCCGAGGCGGTCAAGGTGCTGGACTGTCTGCGGGATGATTTCGGCCTGTCCGTAGAGCGCCAAGAGGGCTTGGTGGGTGGTGCCGCCTACGATGCCGAGGGCCATCCGCTGCCGGAGGCGACGCTGGATGCCGCCAAGGCGGCCGATGCCGTGCTGCTTGGCGCCGTGGGCGGGCCCAAGTGGGAGCCGCTGGACATCTCCGTGCGCCCGGAGAAGGGCCTGCTTGGGCTGCGCGCTGGGCTCGGGCTGTTCGCCAATCTGCGCCCGGCCATGCTGTATCCGCAGCTTGCGGACGCCTCGACGCTGAAGCCGGAGGTGGTGTCGGGTCTCGATCTGCTCATCGTCCGTGAGCTCACGGGCGGGATCTACTTCGGCCGCCCGCGCGGGGTGGAGACCCTCGACTCCGGCGAGCGCAGGGGCATCAATACCCTGGTGTACACCGAGTCGGAGATCGAGCGCATCTGCCGCGTCGCCTTCGACCTGGCCATGCAGCGAGGCAAGCGTGTCTGCTCCGTCGACAAGGCCAATGTGCTCGAGTGCACGGAGCTGTGGCGAGAAGTCGCCACCCGGGTGGGCGCCGATTACCCGGAGGTCGAGCTATCGCACATGTACGTCGACAACGCCGCCATGCAGCTGGTGCGCGCGCCCAAGCAGTTCGATGTGATGGTCACCACGAACATGTTCGGCGACATCCTATCGGACTGCGCGGCCATGCTGACGGGCTCCATCGGCATGCTGCCGTCCGCGTCCCTGAACGCCGACGGGCAGGGCATGTACGAGCCCATCCACGGCTCGGCGCCGGACATCGCGGGCAAGGGCGTCGCCAATCCGCTCGCCACCGTTCTGTCGGTGGCCATGATGCTGCGCTATTCCCTGAACGAGCCGGCCCAGGCCGATCGCATCGAGCAGGCCGTCTCCGCAGTCCTGGATCAGGGCCTTCGCACCGCCGACATCGCCGCCGCCGGCACCCGGACCGTCGGCACGGCGCAGATGGGGGATGCGGTGGTGGCGGCAATCAGAGGGCCTAGGGGCTAGGCGCTAGGCGCTAGGCGCAAACCCGTGTCGGGGCGTAGGTCGTCATCCTTAGCCCCTAGCGCCTATCCCCTAGATCCGCTTTCTCGTTTTTGGGACTTCGTTTGAGAAAGGCTGCATCCATGAATCGAATCGGTTTCGTCGGCTGGCGCGGTATGGTGGGCTCGGTGCTGATGGAGCGCATGCGTGCGGAAGGGGACTTCGCACAGATCGCCGAGCCGGTGTTCTTCTCCACCTCCCAGCAGGGTGCGCTCGGGCCGGATGTGGGCGGCGGCGCGCAGCCGTTGCGCGACGCCCATGACCTGGATGCGCTGGCGGCGATGGACGCCATCGTCACCTGCCAGGGGGGTGACTACACGGCCGAGGTCTTCGGGCCACTGCGGGCTAAGGGCTGGCAAGGCTACTGGATCGATGCGGCCTCGACGCTGCGCATGCAGCCCGACAGCACCATCGTGCTGGATCCGGTGAACCGGGATGTCATTGAGCAGGCGCTGAGCCATGGCAAGCGCGATTTCATCGGCGGCAATTGCACCGTGAGCCTGATGTTGATGGCGGTGGGCGAGCTGCTGCGCCGGGATCTAGTGGAGTGGGTCAGCGCCATGACCTACCAGGCCGCCTCCGGCGCCGGCGCGCGCAACATGCGCGAGCTGCTACTGCAGATGGGCGCCCTGCGGGATGCTGTCGCCGCCGAGCTGGCCGATCCCCACAGCGCCATCCTCGACATCGACCGCAAGGTCATCGGCACCATGCGGAGCGATGCTTTTCCGGATCAGCTCTTCACCGCGCCCTTGGCCGGCAGCCTGATCCCATGGATCGATACGGCGCTGGACAACGGCCAAAGCCGCGAGGAGTGGAAGGGCAGCGTCGAGAGCAATAAGATCCTCGGCCGCGAGGCCACCCCCATTCCCATCGACGGCACTTGCGTGCGCATCGGTGCCATGCGCTGTCACAGCCAAGGCCTGACCATCAAGCTGAAGCAGGACCTGCCCGTCGATGAGATCACCGACATGCTGGCCGCGGCCAACGACTGGGTGCGGGTGGTGCCCAACGAGCGCGAGCGCACCATCGCTGAGCTATCGCCGACGGCGGTCACGGGCAAGCTGGACATCCCCGTGGGTCGTCTGCGCAAGATGAACCTCGGACCGGAGTACCTCTCGGCCTTTACCGTGGGGGATCAGCTCTTGTGGGGTGCCGCGGAGCCGCTGCGGCGGATGCTTGGACTGCTGTTGGCGCGCTGACGGGGCACCGGCTTGGTTGACCCGCTCCCCGTCCCACGCTAGTCCAGGGTTGTTCGACGGCGGCCTTGCTGTCGACAGCGGCAGCGATCGGCGGGGCGGGTCGAGCAGCGTGCCTGCGCCGATGCTCGGGCCCCCTAATGGGACCTGACGGGACCTGAGGGGAGACGAAGGATGTTGCCAAAACCGAGCTTGGTGCTTGTCTCGGCCGTGCTGCTCACGTCTCTGGCGGGCACAGCGATGGCACTCGGACTGGGCGGCATGCGCACGCAGTCTGCGCTGAACCAGCCCTTCTACGCGGAGATCGAGCTCAACGACGTCAATCCCGAGGAGCTCGATGCGGTCAGGGTGCAGCTCGCGAGCCTGGATGAGTTCACCAAGGCGGGCGCCGAGCGCCCGCACTTCCTGACGCGGCTCCAGTTTACACCGACCCTAGGCAGCGACGGCCGGCCGCACATCCAGGTCACCAGCCGCGAGGCCATCCGCGAGCCGTATATCGACTTCTTGGTGGAGGTGATTTGGCCCGAGGGCCGACTGGTAAAGGAGTACACCGTGCTGCTGGACCCGCCCGCGCGCGGGATGGCTGCGGCGGCGCAGGTGACGGAGCCCCCCATGGCCGCGCCCCGTCGGCGTCCACCACCAGCGCTTGAGCCGGCGCCGGCGCCTGCGCTGCGCCACGCTGACGCAGCGCAGGCATCGGCGCAGCAGCTGCCGCAAGCGGCGCCGGCGCGTGTGCCGCCAGAGGCTCAGGCCACGCGCTTTCCACTCTATTACGGCCCGGTGCCACGGGGTGCGACCCTGCTCGGCATCGCCCGCGAGCTGACACCCCCCGGCGCGAGCGTTGAGCAGACGGCCATGGCGCTCTTTCGCAGCAACCAAGACGCCTTCATCCGCAGCCGGGTCAGTCTGTTGCGGGCGGGTGCGGATCTGGTGGTGCCCACCGCTGAGGAGCTCTTTGCCCTCGACCAGGCCGCGGCGCGGCGCCAGTTTCAGGATGCCCTGGCTGGTCGGCGCGTCAACACCAGTCCGATCACGGCTGTGCCGAGCGATGCGCGCCTGCGCATCGCCGCCTCCGCAGGTCCGTCGCTGCCGCCAGCGACCGCGGATACTGCCCTGCACCAGGAGCTGCTGAGCGTGCAGGCCGACGCGGAGAGCAATCGGCAGGAGGCCACGGAGCTGCGCAACCGCATCGGCGAGCTCGAGCAGCAGCTGCTCGATATCCGGCGGTTGCTGGAACTGCGCGACGAGCAGCTCGCACAGCTCCAGCATTCCGCGCGTGCCGGAGATGCCGCGGCCCCTGGGGCGCTACCGCTCGCGAGGCCGCCGGTGGAGACCAGCTCGCCAAGCCCGGCCACGCCAGCTTTGGGCCTGCCGGCCCCAGCCCCAGCCCCAGCGCCAACCTCTGCTACCGCGAAGGCGACGACCGAACCGGCCGTCGAGGCGGTGGATTTCGCCGTACCGGACTCCGCGGACACAGTCCAAGCGACGCTGCTCGTGCCGACCACCGCTGACGCCGATGCCAGCGCGGGCGCGTCCGCCTGGGCCGGCACGCTCAAGGCCTTGCGCAGCGCCAGAGCTCCAGCGGCGCCCTGGGTCCTGGCCGGCGGTGCGGGCGTTGTCTTAATCGGTGGCCTTGGTCTACTTGCCCTTCGTCGTCGCCAGCGTGCGGAGCCCGTCGCGGACGGGCCGATGGGCGAAGACGCCGTTGCGGTCGCCCATTGGGCGCCGCCGTCTCCTGGTGGCCCAGGCACCGATGGGGGGTCGGCCGCCATTGCCCTAGGGGAGGACAACGCGGCGAGTGTGATCGGCCCGGGGTCGGCGGCGCCCCGCCAGTCCGCGTCGGCCGGCGCCGGGGCCGGGTCGGTCAGCGGTGTCCAGATGGGGCTGCCCACCGCTCCCGCTTCCAATAGCCCTGAGGCTCAGGACGCGATTCAGGAGGCGGATGCCATCGCCGAGGCCGACATCTTCATCCTCTATGGGCGCTACCGGGAGGCCGAGGCGCTGCTGCGCGACGAGCTTGAGCAGGCCTCGGAGCGTGTCGAGCTCAAGTACAAGCTCGGCGAGGCACTGCTCGGCGGCGCTCAGGGCGCTGCGCTGGCGGAGCTCCTGGCAGCCATGCGGGCCGCCGGCGACGACGCGTGGGACACCGCCCAATGGGCGAGCCTCGAGGCGGGGCTCGCCGGCCTGGGCGCGGGCGAGGCGATGGCTGGTCTGGAGCTGGAGCTCGAGCCACTGGACGCAGCGCCGTCTCTGGACGAAGAGCCGTCTTTTGTGGCGGAAGACGCACCCCCCGAGGCGCAGCCAAGCGCTGTCCCGACGCGATCGGCCCCCTCGACAGCAGTGCTGCAGATCGCCAGCCAGACCTCGGTCGACACGCAGACGCAGGCCCAAGCACAGACACAGGACACGCTGCCGGCACCGGAACGGCAACCAGCACAGGAGCAGGCACAGGCGCCGCCCTCGGAGCTGGCGCACGCGGCGGAGCTCGAGCTCGTGCCGCGTGACCCCCTGATGGAGCGCGTTCCCGACGATGCGTGCGCCAGCGATTCGGAGGCCGATGCGGACCTCTGGGATGAGGCCGCCATTCAACTGGACCTGGCCCGCGCCTACATCGCCATGGAAGACCTGGATGCTGCCCGAGCGATCCTCGAGCCGCTGGCGGAGGAGGGCGGTGCGCAGCAGCGGGCCGACGCGCGGTCAATTCTGGCCTCGATTGGCAGCGCGTGATGGGCGCCGAAGAGGCCAGCGCTCGGCCCGCGGACCGCGTCGTCGACCGCACCGCCGCTGGCATCCATCGGGTTGCCATGGGGGTCGAGTACGACGGCAGTGCCTACAGCGGCTGGCAGCTTCAGCATCATGCCGACACCGTCCAAGCGCGCCTGGAAGCGGCCATCGCCCGGGTCGCCGCTGAGCCCGTGCGGGTGCACTGCGCTGGACGCACAGACGCGGGGGTACACGCTGAAGGCCAGGTGGTGCATTTCGACACCAAAGCCCTGCGCAGCCCGCGCAGTTGGGCCCTCGGCACCAACAGCAACCTGCCGGGCGATATTGCGGTGCGCTGGGCGTGTGACGTTGGCCCGGATTTTCACGCGCGGTTCAACGCCACCGGGCGACATTATCGCTACCTGATCCTGTGCCGGCCGACGCGCTCGGCGCTGTGGCGCGGGCGGGCGGTCTGGACGCACAAGGCGTTGGATGTTGCGCGCATGCGCGCAGCGGGCTCGCTGCTGGTGGGCCGGCACGACTTTACGAGCTTTCGGGCCCTGGCCTGCCAGGCCAAGAACCCCGTGCGCACGCTGCGTTACCTGCACCTAAGCCAGCACGGGGAGCTGCTGACGCTGGCGGTTGGCGCCGACGGTTTTCTGCACCACATGGTGCGCAACATTGTTGGTGTGCTGTTGGCCATCGGTAGCGGTGAAGCCCCGACGGACTGGACGGCGGAGCTGCTGGCGGTGCGCAATCGGGCACTCGGTGGCGTGACGGCACCGCCGCAGGGCTTGTCCCTCACCGGCGTCGACTACCCCGCGCACTTTGGTCTACCGACAGTGGGGGACGCGAGCAGGCCGCCTGTGCTGTAATGCCGGGTGACTTTGCCGCCCCGTCACCATGCGAACACGCGTTAAAATCTGCGGTCTGACCCGCGAGCAGGACATCGCCGCCGCCGTTGCCGCCGGCGCCGACGCCTTGGGTTTCGTGTTCCACCCGTCAAGCCCGCGGGGGGTGAGCATCGACGCCGCGGCGGCACTCGCGGCCCGGGTGCCGGCCTTTGTCACCGTGGTCGGGCTCTTCGTGGACGCCGAGCCGGCGCTTATCGACGCCGCACTGCGCGCCGTGCCACTGGGCTTGCTCCAGTTCCACGGCCAGGAGTCACCGGCGGCCTGCAGCGGCTATCAAAGGCCCTGGATCAAGGCCATCGCCATGCGTGAGGGCATCGACCTGACGGCGGCGGCGGCTGATTATGAGGGTGCCGCTGCACTGTTGCTCGACACCTATGACCCGGCGCTGGCCGGTGGCACTGGCCGACGCTTCGACTGGGATCGTGTCCCGGCGGCGTTGGCGCCCCGGATCATCCTCGCCGGCGGACTCGACGCGAGCAATGTGGCGGAGGCCATTGCCCGCACCAGGCCCTATGCGGTGGACGTGAGCGGCGGCGTCGAGTCCGCAAAGGGCATCAAGGACCAACGCAAGATCAACGACTTCATGCAGGGGGTACGCGATGGCGACCGTCGCCGATGAGATACAGCAGCGCATCAGCGCCGAGGGGGCGCCGCCCGGTTATCAATATCCGGATGCCAATGGCCATTTCGGCCGCTATGGCGGGCGCTTCGTCCCCGAGACCCTAATGCATCCGCTGGCGGAGCTGACGGCCGCCTACGAGCGCTACCTGAAGGACCCAGCCTTCATGGCAGAGTTGGACAACGACCTGCGCGACTACGTCGGCCGGCCGTCGCCGCTCTATCACGCTGAGCGCTGGAGCCGCGAGCTCGGCGGCGCGCAGATCCTGCTCAAGCGCGAGGATTTGAACCACACCGGCGCCCACAAGGTGAACAACACCGTGGGCCAGGCCCTGCTCGCCAAGCGCATGGGTAAGACCCGCATCATCGCCGAAACGGGCGCCGGCCAGCACGGCGTGGCGTCCGCCACCGTGGCGGCGCGCATGGGTCTGGAATGCGTGGTCTATATGGGTGAGGTCGACGTCGCCCGCCAGCAGGCCAACGTCTATCGCATGCGCTTGCTGGGCGCCGAGGTGGTCTCGGTCAAGTCTGGCTCGCGCACGCTGAAGGACGCCCTGAACGAGGCGATGCGCGACTGGGTCACCAACGTCGACAACAC
>CAZGCI010000100.1:0-13183 GCA_964524185.1 uncultured Thiohalocapsa sp. | reverse complement strand
TAAGCGGGGGCGTGCACAACACCGACAGCGGCATCACCGCGCTGCTGCATCGCCTCGGTGACCGCTTTAAGCAGCCCAAGCTGCTGCCGGGCAAGGCGCCTGATCCCGAGGTGCAGACAGCCTTCGTCGCTTCCTCTCAAACGCTCAAGGACAACAAAGGCGAGCACGACGCCATCCTGTTCATGGACGCCACCCACCCGCAGCACAACCCGGTCCTCGGTGGCGGCTGGATCAAGCGCGGTCGTTGCTTCCCCCTCAAGAGCAACACCGGGCGGCGACGCCTGAACATCAACGGCGTGATCGACGTGGAGACGCAGCACGCGGTGATCCGCTACGACGACACCATCGATGCCGCCTCCACGATCGCCTTGTTCGAACAAATCGAGGCCGCCTACCCTAAGGCCGCGACGATCACGGTGTTCTGCGACAACGCCCGCGACGACCGTTCCAAAGCGGTGCGCGCCTATCTGGAGCACGCGCGGATCGATGTGCAGTGCCTACCGCCGTATGCGCCGAACCTGAACCTGATCGAACGCCTCTGGACATGCTTCAAGCGCCAAGTCTTATACAACCGCTACGACGCGACCTTTGCCGAGTACAAGGCCGCCTGCAAGCGGTTCTTCGCGGATCTCGATGCGCATGCCGAGCAGTTGCGCTCGCTGCTGACGGACGCCTTCGAGATCATCCGCAGCGATTGAAACCCGAAAACCTGTATCGGTTGGGTATAACCTCACCCTCACCGAGAGTACCGTCTCGGCCAACAGCGCCTATGGCACCAGCGCCGTGGGCGGCGGAGTCTTCGCCGTGGGCACCGCCACCCTGACCAACAGCACCGTCTCGGGCAACACGACGTCGAGTAGCCGGGGTGGCGGGGTTTACTCCATCAGCGGCGCGCTGACACTGAACAACAGCATCATCGCCGACAACTTCTCCACCTCCACAGCCATCGACTGTTCCGCCAGCGGCACCGTCACCGCCAGCCACACGCTGGTCGAGACGGCGGGAGACTGCGGCGTTACCGCCGGCACCAACGACAACCTCAACGGCGATCCCAGCCTCAGTGCGCTCGCCGACAACGGCTGCGCAGTCCAGGCCGGCGCGCCGGGCAGCACCGCCTGCGTGCAGACCCAGGCGCTGGCCAGTAACAGCACGGCCGTCGATGCCGGCGACCGGAGCGTGTGCGTCGCGCCCCCGGTCAGCGGCCTGGATCAGCGGGAGTACCTGCGCGACGGCACCTGCGACCTGGGCGCCTACGAGTTCGGCGCCACGCTGCACCCGCAGGTGAACCTCAACGCCCAACTGGCCAACACCGCCATCCTCGGCCGGAGCTACGTGGCCGGCGCCCCGTGCAGCCTCCCCGGTGAGTGCAATGCCGGCGTGTTCAGCTTCACGGCCACCTTCTGCAACACCAACAGCGCCGGCGGTGCCACCCTGGTCGGCCTGACCAGCCGCACCCGCAGCCTGTCCCCCATCGGCAGGCTGTTCAGCCGCGACGCCGACGGCAGCCCGGTTGCCGGCGGCGCGGGCTCGGAGCAGGACTTTCTCAACGGCACCCTGGTGCCGCTGGGGTGCGAGAACATCACCTACGAGATCGGTCTCTCGTCGCGCGCGCTTCAGCTTCTTCGCCCACGTGTACGGCAACGTGGTGGCCAGCGCGCCCTGAGCGTCGGCGCGCACGGCGGGGAGGGCCGGCATCCTGCCGGCCGCGGGCGGGACGGGGTGCAGCCCCGTCCCGAACGTTTGTCTGCCCGACCGGGGGCAATCCGCGGCTTGGGTCGAACCGTGCCGGACGGGGCGAATGCCCCGTCCGGCCAGGTCGGATTTCAGTTCGATCGATCTGTTGCGGGCTGGGGAGGGGCCGAGTCCCGCTGCCTGGCGGTGCAACCTGAAGGCCAGAACGCAGGATGCGATGGGGCATTGGTTCCCGCTAAAGGTGCCGGGAGCGTGGGCTGTTGGGCATCGGAAGCCGACACAGCCTTGGGCATGATGTATGATGTCGCTGCTTGATATCAGAGGCCAAGCCCATGCGCACCGTGATCGACCTACCCGACGAGCAAATCGAACCGCTGAAGACGTTGGCGTCCGCGCTCAACGTCTCCCGCGCCGAATTGATCCGGCGCGCGATTGCCGACTATCTGCGTCGGTTCGAACCCCCCCCGGACGATACGGCGTTCGGCCTCTGGAAACAGCGCGGCGAAGACGCGCTCGGCTACCAGGAGCGTCTGCGCTCGGAGTGGGACCGGTGAAGGCGCTGTTCGACACCAACATCCTGATCGACTACCTGAACGGCGTCGCCGCTGCGCGCGACGAGATCGCCCGTTATCAACGTCCGAGTATCAGTCTGATCAGCTGGATGGAGGTGCTGGTGGGCACCGCCCCCGACGAGGCTCCACCGGTGCGCGGCTTTTTGAGGCGCTTCGAGTGTATCGGGATCGATACCGCCATCGCCGAGCGCGCCGTCGACCTGCGGCAAGCCAAGCGACTGAGGCTTCCGGATGCCATCATCCGAGCCACGGCCATGCAGCACAGTGCGCTGTTGGTCACTCGCAATACCAAGGATTTCCCGGACGACGAACCTGGCATCCGCGTGCCCTACTCGTTCTAGCCCCGGCCGCGGCCCACGCGCAGGGCCGGCTGTCAAGGAAACCTCGTTGTTGCTGTCGACGCGTTGCGCGATGGCGACAACGACAACGATGGCGACAACGACAACGACCTGCAAACCAGGTTCCTCGCGCTATGACCCCACCTCCACTGCCGCCCGACGCCGTCGCGCTGCGCAGTGTGCACACGCAGAGCTTTCCGCCGCTGTTGCGCGAGCTGGGCGCGTCGCTGTTGGTGGCCACCTACCAGGCCGGCAAGCTGGTAGTGGTGCGCGCCGACGGCGAGCTGCTGAACACCCACTTTCGCGTCTTTCAGCGCCCGATGGGCCTGGCCGCGCGGGGCGAGCGCTTCGCCATCGGCACCCACGGCGCGATTGAAGAGTATCGCAACCTGCCCGCGGTGGCGGCCAAGCTCGACCCGCCCGGCAAGCACGACGGCGTGTTCCTGCCGCGGCGCACCCACACCACCGGCGACATCGACGTGCACGAGATGGACTACGCCGCCGACGGGCAACTGTGGCTGATCAACACCCGCTTCTCCTCCCTCTGCACGCTGGACGGCGAGCACAGCTTTGTGCAGCGCTGGCGCCCGCACAAGGCCGACAGCGGCGTGCTGCTCGACATCGACGCCAATGAGACCCTGCTCTCGGGGTTGTCCATGCCGCACTCCCCGCGCTGGCACGACAGCCAGTTGTGGCTGCTGGAATCCGGCCGCGGGGCCATCGGCCGGGTGGACCTGCAGACCCGGCGCTTCGAGCCGATCGCCACGCTGCCCGGCTTCACCCGCGGGCTCGCCTTCGCCGGCCCGTTCGCCTTCGTCGGTGTCTCCCAGGTGCGCGAGAGCGCCACCTTCAGCGGCATCCCGCTGACCCGCGCCTTGAGCGAGCGCACCTGCGGGGTCTGGGTGGTGGATACCCGAAACGGCGCCATCGTCGCCTTCCTGCGCTTCGAGCAGGCGGTGAAGGAGATCTTGGCCGTCGCGGTGCTGCCCGGCCTGCGCTTCCCGGACGTGATCAATGACGACGAGCAGTTGATGGGCTTCAGCTTCGCGTTGCCGGATGCGGCGCTGAAGGAGGTGCAGATTCCGGTGGCCACCGAGCACGCCGAGGGGCACCAGCAGCAGGGCATCGCCCATCATCAGGCCGGCGAGCTGGAGGCGGCCGCCGCCTTGCGCCGGGCGCTGGCGCTGCAGCCCGACTACCTGCCGGCGCGCTTCAACCTCGGCGTGACCTTGAACGACCTGGAACAGTTCGACGCCGCCAGCGCCAAGCTGGAGCGGGTGGTCGCGGACGAGGCCGCCCATGCCGATGCGCACCGCGCACTCGGCTTCGCCCACAGCCAGCGCCGCGACATCGACACCGCCATCGGCCATCTGGAGCATGCGGTGGCGATCCGCCCGGACTTCGCCGAGGCGCATCTGAGCCTGGCCATGCTGCTGCTGATGCAGGGGCGTTATCATGCGGGCTGGGATACCTTCGATTGGCGCTGGAGGGCCCCGGGCTTCACGCCCTTCGCGCCCGCATCCCATCCGCGTTGGGACGGCGCGCCGCTGCCCGACGGTACGCTGCTGATCGATACCGAGCAGGGTGCCGGGGATGCCATCCAGTGCTTTCGCTTCCTGCCCGCGGTCGCCGGGCGCTGCCGGCAGCTGCTGCTGGTCGCTCCGCAGGCGCTGCATCCGCTGCTGGCCGGGTTGGCGGCGAACCTGACCTGCCATACCGAGGGCAGCTTCGCGGCCGACGCGTTCGACGCCTACCTGCCGATCATGAGCCCGCCGCAGGTGCTCGCGATCCACAGTGACGCGGCCATCCCGGCGCGGGTGCCTTACCTGCAGGCTGACCCCGGCCGAGTGACGCTGCCGCCCGCCGACGGCCGCCGCCGCATCGGTCTGGTCTGGGCCGGCAGTCCGACCTTCAGCAACGACAAGCACCGCTCCATCGCGTTGGCCACGCTGGCGCCGCTGCTGGACGCAGCAGGCGACGGCCAATGATTCAGTCTGCAGAAGGGCGATGCCGCCGCGCAGCGGGCCGACCTGCTGAACCTGGCCACGCACAAGTACTTCAGCCTCAACGCCACCGGCATCGACATCTGGAAGGTACTCGAGCAGGGCCTGCCGCTATCGGCAGCGGTGACCGCGCTGACTGAGCGCTATGACGTCACCGCCGCCCGTGCGGAGGCCGCTGTCGTGGAGCTGGCGACGGCGCTGGCGCATGCGGCGCTGGTGTCGGACGGCGTCACCCGCGAGTGAGCGGCGCGCCCAGAGGCGCCAGCTTTAGCAGGCCCCGCGCTGGCGCTGACGCCCGCCGAGCCCAGGCCGGCTCGCCCGGCGTCGCGCCGGAGACCTTGATGGCGCGGCTGCGCCGTTGGCGTAGCCATTTCACCGGTCCCAGCGATTTGCTCAGTTTCCTCGCCATCGGCGCTGCGCTGCTGCTGGCGCCCCGGATGCTGGCCCGCCGGAGCCTACCGCAGACGCTGGCACGGCTCGACGCACGGTCAGGCCCTCGACCCGGCAACCGCTGCGACCAAGCAGCCATCTTCACCCGCGCGCAACGCCTCGCCCGCTACGCCGATGCCTGGCTGCGCCGACTGCGACTCGCCAACTCCTGCCTGCGCCGGAGCCTGGTACTGTTCGGCCAACTGCGCCGGGCGGGGCTGCCCGTGCGCTTTTGCCTCGGCGTTCGGGCAGGTCCCGCGTTGTCCGCCGACGACCCGCTCGAGGGTCACGCCTGGCTGGAGCTGGACGAGCAGCCGTTCCTGGAGTCCTCCCCCCTCCCGGCCCAACATCTGACGACATACCTCTATCCAGAGGACGCCCGTCCGCCCAGCTAGGTCAGCGCAGCACTGCGCGTCAGACCCGCCTGCTCCAGTGCGACAGATCGCGTCCGAGCAGCGCACCAACCCGCCGCACCTCGGGCTCGAACTGCTCGATCAGCCGATTGTGCAGGGCGCGGTCCATTGGCCGGGGGCGGGCGAGGTTCCAGCGATCCAGCGGATGTATACCCGTTGCGCATGGGTTTTCGGGTAAGCGAGGTGCGTCGCGCGTGCCCCAGCGCAAGGCACGAGGACGAGTCATAGTCGGCACGATGGCGAGAAGTCGGCACGCAGCGATCGGGCGCGAGCGGCGTGCATCGCGGCCGCAAACCCATGTGTGACTGGGATAACGCTCGCCGGCAGGCCCAAGCTGCCAGGGTGGCCGCCCCGCGGCGATGCGTGAGGCCGCGTGGATGACATTTGGAGAGCGGCTGCAGCGCCGAGCTGCGCAGCCGATTGCAGGCATTGACCGCGCGGAATGCCCGATCGCCTTCAGGGCTGAGGCCGAGCCTTAGAATCCCTTTGGCAGGCCGGCCTGCTTCAATACGGCATTCGCGGTGTGACGCGAGCGTAGGTTGTTGTCTACAACGAATCGGCGTTGGGTCCGCGGGCTGTACCAGACCTCATGGTCGCCCTTGCCCTGGCGCTCGAAAAGGCAGCCGGCATCGCGGAGCCTGCGTTTCAACTCCGGCGTCAGGTTGTCACCCACCGTTTGTCCGTCCCGGCTCAGGCCGCGTCCGCGGGAACGCTGTCGAAGCGCCGAATCAGCAGCTCATAGGCGATGTCACCTGGGACGGTAACGCCATTCAGTACGAGCAGCTCGGGGATCATTTCCCTCAGTTTGAGGTTTAGGGCCTCAACCGTGTCGGCCTCCGTTGCGAGTCCAGGGACATCATCGCTGTCCGCGGTCCAGACGCTGGCCTCGTCATCCCAGTCAACACGGATCAAGTAGGGCTTCTGCATGTGTGCTGCTCAGTGATCTTGAGCGCCTCAATGATACTGCCCATCGCCCCCACGCTCCAGAGACTGCGAAAACATTCGCCATCTGAGGCGAAGAGCAATTCACCCACGACGCTCTTCGAGGCCTGAAAGATTCACAGCACAGCAAGTGCGTGCAAGGCCGCGTAAGGGCGATGCAGCTTCGGTCGCTGTAACGGAAACCGCTCCTTGATCCGGTGGAAGACCTCCCAAGTGACCTGTCCCTTGCGGCTGCGACTGCAGAGCATCTTGGGCCAGTAGCGTTCCACGAACCGATGCAAGGTCTGCACGGCACGGAAGTTCCCGGCAATGCCATAGTAGGCGTCGTGCCCTCGCAGCACGCGGTTGAGGTGGTAAACAGGTGCCTCCCGGACTGCTCCCGAGTTAACGACTCCCCCTCGGTTTTGACGTCGTCCCTACGCTTTCGACACGTCATCAGCGGTTCACTTGCGTTCGACTCCACGATCCGTACTTGACCAGGTCGAGCCCGGCCGTTTCCCAACTCGCTCACGACCACGCCTCTTAAGCGCAGCCGCAGTGGGTAGTTTGAAGCCTCCGCCTGTACGGCGGCTTCGAGGGGCCTGCCCTCATCACTTGTGCAGCAGAGCTGCATGCCGGGCTGACGCCCGGCGTGCGCCGTCGTGGCACACAGTCGTCGGCGTAGCGCACGCTGCGATAGCCCCGCTCGCTCATCCGGCAGTCGAGTCCATGCAGGTAGAGGTTGGCCAATAGGGGGCTGATCACGGCGCCTTGCGGCGTGCCCCCGATCGGGGTCCATTGCTCGAGCCCGTCGAGTATGTCCGCCTTGAGGTAGGCGTCGATGAGCGCGAGCACGCGCCCGTCGCTGATGCGTGCCTGCACCTCGTCCATGAGGGCGTCGTGAGGGATGCTGTCGAAGTAGCCCTTCAGATCGGCATCAACCACCCAGTGGTGGCCGACCTTGAGGGCGGCGTCGACCTCCCGTAACGCGTCTTTGGCGCCGCGTTCCGGCCGAAAGCCATAGCTCTCGGGCCGGAACTCCCACTCGAAGATGGGCTCAAGCACCCGTTTGAGCGCCCCCTGCACGATGCGGTCCTTAACCGTGGGGATGCCCAACGGACGCTTGCCGCCGCCAGGCTTGGGGAGGGTCGTCTGTCGCACTGCGCTCGGGCGGTAGCGACCGGCTTGCAGCTCGGCCACCAGTTCGTCCAAGTACCTCTCGGCATGGGCGGCGAAGCGCTCGATGCTCACGCCATCCACACCCGCGGCGCCTCGGTTGCGCGCCACGCCTTCCCAGGACGCTGCCAGCGTCCTGCGATCACACACCTTGTCCCATAGGCTGTACCACTTGCCTCCTTTGACCCCGTTACCCAGGGCCGCCAACATCCGCTCCGTCCACACCGCCGGCTCCACCCAGGTCCACTCGCGCGGATCGCGGGTCTCGCATGCTTAGTTTACGTTTCCGGCACTGATGCACTCGGCATCTCGCCTCCGTCGGTCATGGTCTTCACGGATCAACCTTCCTGCCCACCTTCGCTCGGCGCGACGTTGCTTTCCGCGCTTCTCGTCCGCTCCAGATCAACCCTCGGCAGGGGCTGCCCCCCAGGCATCTTCATAGGACCGGCGTCTCCGCCATGTCTGCCCTTGGTCGTCCAGTTGCGAACCTGCGCTACTACGCGGGCTCTGACTCCTGCCAACGGTCACCTCCGCCGACAGGTCTCCCCGTTTACCTCGCATTGCCGTCTGATCGTTCCGCCCCCAACCACGCGATGCGCACGACGATCGTTTGTTCTCGCCAATCTCAACGTCGTCGTCGGCTTTCGGGCTTCGCCTCACGCTCGCAGGCTCGCCGCAACACCCCGCCGAATCGGGTTCGTCATCCTACGGACCGATCGTTCGCTTGACTGTTACTCCCCACCCCGCCTCACGACGACGCAGTTACCTTCGGCTACCGGGCCTTGGCATACCCGGACACGGACTTTCACCGTGCTGACAATGCGCCCTCACGGGCGTACGAGCGCCGGCTTTCCAGCCGGCTCGCCGTCGCCGCGGCTCGTTGCCGCGTCGGCGGCGTATGGGCGGCCGGCATGCCGCTAACCGCTCGATGATGATTCACCGCCGCAGAATCGCGCACCGGGGGCATCGAGCACCCGGTGCGCGAGGCCGGCTGGAAAGCCGGCGCTCCCAGTGCCGGCCGGCTTTCCGTCCGAGCGCGTAGGATGGGTAGAGCGAAGCAAAACCCATCCCAATGCCCCCGCGCCGCCGCCCGTCAATCGATGCTTATCTCCAGCCGGTCGTTGGCGATCTCGTCGCGGCGCGCGGCGCTGCGCATGAGGTAGACGCGGACCTTGTAGTCGCCGCTGGCCGGGAGTGTGCTCTCGAACTGGTTGCCGGCGCTGGAGCCGACCGGACCATGCGCCGGACAGTGCCATCGGACTTGGCGACGGAGAACAGGATGTTGGCGTCGAGGAAGACCCGCAAAGCACCACACTCGCCGGTGGCGGCGCGGGGCTAGTTGGGCGAGCGTCCGGGCGCGGGCGACGTGCGGTCCTCTGATGGTAAGGGTGGCTTTTACGTTCAGCAGAACAGCCGAAGCCCGGCATTTCAAGCACTGCGCTCCAACATTCTCGCCGGCAACACCCGAGCATCGATCAGTGGTGTCGTGCCATGGCGGCCACTGGGACCGCCGGCTTTCCAGCCGGCTCGCCGTCGGCGCGGCTCGATGCCGCGACGGCGGCGTGTGGGTGGTGGGTATGTCACCATCCGCCGACGTATAGACCTACCGCCGCAGGTCGCGCACTGGGGGCATCAGCCCCCAGTGCGCGAGGCCGGCTAGAAAGCCGGCGCTCCCAGTAAAGCCGGCGGTCCCAGTCCCGGCGGGATTTCCGTCCAAGACAATTTTGTGGCGATACCGCAGGGACCGTCCCCGTTCCTCCTGCATGTACGTGCTCAATCGTGGTATCGGCAGGAGACGATCGTCAGGAAATCGTCGTCCACGGCGTAGACCAGGCGGTTCGAATCATCGATGCGGCGCGACCAGAAGCCGGCCAGATTTTCGCGCAGGGGTTCCGGCTTGCCGATGCCGCTGAAGGGTTCCTGCGACGCGGCGTCGATGAGCGCATTGATCCGTTTCAGGGTCTTGCGGTCTTGTCGCTGCCGGTAGAGATAGTCAGACCATGCCTCCGATGTCCAGGCCAGGCGCCTAGTCATCGATCAAGCCATGCTCCTCGACCTCCCCGGATCGGTACTGGGCAATGGACCGGGCGAGATGGCCGGCGTTCGCCGGCGAGCGCAGCAGGTGCACCGTCTCCATCAGGCTGTTGAAGCTCGCCAGGGACATGACCACGGCCGGCTCCGAATCCCTTCGAGTGATCACGGTGTAATCCGCATCCGCAGCGACACGGTCGAGGACCTGCTTGAGCTGGTTTCGGGCGTCGGAGAACGTAATGGTTTCCATCTGGCCTACCTGTCTGTTGGATTGTACAAGTATGCCTGCCTGCCCCCGACGGGTAAAGGACGGGTAAAGCCTGGCACACCCAGTACCTGCCGAGCGCGGACGCAGGGGACAGGTCAGGTTTCCTGCGCGGCAGCGCCCCGGTTCGAGCAGCAGATCGTCGCCCGGGTCGGCCGGCCGACCCGGAACGGATCGCCCGGACGGCCGCCCAAGCAGGACGGCGGCCGCGAGTATGGGGAGCTTAGTCCATTACGGTCCAAAGCCTGATCTCGTCCTGACTTATCCCCGGATCGAGGGCTAAAAGAACAGTGAGTGCTTGACGCGATTGCCATGGCGGCCACTGGGACCGCCGGCTTTCCAGCCGGCTCGCCGTAGGCGCGGCTCGATGCCGCGTCGGCGGCGGTTGGGCGGTTGGTCCGTCACCAACCCTCGGGGTACTCGTCAACCGCCGCAGATCGCGCACCGGGGGCATCGAGACCCCAGTGCGCGAGGCCGGCTGGAAAGCCGGCGCTCCCAGTCCCTGCCGGCTTTCCGTCCGAGCGCGTAGTCCCAGCTTGCGCTTGCCCGGTATCAGAGCGATGATTTGACATCAATGCCAGCATTCACCTGGAGTGCCTTCAACATGCCAACCGTGACGGTCCGCAATCTCCCAGCTGAGGTCCACCGTGCCCTTCGCGTTCGGGCGGCGGCCCATGGCCGCAGCACGGAGGCCGAGATCCGCGACATCCTGGCCCAGGCCGTGCGGTCGCAGGGCGGCCTGCGCTTGGGCACCGAGCTGCGCCGCTATGCCGAGCAGATCGGCGGCGTCGAGCTGGCGCTTCGGCGCGACCCAGCGCCCATCGAGCCCGCATCCTTCGAGTGATCATCCTCGATACCAACGTGGTCTCGGAGCCGCTGCGTTATCGCGGAAGCGACAAGGTCACCGCCTGGCTCGACGCCCAGGCGCCGGAGACCCTGTACCTCACCGCGATCAATGCCGCAGAGCTGTGGGCGGGCGTTGCCCTGCTTCCCGAGGGTGCCCGCAAGCGCACGCTGGAAGCCTCCCTGGCGGACCTGCTCGATCGGCTCTTCGGCGGGCGTCTGCTCGATTTCGATCGTCGCGCCGCGCGCTGCTATGCCGAGATCACCCGCTCGACGACCGCCGCCGGCGTGCCGATACCCCTCGCCGATGGGCTGATTGCCGCCATTGCCCTCGCCCATGGCTTTGCTGTCGCGACCAGGGACGCCGTGCCGTTTCGCGCGGCCGGCATCGAGGTGATCGACCCCTGGGGTGACGACTGAGCGCGTAGGATGGGTAGAGCGAAGCGAAACCCATCCCAAGGCCTCCGCGCCGCCGCCGGTCAATCGATGCTCATCGCCAGCCGGTCGTTGGCGATCTCGTCGCGGCGCGCGGCGCTGCGCATCAGATAGGCGCGCACCTTGTCGTCGCCGCTGGCCGGGAGTGTGCCCTCCAACTGGTTGCCGGCGCTGGAGCCGACGAACAGCGCCTCGTCCGCCCTGCCCGGCGCGATGATGTTGAAGTCATTGGCGCCGTTGTTCGTGGCCATGCTGACGTTCATGGGCTGGCCCTTGCGGGCGCCGAGCACGTAGTCGATGGTCAGTCGCCCTGGATGCGGCCCTCGATGGTGGCGCTGTTGGCGCCCTTGGCGAAGTGCACGCGCTCGGTGTGGGTGCCGGCCAGGGCGCTGGTGGAGACGAGCAGGGCGGCAAGCAGGATGCGGGTGATTGGGGGCATGGTCATCTCAGGGTTGGTGTGAAGTCTTGATCTGGATGCACAGGGATGATGGGTTTCGACAGGTGGGTTTCGCTTCGCTCTACCCATCCTACGCGCTGTCCTAACCCTAGCCCCTAGCCCCTAGCCCCTTCCTCTCTCGGCCCTTCTTCCTCGGCGCGCGACTCGCGCACGGCATCGAGGATATCCGCCGTGGTCGCGGCGGAGCGGATGCCCGGCACGTCGAACGGCGAGCCGGAGCGCGGGCGCTTGGCGGTCAGCGCGAACACGGCGCCGTCGCGGCGGCGGATCTCGATCTCCTCGTCTTGGGCCAGCTCGAGAAGCTTCGCCAGGTTCTGCCTGGCCTCGGAGTAGGTAAATACCTGCATCTTCGTGTCACTCCTGTTCGAGCACCGTGATCTTCAGCTCGGCGCCGACCTGCCGCATGCGCGCATCGAGGGTCAGCAGCGGATACGACAGGGCTCGGGCGCAGTGCAGAACATAGGCGTCGTAGGCATAGATGCCGCTGTCGGCTGCCAACTGCAGCGCCTGTGCAACGTCCACCGCCACCAGACGGACCGGGATTCGCCGGGTTACGGCCAGGGCAGCCATCGCCTGCTCGCCGGTCAGGCGTCGGCGCTTGACCAGGGCCGACAGGGCATTGCCGATCTCGTAGGGCAGGATCTCCGGGGCGAAGACCTCGGCCCCGACCGTCAGGTCGATGATGCGCTGCCGTTCGGGCTCATCGAGCGCGACCGCCAGGAGGATGTTCGTGTCCGCGACGATTTTCATCCGTACAATTGTACAACTGATTACGGGCAGACCAAGCGCCGCGCCGTCGTTGCGATCGCGGCGCCACCCTCCCGTAGGCGACGCCGGACCGCTTGAGTGGTGCCGGATGCGCGCACAGGCCAGAGCGCGAGCCCTTCTACGCCGCGGCCGCCGGCATCTGGACCTTGGCGGAGACCGGCGCCTGCGACGGGCTGGTCTTTGCCATCAGCTTCAACAATGTCTTCTACATCGTTCGCAAGGCACGCGACACCGAGGCGGCGCGTCACGCGTTGGTCCTGCTCCGCGATGTCTTTGCCAGCGTCGCCCCGGACCAGCGCATCTTGAATCAGGCGATCGACTCGGAGATCCACGACTTCGAAGACGCCATCCAGTTCTACAGCGCGCTGCACGCGCGCGCCGACTTCCTGCTGACGCGCAACGTCGGCGACTTCCCCACTGGAACCCTGCCGATTCTCACCCCCGATGAATTCCTGGTGCTGGTCGATCACGCCGGGGAGGCGTCGTGACGACCGTGAGCCCGCGCTTCCTCGGGCGGCCCGTCAATCGATGCTCATCTCCAGCCGGTCGTTGGCGATCTCGTCGCGGCGCGCCGCGCTGCGCATGAGATAGACGCACACCTTGTAGTCGCCGCTCGCCGGCAGCCGGCCCTCGAACTGGTTGCCGGCGCTGGAGCCGACGAATAGCGCTTCGTTCTCCTTACCGGGGGCGATGATGTTGAAGGCGTTGGCGCCCTTGGCGAAGTGCACGCGCTCGGTGTGGATGCCGGCCAGGGCGGTGGTGGAGGCGGGAAATTGAGCCTGGCCCGAATGGCGCTAGTTTAAGCAGAGTCCAGGCGGCAACTCTCTGAAAACGTTGGAG
>CAZGCI010000099.1:0-13191 GCA_964524185.1 uncultured Thiohalocapsa sp. | reverse complement strand
GTCGACGTCGGCGCCATCTCCCGCGAGCTGGGCGACCAGGAGTGGATCGACTACCGGCACGACGAGGCCCTGGACGCCACCTTCCTCCAGATCGACAACAACCTGCTGCCCCGCCTGCGCCGCGCGTGTCGACCGTCGATCCGCCCGAGACCCCCTCGCCGGCACCAAGAGCGCCGGCGGCGCAGCGCCCGACACCGCCGCCGCAACCCAAGCCCGCGGCGCAACCGGCACCACAGACCGCGGCCCGGCAGGCGCCGGTACCCGACCCAGCGCCCGATGCGGCCCCTGCTCGGACGCCCGCCCCGGCTGCGCCGCCGCCCGTTGCGGCGGTCCAGCCGCCGGCAGCACCAAGCCAGCCGCCGGCAGCACCAAGCCAGCCGCCGGCAGCATCGAGCCAGCCGCCGGCAGCATCAAGCCAGCCGCCGGCAGCACCAAGCCGGCCACCAGCACCGCCAAGCCAGCCGCCGGCCCAGCAGGCTACGGCACCGGCCGCTCCTCCGGCGCCGGAAACCGTCGCCACCGCACCGCGGCGCTCGGAGCTCGCACCGAGCGGTATGGCACCGGCGGTGGAGGCCCTGGCGGCCCGCGCCGATCAGCAGCGCGGAACCGGGGACTACGCCGGCGCCGCAGCCACGCTGGAGCGGGCACTACGCATCGAGCCCCAACAGGCTTACCTCTGGAACCGGCTCGCCCGGGTGCGGCTGGAGCAGGGGCAAGGCACCCAGGCCAGCAACTTGGCCGCGCGCTCCAACGCGCTTGCCGGGAGCCAGACCGCACTCAAGCAGAACAATTGGGACATCATTGCCACGATCCGGCGCCAGAGCGGCGATGTCGAGGGTGCGGTGGAAGCCGAGCGCAGAGCCGGCGGCGGCTGAGACGCTGCGCCCATGGCCGGGGCGAGTCTCGCGCAGATAGCCGATGTCCTAGGACCGGGCGGGATTCTGGCCCGCAGCCTGGCGGGCTTTGCTTGGCGTGAGCAGCAGCACGCCATGGCCGAGCGTGTGGCTGCGGCCATCGATGGCGGCGACCACCTGGTCTGCGAAGCGGGGACCGGCACAGGAAAAACCTATGCCTACTTGGTGCCGGCGCTGCTGAGCGGGCGTAAGGTCATCGTCAGCACCGGTACCCGTAACCTCCAGGATCAGCTCTTCCATCGGGACATCCCGGCACTGCGCGGCGCCCTTGGCGTGCCGGTGCAGGTGGCCCTGCTCAAAGGCCGCGGGAACTACCTCTGCCGGCATCGGCTGGAGCGCGCCCTGACCGATCCGGCGGCGCTGCGCCCCGAGGTTCGCCGCGACCTCGGCGTGGTGCGTGATTGGTCGTTACAGACGCGTCTTGGTGACATTGCCGAAGTCGCCATCGCCGAGGACGCCGCCGTCTGGCCCGCCGTCACCTCCACGACGGATAACTGTCTCGGGCAGGATTGCCCCGCGTGGCAGACGTGCCATTTGGTGGAGGCTCGCCGCCGCGCGCAGGAAGCGGACCTAGTGGTGATCAACCATCACCTGCTCTGCGCGGATATGGTGTTGCGCGAGGAGGGCTTCGGCGAAGTGCTGCCGGGCGCGGATGCGGTGATCGTCGACGAGGCGCATCAGCTCCCGGCGGTGGCTACGCAATTCTTCGGCAGCTCCGTCAGCAGCCGGCAGTTGTTGGATCTGGCGCGGGACTTGGTTGCCGCGCAGCCCGCCGATGCCCCTGATACGCCGCAGTTGCGAGCGCTTGCCAGCGCGCTCGCGGACACGGTACCCCGTTTGCGGCTGGCCTTTGGCGCGACGGAGCGACGCGGTGCCTGGCACGAAATGAGTGGTGCAGACGCCGTCGTCGCAGCGCTGGATGAGCTCGTAGGGCTCCTGGATGATGCCGATGCCCTGTTGTCTGCCACCGCACGCGGGGTGCGGGAGCTGGAGCAGTGTCGCCTGCGTGCCGGCGGCATCCAGCAGCGGCTGCGGACATTGCTGGAGGGCGAGGACGCGGAGCAGGTGCGCTGGTTCGAGCTCCGCGGACAGGGCTTTCGGTTGCATCAAACCCCGCTCGATGTCGCCGCGGTCTTTCGCAGTTACCAGACCCGGCAGCGCGCCACCTGGGTCTATACCTCCGCGACGCTCGCCGTGGGCGAGTCCTTTCTGCACTTCGCCAAGCAGGTGGGTGCTGAGGACGTGGCCACGGCGCGCTGGGAGAGCCCATTCGACTATCAGCGCCAGGCGTTGCTGTTCATGCCGCCGGAGATGCCTGAGCCGGCGGCGGCGGATTACGATGCATGCGTTGCCACAGCGGCCATCCGCGTCATCGCGGCCAGCAGGGGCCGGGCCTTCTGTCTTTTCACCAGTCATCGCGCCCTGCGACTTGCCGCGGTGGCCTTTGACGGTCGGCTCGCCTATCCGCTGCTGGTCCAGGGCCAGGCGCCGCGGGCAGAGCTGATTGAGCGCTTCCGCCGGCTTGGCGATGCGGTCTTGCTTGGCACCTCCAGCTTCTGGGAGGGCGTCGACGTGCGCGGTGAGGCACTCTCGTGCGTCATCATCGACCGCTTGCCGTTTGCCTCTCCGGGCGACCCGCTGCTCCAGGGCCGCATTGACGCGCTCAGGCGTGTGGGTGGGAACCCGTTTCGAGAGCTGCAGCTCCCGCAAGCAGTGATCGCGCTCAAGCAAGGCGCCGGCCGCCTCATCCGCGACGGCGCAGATCGGGGCGTACTGGTACTGTGTGATCCGCGCCTGCATTCTCGCAGCTACGGGCGTATCTTCCTCGAGAGCTTGCCGCCCATGTGCCGCACACGGGACTTTGCCGCGGTGGACGCCTTCTTCGGTGCGGAGGCGCAGCGCTGCTGATCCAATCTTACGCGTTGTCCATGATGAGACCGCCAACGCTCGGATATCGCCGCCGCGCAGTCATACTGCTGAACGACTGTCATTGACCCCTGGGACGCATGCGACTCCTCGCAATCGACACCTCGGCCGGCCACTGTTCGGCGGCATTACGCATCGACGATACCGTGACTCAGCGGCTTGTGGCCGCGGAGCGCCGCCACGGTGAGCTCATCCTCGGCATGATGAGCGAGCTGCTCGCGGCGGCGGGCTTGCGTCCGGTGGATGTCGATGCCTTCGCGTTCGCCCGTGGGCCGGGGTCATTCACTGGGCTGCGCATTGCGGCCGCGGTGGTCCAGGGGGCCGCGCTGGCGACGGACAAGCCCGTGGTGGGCGTATCGACGCTGGCTGCCCTCGCCCAGGGTTGCCGGCGCCTGCATGGCCCCCAGCACGTGCTTTGCGCGCTGGATGCACGCATGGGTGAGGTCTATGCCGGCGCCTATGCAGTGGATGCGGAGGGTCTGATGCGTGCACGGGTGCCGGATAGCGTTTGCGATCCAACGGCCGTTCATGTGACTGGCGCTGGTCCGTGGATGGCCGCCGGCAGCGGTTGGTCCGTGTACAGTGATGCACTGCACGGCGCCCTGCGGGCCGCGTATGGCTGTGTGCCGGTGTTGGTGGACGCAGCGCGTCCGTGCGAGGCTCAAGACGTTGCGGTGCTCGCCGCCGCTGCCTATGCCGGCGGTGAGTTATTGGACCCGGCGGATGCGGTGCCCGTGTACCTGCGTGATCGGGTGACCAATCGTGGCTGATGGGGCCGGCGCCTCCTGTGAAGACGCCGCCGCGGACGGTGGCATGTGGCGTGCCGCTAGAGTGCTCGACCGCGCCAGATGTTTGCAGATGCCTCAGGTTTTCGACGGCACATCGTGTGCGAGGGGCCGGCAGTGGTAAGGGCCGAGGTGAAACGGCTGATGCCGGGAATGCGCGTTCGTGCCTCGGCCCTCCGCCCTTGGCGCTGGCCAGCGTCCGACCCGCTGCCGCGCCGCCGACCCGGCCGCTCGTCCGTCTGAAGCAGCACCTCGCTAAGACGTAGCCATGGTGCGGAAGTTGTCGCCGTGACGGCAATGCCGGCGCATGCAGCTGATGACGTAATGCCTCAGGGTGGCGGCCACGGCAACAGTGACGGCACCAGCCGCACCCAGGCGCTGCCAATGACCCCAATCCGACAAGCCCAGGGTCAGCCAAGTCACAAACCCGATCACACCTGCGATCACGGCAATCATCACGAAGGGGAGCAGTGAGCTGGTGCACTTTGGGCAAAGCTTCATGGATCTATCCTCTGATCGCCGGTCAAGACGGCGCTTTAGTTGTTTGTGGATTGCCAATGAAGAGTAACGCATCGCTGGGCGGTACGCGACGGCCGCGCGGCACAGGTGGATGGTCATGAGCAAGTGTCCGCTGTTGGCGGCCGCGGCGCGCTGTCTGGCCGAACCAGACCCGGACGCCAAGGTTCGGCTGACCCATGCCGCCGCGGCGCGTATCGGCTCCGGTGCGCTGCGGCGAGAGGTCCGCGACACCTGCTCACCGGCGGCGCAGCCCGGTCGGCCGGCGCGGCCCGAGCTCGTCGCCCCCCGCGAGCTGCCGCGGCGTGGCCTCGACACACCCGCCAGCCGGGCCGCCCTAGTGCACGCGGTGGCCCATATCGAGTTCAATGCCATTAACCTCGCCTGGGATGCGGTGCAGCGTTTTCCCGCAATGCCTCCGGCCTACGCGGCGGATTGGGCACGGGTGGCAGACGACGAGGCGCGGCACTTCAGTATGCTGCGCGCACGCCTGCATGCCTTGGGCTCTGACTACGGCGACTTCGCGGCGCATGATGGGCTGTGGCAGATGGCAGAGGCCACGGCCGGTGATGTGCTCGCGCGGATGGCGCTGGTGCCGCGCGTGTTGGAGGCGCGCGGACTCGACGTCACCCCCGGCATGATCCAACGCTTAGAGGGGGCGGGCGACCACGAAACAGCCGCCTGTCTCGCGGTGATTCTGCGCGAAGAGGTTGCCCATGTGGCGATTGGCAGTCATTGGTTCCGCTGGCTCTGTGCCGAGCGGAGCTTGCCGCCGCAAGAGACATACTTCCGCTTGTTGGATACGCACATGGGCGGTCGCGTCCGCTGTCCGCTCAATCATGAAGCGCGCCTTGCGGCGGGCTTTGATGCGGCGGAATTGGCGCGTCTGGAGGCGCGTTGCGGCTGATGGCTTGACGGGGCCTTCACAAGGCCTTCAGGCGGGCCTGGTCTCGGTATTCGGCTCCGTGGCGGCGCCTTGTGGCAGCACGGGCTCACGGGTGAATGTGCCGGCGGCCGCCACCAATGCCTCGCCGCCGTCGGTGGACCAGTCTGCGAGCACGTGTCGCCAGGCTGGCACGCCGTCGAGCAGCAGACGGTGGTCCGCCGGGCGATGTGTATGGCCGTGGATCAGCCGCTGTGACTGGTGGCGGCGCATCCGCCGTGCGACGGCCGCCGTGTTGACGTCCATGATCGCGGCGGTCTTCTCCGCCATGGCCGCCGCGCTGCGGCGGCGATAGTCGGCGGCAATGCGCCGGCGCTTCTCGAGCGGTTGGCGGAGAAACAGCCACTGCACCACCGGATTGCGCACGCGTCGGCGAAAGCGCCGATAGGGAATGTCATCCGTGCACAGGAGGTCGCCATGCATGAGCAGCACGGGCTCGCCCGCCAACATGGTGCGGGTAGGATCTGCCAAGAGGGTGCAGCCCGTGCGCTGCGCGAAGCGCCGCCCGAGCAAGAAATCCCGGTTGCCGCGCATCAGCAAACAGCGGGTGCCGCCGGCAGTCAGGGCGGCGAGGGCGGCCTCCACCTCGCGGTAGGTGTCGTCATCATCGCCAATCCAGGCGTCAAAGAGGTCGCCCAAGATATACAAGGCCGCGGCGGCGCCCGCCCGCGCCCGTAACCAGTGCAAGAACAGCGCGGTGAGCGCTGGATGCTCCGGCGAGAGGTGTAAATCCGAGACCAAGAGGGTCTCTGCGGCCTGCGGCGCGGCGTCGGCCGCCGCCGGCTGGAGCGGCTGGTTTGCCCGTTGCACGGCGTCGTCGCTCGAGGTCGTCGCTCAGGCTGGCAGGGTGCCGCAGCTCCCGCTCAATCAGGCCTCGACAACCTCTGCTTTCTCGATGATCACATCGTCCACCGGCACGTCTTGATGCCCGTTGCGGCCACCGGTTTTGACGCCCTTGATGCTGTTTACCACGTCCATGCCGTCCACGACCTTGCCGAAGACGCAGTAGCCCCAGCCATCCTGCCCCGGGTAGTCCAGAAAGGCATTGTCCGAGACGTTGATGAAGAACTGTGCCGAGGCGGAATGCGGGTCGTTGGTGCGGGCCATGGCGAGGCTGCCAGTGACATTCTTCAGACCGTTCTTTGCTTCGTTCTCGATGGGGGCGCGAGTCGGCTTCTGCGTAAAGTCCGTGTTCATACCGCCGCCTTGGATCATGAAGCCGTCGATGACGCGGTGGAACAGGGTGCCGTCGTAATGACCGTCGCGGACATATTGCTCGAAGTTGGCCGCCGTGATGGGGGCGTTATCGTGGTCCAGCTCGATGTGGATGTCACCGTGGTTTGTGGTCAGCTTGATCATTGGCTATTCCTGTGAGATCGCTCTAGCGTTGGGGATGGTTAGGTCGGGCGGGATGTAAGGTGGCGGGGGCCGGCACACCGTGACTGCATCCGGCGCACATGGCCGGTCGGGACGGCCGGACGGGACACGTAACACAGCAGGACCCGCAGCGCCCATCATGCTACGGATTTCGGGGCGTTGGCAAAACCCCGGCGCGGTCGGGGCGTTTATCCACTGGTATGCACTTTGCTAGTATCGCACCGGACGACACACCAGGAGGGCGTCGCTGCCCATGCTTGAGATTCACAATAGTCTGACCCGTCGCAAGGAACCGTTGCGTCCGCTCAAGCCCGGGCAGGTGCGCATGTATGTGTGTGGCATGACGGTCTATGACCTGTGCCACCTCGGCCACGCTCGGGTGCTGGTGGTGTTCGACATCGTCTACCGGCACCTGAAACGGCTCGGCTACGACGTGACCTATGTCCGCAACATCACCGACGTGGACGACAAGATCATCCGCCGCGCCCACGACAACGGCGAGTCCATGACGGCGCTTACGGAGCGCTTCATCGCAGCCATGCATGAGGACGCCGAGCGCCTCGGGGTGTTGCCGCCGGATCGGGAACCCCGTGCGACCGGGCACATGGCCGAAATGCACGCGATGATCCAACGGCTGCTGGACAAGCACCACGCCTATGTGGCCGACAACGGCGACGTCTACTACGCCGTGGCCAGCTTTCCGGGCTACGGCAAGCTCTCGGGCAAGGACCCCCAGGACCTCCGCGCTGGTGCCCGCGTCGAGGTGGGTGAGGGCAAGGCGGATCCCCTGGACTTCGCGCTCTGGAAGGCCGCGAAGCCCGGCGAGCCCGCCTGGGATTCGCCCTGGGGGCCGGGCCGCCCCGGGTGGCACATCGAGTGCTCCGCGATGTCCACCGGCTGCCTCGGCAACCACTTCGACATCCACGGCGGCGGCGCGGACCTGATGTTTCCCCACCACGAGAACGAGATCGCCCAGAGCGAAGGAGCCACCGGGGAGCCCTTCGTCAATGTGTGGATGCACAACGGCTTCGTGCGCGTGAATGACGAGAAGATGTCCAAATCCTTGGGCAACTTCTTCACCGTCCGCGACATCCTGCAGCGCTATCAGCCCGAAGAGGTGCGCTACTTCATCCTCGGCAGCCACTACCGCAGTCCCCTCAACTATGACGACGGCCAGCTCGACGGTGCCCGCGCCGCGCTGACGCGGCTCTACACCGCCCTGCGCGGACTGCCCGCGGACGCCGAACCGTTCGGCGGCGACGCCTATCGCGAGCGCTTCGACGCGGCCATGAACGACGACTTCAACACGCCGGAGGCGTTGGCGGTGCTCTTCGACCTGGCGCGGGAGGTCAATCGGCTGCGCGCCGACGACGCGGACACCGCGGCCGGTATGGCGGCTCAGCTGCGGCACTTAGGCGCGGCCTTGGGCCTGCTGGGGCAGGACCCTGATGCCTATCTCAAAGCCGGCACGGGCGGCGAGAGGACCCTCACGGACACGGCCATCGACGACCTCATTGCCCGCCGCGCCGCCGCGCGCAAGGGCAAGGATTTCGCCGAGGCCGACCGTATTCGTGACACGCTGCAGACCGCCGGCATCGTGCTCGAAGACGGCGCCAGCGGCACGACTTGGCGCCGGACCTGATCGGTTCCGTGCGTGTGGGCGCCCCAGTTCCGTGGGCTGCAGCGGTGTACGATACAGGCGAGGGGTACGTCTGCCTGTGAGGCTGCTCCCTTAGGTCTGCATCGCAGCGCTGCGCAGCTCCGCGGCCTGCAGGGTGTTTTCCAGCAGGCTCGCGATGGTCATGGGCCCGACGCCGCCCGGGACGGGCGTGATCCAGGCCGCGCGCTCGGCGGCCGTCGGAAAGTCCACGTCGCCGCACAGCTTGCCCTGCTCGTCGCGGTTCATGCCGACGTCGATCACCAGGGCGCCGGGCTTGATCCAATCCCCCGGCACATGCCGCGCGCGGCCCATAGCCACCACCAGCACATCCGCTGCCCGTGCCTTGTCGGCCAGATCCTTCGTGCGGCTGTGGCAGACGGTGATGGTGCAGCGCGCGGCCAACAGCTCCAGCGCCATGGGCCGGCCGACGATATTGGACTGGCCGATGATCACGGCATCCAGGCCCTCCAGGCGCTGGCCCGTGCGCTCGAGCAGGGTCATGACGCCCTTTGGGGTGCAGGGGCGCAGGCTCGGCATGCGCAGCACAAGCCGGCCGACGTTGTACGGGTGGAAGCCGTCGACATCCTTTGCCGGCACGATGCGCTCGATGACGGCTTCCGCGTCGATCTGCTGCGGCAGCGGCAGCTGCACCAGGATGCCGTCGATACGCTCGTCGGCGTTCAGCTGGTCCACCAACGCGAGCAGCTCCGCCTGCGAAGCGGCCGCCGGCAGCTCATGCAGCTCGGAGTAGAAGCCCACCTCGGCGCAGGCCTTGCGCTTATTGCGCACATAGACCTGTGAGGCCGGATGCGCCCCCACCAGCACCACCGCAAGGCCCGGCACGCGCTGACCCGCCGCGAGCCGGGTATCCACCTCCGCCTTCACCTGCGTACGAATGTCTGCGGCGATGGCCTTGCCGTCGAGGATGCTTGCGCCCATGGAGACCTCCGTCGGAGTCAAATCCGGCATCATCCAGCGCTGGTCTATGCTCCGCAAGCGTTTTGCCGCGGCTTGTTCGCCGCCGCCGCCGCCGCCGGGGCCTGAGGGCGAGGCCGAAGTCGTTGGCGTTGCCCGGCCCGTCAGGATGCCCAGCCAGTATCAGTGCCGCTCAGGCACGCTCGATAAGGGACAGCGGACACCGCATTTGCGTTTTCTGTGCCGATTTTGACCTTGGACGATCGGCGCCTCCTGAATCAGTGACCAGCACAGGTGACGCGCGGGGGGTCTTGGATCCATGTCGGGCATCTCGAGGGCCTGAGTACTGCGGTGTGCAACGCGGTGGCTTCGGTGATGTTGGGACTCGGGTCAGAATTGTTTGACGCCGAACAGGCGCGGCTTTATCCTGCGCAGTTCAGGGTTGCGGCGGTGTTGAGCCTTGCCAACACGGGGTATAGCGCAGTCTGGTAGCGCGCCTGCTTTGGGAGCAGGATGTCGGGGGTTCGAATCCCTCTACCCCGACCAACATGCCGGGGTCGCGTTGCATGGATTGGTGGCTTCGGGCCAGTCGCAGGCTGGTATGGTCGCCGAACTGTGGATGCGCATGAATGTGGCTCACGATGCGGGCGCGATCGCCTCGGGTGAGGCGCCTGCAATTGGCCACCGAAACGTAAGCCCCGATAGCTCAGGTGGATAGAGCAGGAGCCTTCTAAGCTCTTGGTCGGGGGTTCGAGTCCTCCTCGGGGCGCCAAACGCGCGAGGCGCGGATGGGTCGGAGAGACGTCGCCGAAGACAGCCCGCAGGATCGACGCAAGCAAAAGCCACCAGAACAGTTCAATGGCGGACGTAGCTCAGTTGGTAGAGCACCTGGTTGTGGCCTAGGTGGTCGTGGGTTCGAGCCCCATCGTTCGCCCCATTTCCGGCAGGGACTGCGCCGCGGTCCGTGCCAACAAAGCAAGGGCCGTTAGCTCAGCTGGTAGAGCAGTGGACTCTTAATCCATTGGTCCTAGGTTCGAATCCTAGACGGCCCACCAGCCCGATCAAGGGGTTGCCGGAAACGGCAACCCCTTTTTCTTTGGGCGTCCTGATTAGCAAGAATCTTCAGCCAGGAATGTCGTTGTTTGAGTGCTTCGAGCACTACGGCAGCGAGGCCCAGTGCGAGGCGGCGCTGGCGCGAGCACGTTGGCCGCAGGGATTCCGCTGTCCGCACTGCGGCGGTGCCGCGCACTGCGTGTTGAAGGCGCGGGGCCGCAAGACCTTTCAGTGCAACGCCTGCCATCACCAGACCTCGTTGATTGCCGGCACGCCGTTTGAGGGCACCAAGCTGGCGCTGACGGTGTGGTTGCTGGCGATCGACCTCATCAGTCAGGCCAAGACGGGACTCTCGGCGCTGGCGCTGAAGCGCGACTTGGGGGTTAGTTATCCGACAGCCTGGGTCATCCAGCACAAGCTGATGCAGGCGATGGTGGAACGTGAGGCCGGCTATCTGTTGTACGGGGATGTCCCAGTCGACGACGCTTATCTCGGCGGCGAACTCACCGGCGCCACCTCCGGGCGCGGCTCGGAGAACAAGGTGCCGTTCATCGGCGCGGTCGCCGTGGATGAGCACGGCCACCCACTGCGCGCGAAGTTTACCCAGCTGGCGGGGTTTACCCGCTGTCAGGTCCCAACTTGCTCGGCCCTGCGAGGACCTGCGCAAGGGCCAGGGCCGCAGCGCCGCGCACCTGCAGGAACGGCCTGGTCTGCACGTTCGCTGAGGGCCCTGCTTGCGTCGTCCAGGGTGACGCAGCCGAGCCCGTGGGCACCGAGAGCGTCAGCAGCCGATCCTGCGCTGGTTAGTGGGCTGGATGATGCGCCGGGTGGCGCGTGGCTTCCACCTCGGCGTCGCGGTAGTGCGGGTCTGTCCAGCACTGCGGCAGCACCTCGCCGGAGGCGAACCGCAGCTTGCGCTTGTCGAAATAGGCCGGATCCTGCGGTTCCTCGCCGTAGTGTAGGCGCCCGGCGACGCGGTCATGGCGGGGGCTGTAGAGGTCGCCCAGCGCGAGCACCTCCACGAGCTTGCCGGTGTCTTGGTCTTTGAGCAACATGATCGCCTCCGTTGGTTGCGTCACCGCGCCGCCGGGGCGGCGCGGCGGGTTAGGCAGCAGGCGCGCCCACGCCCGAGCAGGCCTCGGTGCGTCGGTGGCGCCGCCAGCGCTCGGCGGCGCAGTCTTACCCACGCCTGCGCCCCTCTCTTTGAGGTTAGCGGATTTTGCGCGGTCCGCAGCGGCGGGCGACGGTTGACACGTAGGGCCCGTGCGCGGAGGCGTGCTCGCGGTGCGCAACCCCGAGATCAAGCGTCGCGCAGCGTCACTGGCACCGCCTCGTCGCCCCAGATCTCCTCACAATACTCGCGGATGGAGCGGTCCGAGGAGAACTTGCCGCTGCACGCGGTGTTCAGGATGGACATGCGCGTCCAGCGCTCGGGGTCGGCCCAGGCCGCGCTGACCTGCTCCTGGCAGCCGACATAGGCGGCGTAGTCCGCGAGCACCAGGAAGGGGTCGGACTGGGTCAGGTTCTCCAGCAACGGCCGCGGTATCTCGGTGTCGCCACGCGTGAAGTGGCCACTGCCGAGCAGCTCCAGCACGGCCCGGAGCTCCGCGTTGGCGGCCACCGCGTCGCCGGGCCGGTAACCCTCGCGCTTGACCCGCTCCACCTCATCGGCCGTAAGACCGAACAGGAAGAAGTGCTCCGCGCCGAGCTCCTCGCGCATCTCTACGTTGGCACCGTCCAGGGTGCCGATGGTCAGCGCGCCGTTGAGCATGAACTTCATGTTGCCGGTGCCGGAGGCCTCCTTGCCGGCGGTGGAGATCTGCTCGGACAGGTCGGCGGCCGGATAGATGAGCTGCGCGGTCTGGACGTTGCAGTTGGGCACGAAGGCGATGCGTAGGCGGTCGTTGACCTCGGGGTCGGCGTTGATGGTCTCGGCGACGGCATTGATCAGCTTGATGATGCGCTTGGCGGGAAAATAGCCGGGCGCCGCCTTGCCGCCGAAGATGAAGGCCCGCGGCGGGAGCGCGAGCTTGGGGTCCTGCTTCAGGCGGTGGTAGAGGGTGACGATGTGCAGCAGGTTCAGATGCTGGCGCTTGTACTCGTGGATGCGCTTGACCTGGATGTCGAACAGCCAGGTGTGATCGAGCGCAATGCCCGTCTGCTGCTGTATGTCGTCGGCCAGACGCCGCTTGTTCCCCTCCTTGACGGCACGCGACAGGCGCCGAAAGTCGCCACCGTGATGGCCCAGGCCGCATCCCAGTCAAGCAGCCGCTCGTCCAGCAGCAGCCGCATCAGCTCCGCGACACCGATGGACGGGTGGGTGTCGTTGAGCTGCACCGCGAAGCGCTGCGGCAGGTCCTCGATGGGCTCGCCGGTAAGGTCCAGGATGCGCAACATGTCCTGCAGCGAGCAAGAGACGAAGAAATACTGCTGCGCCAGGCGCAGCCGCTTGCCGATGGCGGGCTCGTCGTTCGGATACAGGACCTTGGTTACCGTCTCCGAGACCAGCTTGTCTTCGACGGCCTGATAGTAGCCGCCGGTGTTGAACGCCTTGAAGTCGAAGGACTCCACCGCCTCGGCGCTCCATAGCCTAGGCGTATTGCAGGTGTTGACGCCGTAGCCCTGGATCGGCGTGTCGTAGGCGGTCCCCTTGACCACCCGAAACGGCAGCCAGCGCACGCGCGCGGCGCCCGATTCGTCCGCGTACCACTCGGTGTGCCCGCCCCAGTTGACCGTATAGGCAATCTCTGGCTTGGCGATCTCCCAGGGGTTGCCGTAGCGCAGCTATTTGTCCGTGATCTCGGTCTGCCAGCCGTCGCGGATCTCGTCCCGGTCGGTCCCGTGCGCGTGGGCATAGGCCAGGTTCAGGATGATCTCGTTCTTCATCTGTTCCTTTAGATGCGTCGCCCGCGCTGCCAGCCCTGGTACCCAGTCGATGACGTCGATGACCAGTGTGAAGCGGTCCGTCTGATTCAAGATCGTCAGTTCAAGTAATTGCAGGCGCGCCACCATGCGTCGATGCGCCTGAGCTCATCGGCGTCCAGCGGCTAGCCCGGAAATCTCACCAAGGGATTGAAGGAGGGCGGCGCTCTCTGGCATAAG
>CAZGCI010000098.1:0-13309 GCA_964524185.1 uncultured Thiohalocapsa sp. | reverse complement strand
CGAGATCTACGCGAGCCGATACGGCGCGGAGCCCGACACGCGCGCGCTGGAGGCCTGGCGCCCGAGCTTCAATGTGGCACCCACACGCCTGGTGCTCGCCATCCGCGCCCGCCCGCATGGCCTACGGTCGGCGGAGCGTGCACCAGCCGGGCGCGAGCTCACGGCGCTGCGCTGGGGCCTGGTGCCCAGTTGGTCCAAGGGCCCCGACAGCCGCTACAGCATGATCAACGCCCGCGCCGAAACCGTCGCGCGCAAGCCCGCCTATCGCAGCGCCTTCAAGCGCCGCCGTTGCCTCATCCCCGCCGAGGGCTTCTACGAGTGGCAGGCACCGGCTACCGGTCAAGACCAGGACCAGGGCAAGCAGCCCTTCTTGATCCACCGCAAGGATGGTGCCGCGATCCTGCTCGCCGGCCTCTGGGAGACCTGGCGGCCCGACACGGGCGAGCCGCTGCACTCCTGCACCATCGTCGTCACCGACGCCAACCGGGCCATCGCGCCCGTCCACGACCGCATGCCCGTGGTGCTGGATCCGGCTGCCATGGACGCCTGGCTCGATCCGCGCAACGACGACACCGAGGCCCTGCAGGCGCTGCTGCAGCCTGCACCCGCGGCGGATTGGGCGCTGGACCCGGTCTCCCGCCGGGTCAACAGCCCGCGCAACGACGACGCCGACCTGCTGACCCCGCGCTCGGCGCCGGCGACCCCAACGGCTGGGGCTCGCGGCGCCGCCGAGTGACCTCGGCAAGGAGCCGCGCCCTCATGAGCCGCGCCCCAATGAGCCACGCGCCAGACCGCGTACTTGGCCCCTTGTCAGGCCCCTTGTCAGGCCCCTCGTCAGGCCCCTTGTCAGACCAGCCATGCAGCGGGAGCCTGTCGCTGCGCGCGCAGCCCTGGCCGCCCACCCGCCGGGGGCCCGCCGGGTGTCCGCAACCCCGCCGGCAGTTTGCGCGCCGCTGCCCCGCGGGTGGCGCCCATGTCCAGGGCTGAGCCCGTCGCGCGGGACGCGGTCATCGCAGCGCCTGCACGGCGTTACACCCTGGACGGCGGCCCGGCGGTGGAGGCGCGCATCGCGGCCGATCAGCAGCGCATCGCCGCCGCCGTCACCGAGTTCGTGCCCGCGGCGACATTCGTCGCGCTGGTGCTCATGGGCGGCTACGGCCGCGGCGAGGGCGGCTATGTGAGCACCGACCATGGCCCCGCGCCCTGTAACGACTACGACTACTTCGTGGTGATACAGCGCACCGCCGGCGCCGAGCGCGCCGCCCTGCACCGGCGCCTGGGCGCCCTGGCCGAAACGCTGACGGCGGCGGTGGGCGTCGAGGTCGATTTTGCGCTCCTTGCCGCCGAGCACTTCAAGCGCGCCGAATACTCGCTGATGAACGCCGAGATGCGCTGGGGCCACCACGTGGTGGCCGGCGCACCGGACGTGCTGCAGGGCATGCGCGACATGCCCTTTCGCGGCCTGCCCCACGGCGAGCTCACCCGGCTGATGCTCAACCGCGGTGCCCTGCTCCTCATGGACCAGCAGTGCCTGCTGGAGCGCCGCTCGCTGGGCGCCGGCGGCGGTCTCGATGCGCGCGAGCGGGCGATCTTTTTCAGATATCTTTTCAAGGCCGTCCTCGCCTGCGGGGACGCCCGGCTCGCCGCGATGGGGCAGTACCACCCGTCCTACCCGGAGAAGCTCGCCCGGCTGCAAGCCCCGCCCCCCGACCTATCTGGCAGCGACCGCCAGCACCCGGACCCCATGCCGCGCCACGAGGCGTTTCTGCAGCTCTATCGCCTCGCCTATCGGCACAAGTTCCACCCCGCCTATGACGAGTTCTCCGAGGCCAGACCGGCGGATTGGCTCGCACGCGTGGTGCGCCAGTGGACCACCACCCTGCGCGCCTTCGAGCACCACCGCCTCGGCCGCAGCTTTGCGGATTGGCGCGCCTACTGCCGCCCCGACCTGCCCAAGGGGCAGGGCGGCCCTGTGCTGCGCAACATCGGCGCCAATGCGCGCGACTTCGGCACCCGCGAGCTCCTGCGCCGCCCCCGCCGCGCCCTGCGCCACCCCCGTGAGCGCCTCATCGCCGCCCTCCCACTCCTCCTCACGGGACCCGGCTCCCTGCTAGACCCCTGCGCCGCCACCGCCCTCGGCCTACCCCCCAACATCCGCTGGAAGCTCGCCGCAGAACGCTTCCTGGCGCTGTGGGCGCGGTATGCCTAGGGCGGGTTTGCGCGCCGGCTCCAACGATTTGCCGAGGCCTCGAGTTGGCGGGGCGCGCGTTTGTGTCACGGCGGCCAGGGCCGAGGGCCAAGGGCGAAGGAGTGCCGCCTGACGCTGGCGTGTGCGTCCGTTCCTCGGCCCTCGGCCCTGTCCAGTGTCCGCCCCCTAACGTTCCCGCGCCTGAGTCGCTCGTCGGTCTGACGCGTCGCCTGACGCTTTTAGGTGTGCCACGCCCCACCTCAGCGCGCGAGCCGTGCCAAGCGTGCCTGGTAGCGGCGCATCACCAGGAGGTGGCCCAGCGCCTGGGTCAGGCTGTAGACATACCAGGGCAGGGCGGGGGCGTAGTCGTGGATGGCGGTCATGGTGTAGCGGCCGTCCAGCAGGGTCTGGAACTCGAAGCGCGGGTGGCCCGCGGACTGACGCCGGGCGAGCAGGCCGCCGCTGATGGCGTAGACCTGGCGCTCCGCGGTGCTCGCGTCGGGCTGGTGGGTCAGGGTCAGCAGCCTGAGGGGCACGATGCGGGTCCAGACCTCCACATGATGCGCGGCGTCGACGCGCGAGCGCACCAGCGGCCAACAGCACTCGCCGAGCCAGCGAAAGTAATTCCCGGCCACCCAAGCCGCCGTCTGGCCCGGCGGCAGGATCACGCGCTGGATGGAGCGCACCAGAGACTGCTCGCGCATCACGTGGGCATCGGCATCGCGAATGTGCCGGCGGGGGTTGGGCTTGAGCCGCCGTGTGGCGGGGTCGATGCAGGCCGCCAACGCCTCCGCAAAGCCCATGGCGTCCGGCGCGATCGCCTGCTGGAGCGGATTGTCCTGCATGGCGGTGTCCTGCGGCAGACTCTCGACGATGGCGCCCACCATCTGCGCCGGCGCGCCGCTCACCAGCCGGGCGGTGAGGGCCGCCAGGCGGTTGGGCAGGACGGGCAGGCGCACAAACAGGCGCTTCAGGCCGAGCACCCGGGCGCTGTCGCGCAGCATCTGCTCATAGCTCAGGGCCTCGGCGCCGCCGACGTCGAAGGGGCCCGCATAGGTCTCCGGCCGACCTAGGCAGTGGAGGATGGCGCGCACCAGGTCCGGCAGCGCAATGGGGCGGGTCAGGGAGCTCGCCGACGGCGGCAGCGCCAGCACCGGCAGGCGGCGCACCAGATCCAGCAGCAGCTCGGGCCCGGTACCGCCCGGGCCCACCACCAGGCTCGCCCGCAGCGCCGTCACCGGGGTGCCGCGGGAGCCGAGCACCAGCTCCACCTCGCGCCGGCTCCACAGCAGGGGCGAGAAGCGGAAGCTCTGCGGCATCACGCCGCTGACGAAGATGATCTGTCGGACCCCGTTCGCCGCGGCCGCCTGCGCAAAGTTGTCCGCCAGCACCAGATCCATGTCGCGGGGCCTGGCCTGCGTCAACCGCGATGAGGGCGCCAGCGAATGCACCAGGTACACCGCAACATCGACACCGGCCAGTGCCGCCGTCACTGCGGACGCCGAAAAGAGGTCGCACTGTCGCCAGCACAGGCCGGGCAGATCCGACGGCGTCGCCGCCCGCGCCGGCGAGCGCGTCAACGCCACCACCTCAGCGCGGGCAGCCAGCGCCGGCAACAGCGCAGTCCCAATAAAGCCACTGGCACCGGCAACGGCCACCCGCAGCGGAGCACGCGGTGGGGTGGGCGGGGCTGGGTTCGAGTCAGGCACTGTTTAACCTAAAAAGCGTAGTTGGGCGGTCTCCTGGTGCGTCCCGCGGGCCTGATCTCATACAGGCTGGCCAGGCACAACGACGAGGCATAGTCGCTCTCTTGCGAGGCGTTGTCAGCTGCCAGGCGCCCCGCGGGGCGGGCCCTAGTGGATGTCATTGGGCGAGCGTAGCGCGGCTCACCCAGTGGCTGACGTGCCGAGCACGCCACAATCGCAGACCGCACAGAGACGTCAAAATACCCTGAAGCGGTCAACTACTCTTTTTACCTTTAATCAGGGGCTTATGACAGGGGCGAGTCACTGCCCAACAAGCCTGGTCACGGCGTAGGGTGTGCGCGCGCAGCGTGCGCACCGCAGGCCCTGCGGGCGCCGGCGGGAACGGTGCGCAACCTGGCGGTCGCACACCCTACGGCGGTCAGCCAGCGGCTCACGTCGGGGGCGAGTTACTGCTCAAAAAGCCGGGGCACGGCGTAGGGTGTGCGCGCGAAGCGTGCGCACGAAGGGCCCTGACGTCTGCCGTTGCGCCTCGGCCCTATCCCCCTGCCAGCCCTGGGACACGACGCCGCGTTGGGCATTTGACGCACCTGCAAACACCTGGTGCGGTCAAGCAATCGAGTCCCGAGCCCCGAGCTCCCAGCCGCTGACTTAAGATCGATGGCCGTCGGGTTGAAATGGCTCATGATATCGTCAACATCTGCTGCATCAGGGTGTCAGCCGTGCCGCCACACCAGCGCGGCGCCCATCCTACCCGTCTCGCCCCCACCGCCCCCTGACGAACAACCCCGGAGCTGTCGCTATGATTTCCGACGCCATGCGCATGCGGATGAACGAGCAGATCAACCGCGAGCTGTACTCGGCCTACCTCTACCTCGCCCTCTCCGCGCATTGCGAGCGCGCCAACCTCAAGGGCACCTCCGCCTGGTTCATGGCCAAGCACACCGAGGAGATGTCCCACGCCCTGAAGATGTACCGCTACCTGCTAGACCAAGACGCCAAGGTCGAGCTGGCCTCGGTATCGGCGCCGCCGGTGGCGCCCGATGGGGTGCTCGCCATCTTCGAAGAGACCTTGGCACACGAGCGCGAGGTCACGGCCGCCATCAACGGGTTGGTGGACCAGGCGCTGTCCGAGAAGGACCACGCCACCAACATCTTCCTGCATTGGTTCGTCACCGAGCAGATCGAAGAGGAGGCGACCGTCAACGACATCATCGGCCGGCTGCAGCTCTTCGGCGACAAGGGCCAGGGCCTCCTCATGATCGACAACGAGCTCGGCGCCGCGGCCAAGGGCATGGGTCAAGCAGCCGCGGTCGACGCCGGCGCCTAACGGCAACGCCCCGGGCGATTGCGCGCAATCGCCCCAGTCAGATCACAGGGCCCGGCGGCCGACCGCAGCACACCGCAGCCGCCGGCTCGACCCACCAACCCGACACCCGCATGCCGCCTCATGGCAAAGAAAAAGGACAAGTGTTGCGAGAAATATAAAAAGGACAAGCAGTGTAAAAGCTGTCCCAGACGCAAGGCCAAGTGAAGCCACCAGCCGCGCCTGCGTCACCACTGCGGCAAGGTTCCAAGGGGCGTGCCCTGGGCGCGGCCCAAGACAACCACCGAGACCCAGCCGACTCCAACAGGGGGAACCATGGTTCAGCGACTCCGATCCTCGCGCCGCCGCAGCGTGGCGCTCCTGCCGCTGGTGTTGTTACTGCCGCTCTGGCTGACGGGGCAAGCGGCCCGTGCAGACGCCGAAGACGACTGGCCCGACTGGGCCGATGAGCTCGATGTCATGACCCGGGTCGCCGCCATCAGCGACGGCGAGCTGCGCTTCCTCTCCGCCGCAGACACCGACGGCGAGCATGCCCACCTCAACCGCATCCGCATCACCGCCGACAGCCTCGACGGCGGCTGGGTCACCCTCGAGCAGTGTCACGAGAATATCGACGCGGTCCCCGCCGCGCAGATCGTCTTCCGTGCCGGCGGCATCCGCAACCTCGCCATCGAATCCAGCCAAAACATCGCCCGCGCCTGGGTCGAGGGCGACACGGTGCAGCTCGAGGACGTCGGCCGCGACGCCGTCCTCTGCATCCGCGCAGAGAGCCAGGCCCTGCGCGACCTGGGCGACGGCCACTACCGCCTGCGCAACGGGCCCTACATGCGCCGCTTCCTGGACGGCTACTACCCCATGCGCGTCACGCTCGACATCCAGTACCCCGCCGAGGTTATCCAGATCGTCGGCCAATCCCCAGCGACACAGCCCGGCTTCGACGTCAAAAACGGCGGCTCCGACGTCAGCGTCGACGCCAGCTTCGAAGGCCGCCTCGTCACCTGCTTCGACTTCTGCCGCCGCGGCGGCGACTGCCCCGGCCCCGTCCCCGCCTGCGACGGCAGCTAACCCCCACCGTGGGGTCAGGTCTTGAAATCACGCACTTCCGCCGCGCCTCCAACATCTGCGTCTGCTGACCCCGTGTCCTTCCAGCGTCGCACGTTGCGGCTCACCGTCGAGTAGTGCACGCCGAAGTGTCGGCCAATGTCCTGCAGCGTATAGGCGCCCGTCAGGAACGCTCGTGCCATCGCCTCGCGCCGCGCATAGCGCTGCGCGAACTCCGCCAGTGCCGGTGCGGCGGCGCGCCGCTGCCCACGCGGCACCTCCGGCGACCGGGCATCGGCAGACAGCGCGCGCGTAACGCGCTCGACGAACGCCTCGCCGCCCAAGAACACCTGATGCCGCAGCCCGTCCCACACCGGCGGCTGTCCGACGCCGGCCGCGACAAAATCCGCAAACCGCTGCTGCGCTCGAGCCCGCTCCTGGCCGAATTGCGCGAGCAGCCAATCCGTCTCCAGCCACACCGGCGCCGGCGCCTGGCCGACCATCGCCCGGTAGCTGCTCCAAGGCCAATCCTCGGCATGCGTCGCCAGCCCGGCGCGCACCGGATTGAGCACGACATACCGTGATAGCGCCATCAGATAGGCGTCCCGATCCACCAAGATCGCCTTGAAGCGACCCTGGAACAGATGTCCACTGACCGCGTGGCGGCGATTGAACCACTGCGTATAGACACCGTTCAGTTGCCGCATGCCGGCGGACAAATTCGCGTCCGGCGTCTCCACCACAAAATGATAATGGTTATCCATCAAGCAATAGCCGTGACAGCGCCAGTTGTGTCGCTCACACACCTCCCCGAGCAACTTCAGCCAGGCGACGCGATCCCCATCGTCGAGATAAATCGGCTCACGCCGATCCCCGCGCGCGGTCACGTGATAAACACCGCCAGGCAGCTCAATGCGCAATGGTCTCGCCATGCCCCAAAGCATAGCAGGAGAACGGAGAACGGGGTCAGGTCTTGAAATGCAATATTCGGCGCGGCCGCAGTCGGCTGGCCTCCATCAAGGTGTGGCGTTTCAAGACCTGACCCCAGCATCCTGCCAAAGCCGCGAGAGCAGACATGGCACTGGCGCAGGAAGACATCCAGTTCATCAAAGACCACCTTGGCCAGTGGCTGGCGGAGCAATCCCTCGGCAAGCCGCCGGCGGTCTACGAGATCGAGCTGCGCGAGCGCATGGTACGCGTCGAGGAAGAGCTCCGGCACCAGCGCGAGCTGATGCGCGAAGGCTTTGCGCAGATGGACCAGCGACACCTGGAGCTCCGTCAGGACATGGCAGCGCGCTTCGAGCAAGTCGACAAGCGCTTCGAGAGCGTTCAGCAAGACATCCGCGAGCTGCAGCGGCGCATGGACCGCTTCATGACCTGGTCATTCGGTACCACCGCCGGCGTCGGCGGGCTGGTGGTCACCCTAATCAAGTTCTGGAATGCCTGAGCAAACCCTGGGGTCAGGTCTTGAAATGCGACATTCGACAGGGTCGAAAGAGGGCGCCAGCTCCAAACTGTTGCATTTCAAGACCTGACCCCGCTTTGGGGCCCCGCTTCGGCATTCGCGTGCTTGCGTATCCTCAATCCCACACCACGTGGCGGTAATGGGCGTGGACCGTGGCGTCTTTGGTGATGAGCGGTGCATCGAACAAAGACGCCTGCGCCACGATAAGCCGGTCGAAGGGATCTCGGGTCCAATCATGCGCTTCCGCCTCCCGCACCACGGCCGGAAACGGCGCCGTACAGACCGTCAGGCCTATCGCCGCGCCGAGCATATCCAACACGGGCATGGGTGGCTCGCCGACACGCCCGATCTCGAACAAATACCGCAGCTCGAGCCGAACCATCGGCGAAATCCGGATATCGCTGCTTGCTTCGATGAGCTGGGCGGTCGCCTGGGGCACCGCAGCGCCGCCTTGGGCATACAGCCACGCAACCACGTGCGTGTCCAAGTAGATCACGGGCGCCACTCGTGCGACCAATCCATGTGCACCATCGCTTCCGCATCCCCCTTCAGGTACTCCGGGTGGGGCGTGAGCAGATCCAACTTCGCTGACCGTTCGACCACAATGCGTAGGCGACGGCCCTGACGTTCGACCTCGACAGGCTGCCCCGACTCGAGAACGCGGTCCAGTACCCGATACAGATTGGCACGCAGCCGCGATGGGGAGAAACGCTCAGTCATTCAGTCAATACCTCGGCTCAGAACGTACGAGATTGTATTCATAGCGTACGCGTACGTCCAGCGGCGAAGCACGGCCGGGGTCACGGCCGGGGTCAGGTCTTGAAATGCAACAGAAATCGGCGCTGCTTCGGAGGTCACTGCCGTTCCGGGTACGTCCGCCCGCCGGCGTGTTGCATGGCGGTGGCCAGGTTGGTGCCGAATGTGGCCAGCGTGGACCCGGTGCGCAGCGCCCGCTCCAGGGAGGTTGCGTCACAGGCGCTCAGCTGGAATTGCCGGCCCAGTGCCATGATGATTGCTTGCCGGTGCGGGACTTCCGCCTCGTCCGGAATGATCGGCAGCCGCGACAGGCGCTGCAGGTAACCGATGACTTGCGCTGCCTTTGCAACACCGCGCCGCTCAGCGGTCAGCAAGGCATGAGCCACCTCAAGTTGCCAGGGGCGAGGGACCCAAACCGACTGGGTCGCCACGTCATCGAGCAGCCGATCGGCCAACGCGACCGCACCGGGATCGGCCCGCTCGAACATCCAGGCCAACGCGGCCGAGGCGTCGAGCACCAGACTCATCGTCGGCCTTCGGCAATCCAGCGCTCCAGATCGGCGGTGACCACGCCCTTGATCCTGGGCGCGGCGCGCATCGCCGCGATCGCCTTTTGGATCTCGCCCTGGCCAGCGCGCTGCACAGGCACCAGCTCCGCGACTGGCTCGCCCCTCAGCGTGATGGTGTAGCGCTGCCCAGCCTGGACCTCGTGCAACAGCTCGGGCCCTTTGATCCTGGCGTCGTACTGTCTCGACGGGGTCAGGTCTTGAAATGCAACATTGGCCGGGGTCGAGAGGAGGCGTCAGCTCCAAACTATTGCATTTCAAGACCTGACCCCACTCGCGCGCGGCGGTCGCGATTACCGTCCCCCATCGGGCGCCGCACGGAGCAGATCCTCGACGCTGGTGGCATCGAAAATGCCATCCAGCCACGCATCGAGCTGTGCCTCGGGCGCCGCCGCAACGCGCTGCAAGGCCCACGCCGGCAGCGGGCCGAAGCGGCGGGTGAGCTGCCGACGCAGTGTTCCCGCCTTACCCTCGACCTTGCCCTTCGCCTCGCCCCTCGCCTCACCCTTCGCCTCACCCTCGGCAAAGATGGACTGATAGGCCTTCGTCTCTTGGATGGGGGTTACCACATTCAACATGGTCCAGATCTCCTGTGCGGTCAGGTTACGGAAGCGTTCAAAAAACCAAAACTCCAGCACATTGGACAGCGTCTCGCGGCGCTCTTCGTCCAACGGCGCCTGTTGGATCGTCTGCCACAGCGCCGGGGCACGCGCGGTGAGCTCGGCGTCGCTGTCGATGAGCAGCGGCGCGAACACCGCCACATACGGATTCTCCGGCTCGCGCGCCATCGGCTCGCGCAGCACGCCATCGAGACTGACACACCGGATCGGCGAGCCCGGCGCGTGCACCCAACTGGGGCGGTCGGGGACGTCGGCCGCGCGCAGAAACACCGCGATACCCAGCACATCGCGCTCGGGGTGTTGCTCGCCATAGAGGCCGATCTTCGCGCTCAAATTGTAGAGCGCCTTGCTCAGCGCTTGCGCCTGGAACTCCACCACATACGCGGGGCCGGGGTGCCCATCGGGCTCGACCAGGCCATCGAGGCGGCGCTCGAGGCCCTTGATGCTCAGCGAGCAGACCTGATACGCGCCATCGAGTCGCAGCCCTCCCGTCAATACCCGAAACGCCTCCGGGCCGCTGCGCAGATACAAGTAGATCGGATGGTCGGTCTTCACAACCGCCAGCATAGACGAGCCCCGGCGCAGCTAACAGCACCGCGGTCGTCGCTGATGGGGTCACTGATGGGGTCTTGAAATACGACATTCGCCGGGATCGAAGACGGGGCCCATTTCGAAACTGTGGCAATTCAAGACCTGACCCCACGTTTGTGACCCCACGTTTGCCTGACCCCTTTCCGGTGCGTATGCCGCTATACTGCCATCAAATTTCGCAAGGTGATGGCATACACACATGGTTCGGATGCAGATCCAATTCAGCGAGGATCAACTGCGCCTGTTGCGCGAGCAAGCGGCCAGCGAGCAGGCATCGGTGTCTGAGATCGTACGCCGTGCCGTCGACAGATGGATCGATGCGCGCGCCCAGCCGACCACGGACGAGCGCCGCCGCCGTGCCATCGCCGCCGCCGGCCACTTTGCGTCGGGCCATCGAGACATCGCCGAGCGTCATGACGATTATCTGCCAGACGCCTTCGAGTAGTGATCTTCGTCGACACCTCCGCCTTCTTCGCCATCCTCGATCGGGACGACAACGCCCACGCGTTGGCGCGGCAAACCTGGACCGCGCTGCTATCGGCGGATACGCCGGCATTGCTGTTGACCAGCAGCTACGTGCTTGTCGAATCCTTCGCGTTGACCCAGTCGCGCTTAGGTCTCGATGCCGTCCGAGCGCTGCATGAGGACATCCTACCCGTGGTCTCGGTGCACTGGGTGCTGGAGCAGGATCACGCCGCGGCCGTCAGTGCCCTGTTGACCGCCAATCGCCGGCGCCTGAGCCTGGTCGATTGTTGTAGCTTCCAGATCATGCGGCGGCTCGGTGTCCGCCAAGCCTTAGCGTTCGATCGGCACTTCGCCGAGCACGGGTTCGAGCTCGTCCAACCCTAGTGAGTCAGAATGGGCTCACCATTTAGCTCAGCTCACGGGGTCTTGAAATGCAACACAACTGGGCGCTGTTTTGGAGGTCACTGCCGTTCCGGGTACGTCCGCCCGCCGGCGTGTTGCATGGCGGTGGCCAGCTTGGTATCGAATGTGGCCAGCGTGGAATCAGTGCGCAGCGCCAGCTCCAGGTAGGTCGCGTCATAGGCGGTCAGCTGGAACTGCCGGCCCAGCGCCATAATGCTTTCTTGCCGGTGCGAGATCTCGGCCTCGTCCGTGACGATGGGCAGCCTGGAGAGGCGCTGCAGGTAATCGATGACTTGCGCCTCTTTAGCAATGCCGCGCCGCTCAGCGGTCAGCAAGGCATTGGCCACTTCAAGGTGCCACAGGCTCGGGACCCAAACCGACTGGGTCGCAAGGTCATCGAGCAGCCGATCGGCCAAGGCGACCTCACCGGCATCGGCCCGCTCGAACATCCAGGCCAACGCGGCCGAGGCGTCGAGCACCAGACTTATCGTCGGCCTTCGGCAATCCAGCGCTCCAGATCGGCGGTGACCACGCCTTTGATCTTGGGCGCGGCGCGCATCGCCGCGATCGCCTTTTGGATCTCGCCCTGGCCGGCGCGCTGCACAGGCACCAGCTCCGCGACTGGCTTACCCCTCAGCGTAATGGTGTAGCGCTGCCCTGCCTGGACCTCGCGCAACAGCTCGGGCAGTTTGGTCTTGGCGTCGTAGGAGCCGATTTCCGGGTACATCAGAATCTCTCTAGACTAGTCGGTTGATTGGTCTAGTGTACGCGATTCCCACGCTAAAACCAGCCTCGATGGGGTCTTGCAATGCAACATCCGATCCCATCAGGTGCCGACGCCGTGCGTTGACATCACCTGCTTTGCGTCACGCAGAGCACAGTAGGGTGCGCGCGGGAAGCCTGGGCACCAAACAACATAGGCAACCGAGGTCATCGATTGTTGCACGACAAGACCTGCTCCCAATCCAGCACACTTTGCACACGAGCTTGCGCCGTCCCTGCCACCTCGCGACAATCCAAAGATATCGCCTCGTTCAGTCAACTACGCGCCCTCAGTGCGCCGGACTCAATCATGCGCGAGCTCAACGACCTGATTGCCATCGACCCCGACATCCGCGGCGGCAAGCCCTGCATCCGAGGCACCCGCATCACGGTCTATGATCTGTTGGAGTACCTCGCCGGCGGTATGACCGAAGACGAGATCTTGGCAGACTTTCCGAGCCTGCGCCCGGAACACCTTCGCGCGGCGCTGATGTTCGCCGCACAACGGGAGCGTCGCCTGGCCACGGCGGCCCCAGATGAAGCTGCTGCTTGACGAGAATCTGAGCCCCCGGCTCGCCGCCTCGCTCGCCGCGCAGTACCCCGGCACCACCCAAGTCGAGCTACTCGGTCTGCGGGGTGCCAGCGATACAACGGTCTGGGAGTTAGCCCGCACCCAAGGCTATGTCCTGGTCTCCAAAGACAACGACTTCCGTCAGCGCAGCTTTCAGTACGGCGCACCGCCAAAAGTCGTCTGGCTCAAGGTTAGCAATGCCGGCACCGCAGCGATCCAGCAACTCCTGATGCACTCCCGGTCAGCGATCGCACGCTTCGTCGCCGACCCTGAAGAGACGCTGCTGATGCTCACAAGTGCCCGCGGCAATTGACTGCGCAAAAAAAGGCGGCTGGGCTCAATCTCTGCTGGTCCAGCTACCGCGCCAGCGCCCTCGGCGCGTCGGACGCGCTGCTGTCGCCGCACCCGCTTTCCCTCGCCTTCGGCGCTGACGACGGCGCGCGCCGTGCTGCCTATCGGGAACTGTTCCGCGGGGCGCTCGACAAGGAGCCACTCAGCGACCTGCGCCTGGCCCTCAACCAGGATCAGCCGATCGGCAACGACCGCTTCGATCGGGCAATCGAGGCCATGAGCGGCCAGCGCCGGGCGCTGCGCAAGCGCGGCAGGCCCCGAAAACGGGACGAAGCGGCATCAGCAGACGGTGCAGGGCAGGGCGACGTGCCACTATAAATTGAGCCTGGCCCCTTTTTCCTCCTTATCAATCCAGCGTTTGCGGATGGCGTTGAAGCGACACACGCGGCGGATGGGCGGGCCGACCGCCAAAGGTGCAAAGTCAAGCGCTGACCCCTACTCCTACCGGATTTCAGATCGGCGTGGACTCCAGTACACTTGGGCATATAAGCGTTCGGCCAA
>CAZGCI010000097.1:0-13545 GCA_964524185.1 uncultured Thiohalocapsa sp. | reverse complement strand
CGGCCTGGATGCCGCCGGTATCGAGCAGGCGGTGCGACAGGAGATGGCGGCGCTGAAGCTCAACGTGCCGAACGTGCGCAGTTCGACCGGTCAGGGGGCGTCCGCCGAGCGGCACCGAAGGTGACACCGGCAGCGCCGCTCCACAGGCAGAAGCGCGCTGGCTTGGGGTTGCATGATGCGTCGTTGCATCGTCGCCGCATTGATCGCGGCGATGTTGGTGGCGGCCTTGCCGGTGGTTGTCGGGTCCTTGCTGCAGTACCGTTATCAACGGCTGCTTGAGGCCATCGCTGGGCAGGGCTACAGCATTCTCGCGTCCGACTATCGTTTGGGCTGGTTCCGCTCGACGGCCACCGCAGAGATTGCACCGCCCGTGGCAGGAGTCAGCGCCGTAGATCCGTCTCGGCTGCGGCTGCAGCTCGCCCTGGGCCATGGTCCGCAGGTGTGGCTGCGAGAATGGCCGCCGACGCTGGCGCTGGCGCGAGGTCGCGCGCGGGTGGCGGGCGTGCCCCTGCCGCCGTTGGTGCTGGCGGCGCGGTTGATGGTCAGCGGCGCCCGGGCCGTGGAGGTCCATGCCCCGGACCTGACCTATTCGGGTGCGGCCGGCCAGTTGCAAACGCTCGGCGGTCACGCTGTCATCACCATGCTGCCGAATGGTCACTGGCGTGCGGGCGGGGGGCTCGGTGCGGTGGAGGCCACGGCCCCGGATGGGCGGCGTCTGCAGGTCGCCGATCTGCGTTGGCACCTGCGGGCCGACGTCCCCGGGGCGCTGCTGCAGGCATCAACGGTCGAATTGTCGTTGGCCGCGCTACGTCTCGATGCGGTGCATGGACAGACGCCCGTGGAGCTGGCGGATCTCGCCCTGGGGTTGAGTGCGGAGTTCGAAGCTGCAACCGTCGCCGTGGCCGCCCGTGGCGATATCGATGTGCTGCGCGTCGGCCCCGGTGCCTACGCGCCGTCGCGCTTGGCGCTGGTTGCTTCTGGCCTCGACGCTGCTGCGCTGCGCACACGCCTGTTGGATTTTGGGCGCGCGGCGCTGACACCGTCTCAGGGCGGCCTCACGAGCGGACAGCCCTGGTTGGTTGCGCTGGCGGACCTCCTCGTCGGCACGCCGTCGGTGCAGCTGGACCACGCCACGCTGACGACGCCCTATGGCGAGATGCGCGCCGCGGCGGCGTTGCGGCTTGGCCCCGTCGGCCAACCTGCGGCAGCCGATATCTCTGCCCGTGGCTCTGCCAGTTCGGTGGGCTCGACCCCGGGCATACCTGAGGTGCTGACGGCCCTGGGGCGTCGGCTCGACGGTCGTGCGAGCCTGTCTGCGCCGCAAGCACTGGTGGTCGCGTGGCTGGCGCGGCAGCAGGCGGCGCGCGTTCGCCGCGAGCTGATGCTGCGGGGCGAGTCCGCCGATCCACTCTCGCCGGCACTGGCCGCAGACCTTGAGGCCGCTGCGCAGGCGGCCGCCGCAAAGCTGCTGCGCGAGGGCTGGCTTGTGCCGAGCGCAGGGCGACTTACAGCAGACCTGCGGCTCGACGCGGCAGGCTTGACGGTGAATGATAAGCCGGTGGCACTACCCGGCTGGCTCAAGCGCCCCGACGCGGAGCTGGCCGCCGACGCAGCGCATGGCCGCCGGCGGCCCTGAACAGGACACGAACGCGATGTTGCAGATCCACCCCATTCCGGCCTTCGACGACAACTATATCTGGCTGCTGCACCGGGACAGGGCTGAGGATAACCGGGCAACCGTGGTCGACCCGGGTGATGCCGAGCCGGTGATCGAGCGTCTGCGTGCAGACGGGCTGACGCTTACGGCCATCCTGCTCACACACCACCACTTCGACCATCAGGGCGGCGTGGCGGATCTGCTCGCTGTCTGGCCGGATGTTCTGGTGACTGCTCCCGTGGATACGCGCATCCAACCGGCGACGCGCCGGGTTGGCGAGGGTGACAAAGTGGCGCCGCCGGGGCTCGGCGCCACATTCAACGTGCTGGCGGTGCCAGGCCACACAGCAACGCATATTGCCTACCTGGGCGAGGGCGCGCTGTTTTGTGGTGACACCCTCTTCGCCGGCGGCTGTGGGCGGGTCTTCGATGGGACCTTCGAGCAATTGGCTGCATCGCTGCGGCGCATTGCGGCCCTGCCGCCCGAGACCCGCTGCTATTGCGCCCATGAGTACACCCTGGCAAACCTTGGCTTCGCCGAATGGGTAGAGCCGCACAACAGTGCGTTGGCGGCACGCTTCGCGGCGGCGCGGGAGCTACGGGCCCGCGGCGAGCCGACGGTGCCCTCGACGCTTGCGCTGGAACTGGCAACGAATCCGTTTCTGCGGACCGCTGAGCCGGCCGTGGTGGACGCAGCCGGAGGGGTTGCCGATCTTTCTTCCACGGACCAGACCGCCGTGTTCACGGCGCTGCGTCGCTGGAAGGACGAGCGCTACGATTAGCCGTGATGCGCTCGGAGGACCAGTCTCGACGCCGCAGCCGCCACTTGCGTTGGCTGCTCGCCGTGGCCGCCGGCGGGCTGATGGTGCTGTCGTTTGCGCCCTTTGGCTGGTTCCCGGCCGCGCCACTGAGCATCTTCGCGTTTTACCTGTTGCTGCCCAGCGAGCGGCGCGGCGGCTTTGCGCTGGGCTGGTTCTACGGCATTGGCTTGCTAGGCTTCGGGATCTTTTGGATTCGGATCAGCTTGAACGAGTTCGGCAACATGCCAGCGGTTGCCGCCAACGCGCTGATGGTGTTGTTTGTGGCAGCGCTGGCACTGTTCTATGCCGTGGCGGGGATGTTCGTCACGCGGCTGCGGCCGGCGGCGAGCGCGACGCGTTGGTGGATTGGGCCGCTGCTCTTGTTGCCGTCGGTCTGGGTGCTGCTCGAGTGGCTGCGCAGTTGGCTCTTCACCGGTTTCCCGTGGCTGTTCGCGGGCAATGGCCAGATCAATTCCGTGCCTGTTCTTGGGGCGCCGCTGGCAGGCTGGGCGCCGGTGTTGGGTGTGCACGGCTTGAGCTTGATCGTGGCGCTGTCCGCCGGGCTGTTGTGGGTGGCCGTGCGCCGGGTGGGCGCGGCGAGGCCCGCGGCGCTTGCGGGGCTACTCGCACTCTGGCTTGCTGGTGCGCTGCTGGCGCGTGTGGAGTGGACCCGCCCGGCGGATGGTCCGCTCACGGCCGCCGTGGTCCAGGGTAACGTCGAGCAGTCGGTGAAGTGGGCGCCGGATGGCGTGCTGCCGACGCTGGAAATCTATCTGGCCCTCACCCGCGAGGTGCTGGATCAGGCCGATGTCGTCGTTTGGCCGGAGACGGCAGTGCCGACCTTTCTCCACCAAGTCGAGTCGGCTTTAGTGGAACCGCTGGCCGCGGAGGCGCGCGCGGCCGGCGCCGAGGTGGTGATTGGCGTGCCGATCATGGAAACCGCGGCGCGCTATTACAATGGGCTCATCAGCATCGGCAGCGCGGCAGATCGATACTACAAGCGCCACCTCGTGCCCTTCGGCGAGTTTCTGCCCTTCAAGCGCCAGCTGCGTCCTTTAGTGGATTGGTTCGAGGTGCCCATGTCCGACTTCAGCCGGGGTGAGGCCGCGCAACCCTTGCTGCAGGTAGGGCCCTATCAGGTTGGCGTGTCCATCTGCTACGAGGATGTCTTCCCAGCCGAGGTGCGTCAGGCGCTGCCGGCGGCGGCTTACCTCATCAATGTCAGCAACGACGCATGGTTCGGCGACTCCCTGGCGCCCCATCAACACCTGGAGTTCGCCCGGCTACGCGCGTTGGAGAACGGCCGTCCGCTCGTGCGGGCCACGAATACCGGCATCTCGGCGCTCATCGATCACCGCGGCCGGGTCACCGCTGCACTGGGACTCTTTGAGCGTGGTGTGTTGAGCGGCACCGTGCAGCCCCGCATTGGGGTGACGCCCTTCGTGCGCTTCGGCAGCCTGCCTGCACTGCTGCTCGCGGCTGCGATGCTGTTGGCGGCGGTGTTGGTCGTGCGCGTGGGGCGCTCGCCGGCCTGAGTGGCCGGCCGGTGGGGCTGCAAACAGTTGCCCGCGCTGCTGCGGGCGCGTCCGGTGACCCCGCAGCGGGCGAGACGGTGTTCGGGCGCTGCGGGTGCAGGTGGCAGCGTTTGTGGCTTGGCGTCCGTCGGCGCCGACAGGGTATGATGCCTGGCCGATTCACCTTGACACTGTCGTCCCTACGTCGCCTTGCTCCCGTTGGTCTACTTTTTCATCGAGCTGTGCCTGCTGCGCCGGAATCCGCAGGATCTCCCGGCATCGGGGGCACTGTTTGGGCTCGTGCTGGCCGTGGCTCTGTTGGGCGGACTGCTGCTGGCCGTGACCGCCGGCGCATCCCTGGTCGGCGGACTCGCCCAGACCCTGCTCAATCTGCTGTTGATGCTGGGTGTACTGCATGTTGCGCTGAAGGCGCTGAACAGGCAGGCACGCTATCTGCAAACCGCCACAGCGTTGGTGGGGGCAGATGCTCTGATCGGTTTCGTGGCGCTGTTGCCTGTCTCCTTGGCGCGGCCAGCAACGACCGCTGCTGAGCCGGGTGCAGATGTCCTGTTGGCGGGCCTGATGTTCCTGATGCTGGTGGGCTGGAGTGTCTTGGTGGTGGGTCATATCCTGCGCCACGCCTTTGGTCTGTCTCTGGCGCAGGGCGTCATCATCGCCATCGCCTTTGATGTTTTCAGCTTCGTCATCATCAGCGCCCTGACCCAGGGGCCTGCCTGATGGCCCACTCTGATGGCTCGACCTGATTGGGCGGCGTAGCGCGGTTGCATGAGGGGCTGCCTGCAGCGTTGATCTGACATGCATCTACACATCCTTGGTATTTGCGGCACGTTCATGGGCGGGGTTGCCCTCCTGGCGCGGGCGCTCGGGCATCGGGTGACGGGCTCCGACGCTCATGTCTACCCGCCCATGAGCACGCAGCTGGAAGCGGCCGGCATCGACCTGATGCAGGGCTATGACGCGGCCCACCTGGAGCCTGCGCCGGACGTGGTGGTGGTGGGCAATGCAATGAAGCGCGGGATTGCGGCGGTGGAGTATATGCTCGACGCCGGTCTGCCCTATGTGTCCGGGCCCCAATGGCTCGCCGAGCATCTGCTCCCGGGGCGCCATGTGCTGGCCGTTTCCGGTACCCACGGCAAAACCACCACCTCCAGCATGTTGGCCTGGATTCTCGAGACGGCGGGCCTCAGCCCAGGCTTTCTCATTGGGGGCGTGCCCCAAGACTTTGGGGTCTCCGCGCGGTTGGGCGATGGCCGATATTTTGTGGTTGAGGCCGACGAGTACGACACGGCCTTCTTTGACAAGCGCTCTAAGTTTGTCCATTACCGGCCCCGCACTTTGGTGATCAACAACCTCGAGTTTGATCATGCCGACATCTTCGACGACCTCGGCATGATCCAGCGGCAGTTTCATCACTTGGTTCGCACCGTACCCAGCACAGGGCGCATCGTGTACCCGTGCGGCGAGCCAGCGGTGGAGGCGGTGCTCGATATGGGCGTCTGGACGCCGACGGCGACCACCGGGGATGGTGGCGACTGGTCCGCGGAATGGCTCGCGATGGACGGCTCCGTGTTCCGAGTCTTGGCGCCAGATGGCGTGCCGGCAGCGGTGCACTGGGAGCAGACCGGCGCCCACAATGTGCAAAACGCCCTGTCGGCGATAGCCGCCGCCGCGCACGTCGGTGTTTCGCCGGCGGCCGCGGCGGCGGCGCTCGGACGCTTTGCTGGCGTCAAACGCCGGATGGAGGTGCGGGGCGAAGTGGCGGGCGTGCGGGTTTATGACGATTTCGCGCACCACCCGACGGCCATCGCCAGCACGCTGCACGGACTGCGACGGCGGGTGGGTGACGCCCGCATCATCGCTGTGCTGGAGCCGCGCTCCAATACGATGCGTCTTGGCGTCCATGCGGCGGCGCTGGCGGAATCCCTGGCGGCGGCCGACCAGGTTCAAGTGTACGCGCCGGCTGATCTGGACTGGGATGCGGCCGCGGCGTTGGCGCCGCTGGGTGAGCGCCTGCGGGTGGCGGCAGCGGTGGAGGAGATCGTTGCAGCCGTCGGCGCTGACGCCCGCGCCGGCGACCACGTGCTGATCATGAGCAACGGCGGCTTTGGCGGTATCCATCAGCTCCTGCTCGATGCCCTCGCAGCTCGCGCTTGAGCGGTCGTGAAGGCGTCGCCGTTCTGCTCTGCAGGCGCCTCCGAACGCCCGCGCGGCGCGCGGGATCTCGCGACAACCCAGGGATGCCGCTGCAGCGCATCGGCAGGTCGCGCAGGCCTTCCAAACGCCTGCTGTGACCGCAACTCACGCCAACACGCTCACCCGAGCGATAACGCCGTTCGGCCTCGATGACCCACTGGAACAAGACCATCGCCGTCGGTCTGACGGGCGCATCGGGCATCCACTACGGCCTGCGAGTGTTGCACGCGCTGGTGGCTGCAGACGTGCGCGTCTACCTCTTGGTGTCCCAAGCTGCGCAAGTGGTCCTCAAAATGGAAGCGGACCTAGACGCCCCAGGGCGGCCAGCCGACGCTGAGCAATTTTTCACCGAATACTTCGGGGCCGCGCCGGGACAGCTGCGGGTCTTCGGTCGCCAGCAGTGGGCCGCGCCCGTCGCGAGCGGCACCAATCCGCCGGACGCGATGGCCATTTGCCCCTGTACCACCGGCACGCTTGCGAGCATCGCGGCTGGTCTGAGTCAGGACCTGATGGATCGGGCCGCCGATGTGGCACTCAAGGAGGGCCGCAAGCTGATCCTGGTGGTGCGCGAGATGCCCTTTACCACAGTCCATTTGGAGAACATGCTGCGGCTCGCCCGCGCCGGCGCGGTGATCATGCCGGCCAACCCGGGCTTTTACCTTAGGCCACAGCGGGTGGAGGAGATCTACGATTTCGTCGCCGCCCGAGTGCTCGATCACCTAGGGGTGCCGCACGGCCTCTCAGCGCGCTGGGGCGATTGAGGCCGGCGTCCGCCGCGTCTAGTCTACCCGCAGCGGCTGGGCGCGATCCATCCTCGGCTGTCGGCTCTCCCGGCAAACAACGCAGGGGCGAACCGACGCACACCCGGCCTGCGCCCCGGCGGTGCTGGCAGGTGGCCGGGCATCAGTGGCCAGCGATGGCGGTGAACGCCTCGCGCGCAGCGGCCAGCGTTGCGTCAATTTCGGCGTCGCCATGGGCGGCGGAGACGAAGCCCGCCTCGAATGCTGAAGGTGCCAGGTAGACGCCACGTTCTAGCATTGCGTGGAAGAAGGCCTTGAATTGCTCCTGATTACAGCCCGTGGCGCCGACGAAGTCGGTGACGGGGCCTTTATCTGTGAAGAAGATGCCAAACATCCCGCCGGCGCGATTGGTGGTAAGCGGTACGCCTGCCGCCTCGGCGGCCGCTTCCATCCCACTGGTCAGCCGTTCGGTGGTCGCCCCCAGGGACTCGTGGAAGCCGGGCGCGGCCAGCAGCTCGAGGGTCTTGAGGCCGGCGGTCATGGCGATGGGATTTCCCGATAGCGTACCCGCCTGATACACCGGCCCCAGCGGGGAGATCTGTTGCATGATGTCGCGCCGCCCGCCGAAGGCACCCACCGGCATGCCGCCGCCGATGATCTTGCCGAGCGCGGTCAGGTCTGGTGTTACACCAAAGAGTGCCTGGGCGCCGCCGCGCGCGACTCGGAAGCCCGTCATGACTTCGTCGAAGATCAGCACCGTGCCATGTCGGTCGCAGACCTCGCGCAAGGCTTCCAGGAAGCCCGGCACGGGGGGGATGCAGTTCATGTTGCCCGCCACGGGCTCGACGATGATGCAAGCCACCTCGTCGCCGAGCTTGCTCATGGTGTCGCGCGCGGCCTCAGCATCGTTGTAGGGCAGCGTGAGCGTGAGCTCCGCGAGTGCCGCAGGCACACCGGGTGAGCTGGGCTCGCCTAGGGTGAGCATGCCGGAGCCCGCCTTTACCAGCAGTGAGTCCACGTGGCCGTGGTAATTGCCCTCGAACTTGATGATCTTGTCCCGCCCCGTGAGACCGCGGGCGAGCCGGATGGCGCTCATGGTTGCCTCTGTGCCCGAGCTGGTCATGCGCACCAGCTCCATGCTGGGCACCAGATCACAGACACGGTCGGCCATCAGGGTCTCCAATTCCGTTGGGGCGCCGAAGGACAGGCCCTTCTCTACACGCGCTGTGACGGCGCGGATGATCTCCGGGTGCGCATGACCCAGGATCATTGGCCCCCAGGAGCCCACGTAGTCGATGTAGCGCTTGCCATCGGCATCGGTGACGTAAGCGCCGGCCGCGGACTCGAAGAAGATTGGCGTACCACCGACGCTGCGAAAGGCGCGCACCGGGGAGTTGACGCCGCCCGGGATGTGACGCTGGGCGGCCTCGAAGAATTGTTCGGATCGGGACATGGGCGAGGGGCTCCTGTCGGCGGTGAGTGACGGCTTACCGGGCGCGCCGGTGGCGCCAGGACGGCCCTCGGCCGGCGCTCCCGGACGCCGGGTGGTCAGCCCACAATGGTAACAATCCCGCGGGGTGCTGCGATTGCGCTGAAGCAGGGGTTAGGCCGTGCCGTCGCGTTGAAAAGTCCCATGTGGGAGCACACTTTGTCGAGTTGGCATCGGGGCCCGCGTGGGGTCAGCGCGATCGAGTGCCGCGGACGCGAGGAGGTACAATGGAGAGCGAGACGTGAAGCGTTACATGTGTCTGGTATGTGGATTCATTTATGACGAGGAACTGGGATGGCCCGACGATGGTATTCCGCCCGGGACCAAGTGGGAGGATGTGCCGGAGACTTGGGTTTGCCCGGAGTGCGGTGTCGGTAAGGAAGACTTCGAGATGGAGGAGTTGTAGCGAGAGTGTCTGGTGCCAACGCCGATTACCTGAGCGCTTCCTGTGGAAATAGCGGCGGCGGCTATGCTAGTTTTCTGCCCAGCAGTCGAAATGTGACCCCAGCATCAGGAGGCTAGACGCATGGCATCCCTCACCGATTCCGATTTGACCCTGACCGGCGCTGCGCAGGGCAAGATGACTGAGCTGTTTGCAACCGTTGAAGACGGCGTCACCGGGGTCCGCGTGTATGCGGCGCCGGGCGGCTGCAGCGGTGTCAGCTTTGGCATGACGTTTACCGACGTCATCAACGACAACGACGGCGTCCGGGATTTTGGCACTTACAAACTGGTCGTGGACGATGGCACACTGAGTCATCTGCGCGGGGTCGAGATCGACTTCGTCGATCGCGGAGACGGCCAGGCGACCTTCGTCTTCAACAACCTACCGTCAGCCGGCGGGGGCTGCGGCACGTGCGGCTCTAGTTCCGGCAGCTGTTCCTGAGTCCGGCGCAGCGGCTGTGATCCGCGTCGGCATCGTCGGCGGCACGGGGTATACCGGTGCGGAGCTGTTGCGATTGTTGAACGGGCACCCCTCTGTGGAGGTCTCGGTCATCACCTCGCGGGCCGACGCGGGGCAACGGGTGGCCGACGCGCTGCCGCAACTCCGGGGGCAGACAGAGCTGGTGTTCGAGGACCCGGCCGAGGCGTCGCTCACCGCTTGTGATCTGGTCTTCTTTGCCACCCCTAACGGCGCCGCCATGGAGCAGGCGCCGGCACTGCTGAGCGCGGATGTTCGCGTCATCGATCTCGCAGCCGATTTTCGCATCAAGGACCTGACGCTCTGGGAGCGCTGGTATGGGATGCGCCATGCCTCCCCTGCGCTCGTGGAGGAGGCCGTTTACGGATTGCCGGAGCTCAATCGTGCTGCAATTCGCCGGGCACGCCTTGTGGCCAACCCCGGTTGCTATCCCACGGCCATCACGCTCGCCCTCTTGCCGCTGATTGAGCGGAAGCTGATCGACGTGACGCACGTCATAGCCGATGGCAAGTCGGGCGTCAGTGGTGCCGGCCGCAAGGCCAACGCAGGGCTGCTGATGGCTGAGGTTGGCGAGAGCTTCAAGGCCTACAGCGTTGCTGGCCATCGCCATGAGCCGGAGATTGAAGAGACGCTGCGCCTGGCCACGGGCGCAGCGATGAAGCTCACGTTTGTACCGCATCTGGTGCCCATGGTGCGCGGCATCGAGGCCACCGTCTATGCGCCGTTGGAGCGCACCGGTGTCGACCTGCTGGCCTGCTACACCGCGCGGTACAGCCAGGAGCCGTTTGTGGACGTCATGCCGGCCGAACTGCCCCTCGAAACCCGCTCGGTACGCGGAACGAACGTGTGTCGGGTCACGGCGATGGAGCCACAGGGCAAGGGCATGGTCGTGGTGCAGTCGGTCATCGACAATCTCGTCAAGGGCGCTGCGGGGCAGGCGATCCAAAACATGAACCTGATGTTCGGCTTCCCGGAAACTGCCGGGCTCGAGGGCGTTGCCCTTGCCCCTTGATCGACGGGGCGCCAGCGCCAACACCGCCGAGCTGCCCACTGCGGATACGTCAGCGCATGTGGGCGTAGGGCGCTGGCTCTGGGTCAGCACGGGTTGGCTCGTCGTGGTCGCGGTGGCCTTTGTGTTGGGCTACCTTTTGGCCGCACACGATACGGAGCAGGCGTTGGCGCACATCCAAGCGCTGCAAACTGAGCGGGACATGTTGAGCGAGCAGGTGGCCACCCAGCGCGATGCCCAGATCAAGCTGGAGCGCGCACACCAAATGGATGTAGAAGCCCAGCGTTCCGCACAGGTGCAGATTGTGGCCCTCCAACGGTCTCGCACGCGGCTCGAGCAACAGCTCACGCACCTGCGGGCGCTGGTCGGGACGCAAGCGCAAGGTTTGGTGGAGCTTAAAAATCTGGTCCTCACGCGCATCGCGGACGGCGGCTATCGCTATCGCCTGACTCTCGGGCAGCTGGTTCCAGATTTTGGTAAGACTCAGGGCGACGTCGTGTTATCTGTCGTGACCGTATCGGAACGGGAGACTACGACGACGGCCATCACAGATCTGTCAGATGCCGCAGGCCGCCACGCGATGGCCTTCGAACAGTTTCAGGTGTTCGAGGGCGAGTTCCGGCTGCCGAACGGCGCGGTGCCACTGGAGTTGATCATTGACATCGTGCCAAAGGATGACACCTTAGTGGCGTCACAGGAGATTGTGCACTGGGCATCTGCGCTCGCCGCTGGTTCGGCTGCCGCAATCGGCTCGGTTGACACTGCTCCCGGCAGGGAGGCCCGAGTGCCTGTAGAGGCCAGAGACAGTGGCGCCGAGGCCACTTCTGACCCCTAACCCGTGCTAGCCTGTCCCCTGCTAGCCTGTCCGCTTGATAGCATAGAGGAGTCTTACCGATGACCGACATCGTTGCCGAAGAAGCGCCGCTGGTGTTCACCTCGCAGGCGGCTGCCAAAGTCGCCGACTTGATCGCCGAGGAAGGGAACGACGAGCTGATGCTCCGCGTTTACATCCAGGGCGGGGGCTGCTCAGGGTTCCAGTACGGTTTCACCTTTGCCGAAGGCGTTGACGACGGCGATACCGAAATCGTCACAGATGGCGTCACCTTGGTGGTCGACCCCATGAGCCTGCAGTATCTCACCGGCGCAGAAATCGACTACACCGAGGGCCTGCAGGGCGCGCAGTTCGTGATTCGCAATCCCAACGCGTCCACCACCTGCGGCTGCGGATCATCGTTCGGCGTCTAAGATCAATCCCGAACCTCCACTCCGGCGGCGGCCGCCATTTAAAGGCGGCCGCCGCATCCGCTGCGATGCGGCGGCGTCCGTCGGCGCAGCCTCCCGGTAGCTCGGACGTTGTCTACGGCCGCTTCGTTAACAGTTATGCCGGGCATCTCCACTCTGCGCTGCTAGCGGTCTTTTCTTCCCTGCAGGCTGGCCCTTTGGTCGTCTGCGACCAGCGGCGGACTGCGGGCAACGCCGTTGCTCAGGACGTCGGCGACGTTGCGGTTGCTTCTAGCGCGGCTGGTTCAGTATCTGCTGGCGGCAGCTCAAGCGGAATCGCATTCCTTTTGTCCGCCTCGCGCGAGTTCGCCTCGCTGGCCGGCGGGGCGGGGCGTACCCAAAGCCATGCAACAACGCCGAGGGCGACGAGCACGGCGACGGCGACAAGCGCTTTGAGCCAGAGCTGCTTGAGCAGTGCCATGGGGGCGGCGCTGCGGCGCTCTCGTGTGCCTGCAGCTTTGTAGTCGCGCATGTAGAATCCAGACTTGGTAGACCTCGCGGTTCCTCGGAGTCTAGACGATGTTCTCTGCGGTCGGAAAGTTGCAGGACGTCGCGACAGCGGGTCCGCATGCCGAGCGAGGGCGAAGCTTCGTGAGGCCGCTTCGGGCCCGTGCCTGCAGAGAGATCAAAACATGTCTGATGCGGATGAAGCGCTGGCCCTGTTACAGCGGGGAACGGTGGAAGTCATTGGGCGCGACGTTCTGCGCCAAAAACTTGCCCAGGATGCGCCGCTGCGCGTCAAGGCCGGCTTCGACCCGACAGCGCCTGATCTGCATCTCGGCCACGTCGTCCTTTTGCAGAAGTTGCGACAATTTCAGCAGCTCGGGCACCAGGTGCTGTTCGTCATCGGTGACTTCACCGCCATGATCGGCGACCCAACCGGCAAAAGCGCGACCCGCAAGCCCCTTTCGCGCGAGGAAGTTGCTGCCAACGCGGACACCTACCGTGAGCAGGTTTTCCGGGTGCTGGACCCGGCTGCAACGGAGGTGGTTTTCAATTCGGTCTGGCTGTCTGACCTCGGCGCCGAGGGCATGGTGCGATTGGCGGCACGCCACACCGTCGCCCGGATGCTGGAGCGAGATGATTTTGCGCGGCGCTACAAGGCGCAACAGCCCATCGCGATCCACGAGTTTCTGTATCCCCTGATCCAGGGTTACGACTCGGTGGTGCTGCGCGCTGATGTTGAGCTGGGCGGCACGGACCAGAAGTTCAATCTGCTTGTGGGGCGACAGCTGCAAGAAGGGGAGGGTCAGTCGCCCCAAAGCATCATGATGCTGCCGATCCTTGAGGGGCTCGATGGCGTTCAAAAAATGTCAAAGTCTCTCGGCAACTACGTGGCCATCACCGACGACCCGCCAGAGATGTTTGGGAAGCTGATGTCGGTCTCGGACGACCTGATGTGGCGCTACTTTGAGCTCCTCAGCGACCGGACTGAGGCTGAAACGGCAGCGCTGCAGCGCTCAGTTGTGGAAGACGCAGTCAACCCGCGAGACGTTAAGCTGGAACTGGCGCACGAACTGGTGACGCGGTTTCGTGGCACCGCTGCGGCGGATGCCGCCAGACAGTCCTTCCAGGCGCGCTTCCAGCGTCGAGAAGTCCCGGCGGACCTCCCGGAGCAGGTGCTCGACCTAAACCAACCCGATCCGCCGACCCTGGCCCAGGTGCTCAAGGCCGCTGGCCTTGTCGCGAGTACATCGGAGGCGCTCCGCCTTGTTGCGCAAGGAGCCGTGAAGCTCGACGGAGAACGTGCAGGGGACGGCCGCGCGGAGTTTCCGCGCGGTCGAGCCTGTCTACTGCAAGTCGGCAAGCGGCGCATCGCGCGCGTCCGGCTGGCCTAGCGTCAGCTCCCGCGTCGGCGCGCAACCGCTTGACACCCTCGAAAAAGGGTGTAAGATTGTCGGTCTCACTTCGGTGAGTTTA
>CAZGCI010000096.1:0-13568 GCA_964524185.1 uncultured Thiohalocapsa sp. | reverse complement strand
GTTGCGCGCAGCGCGGTGGGCGGCGCGCAGCTCCGCGAGCTCCTGCTGGTTGAGGGGGTAGGCCTGCATGCGCAGAAGACTAAGCGATCTCAGAGGTTTGCGCTAGACTTCTGAGACGAAATCTCAGATAAGACCGGTATACATCGACCAATTCTCTTCCTTCCCTTTGCGTCTTTGCGTCTTTGCGCGAGCCTCTTCTTCTCTTCCATGCGCCCGCCAGGCATTGCCACGACGAAAAGACTGTGAGGCCTTGATCATCGCTTGGTCCAGTGGCTGGCGATCCCTGCGTAGTCAGGGCTTCCAGCCCTGATTCCGTCGGGCCAGGAATGGCCCGACTACGCATCCGGTGACCGATGTGGACGAAGGGATGATCCATGCCGAGACTGTGAAAGTAATGGGCACGGTGTTTTGAACCGTTCTCAAGCGCAGTCAGAGCGACCCGGCAGGGCACTCTGGGCTATCCTATCGGTCAGCCTGTAGAGTTAGCGTTACCTCTAAGCGAATCAGCGTCGCGGAGCACGATCCGTTATGTCTCTAGCTACTCCATCATCCAAGATCGGCGTTGACGATTATCTCGCCAGCGAGGCAGCCGGCGAACTGCGGCACGAGTACATCGACGGCCAGCTTTATGCAATGACCGGGGCGAGTGATCGGCACGGCCTGATCGTCTCCAACCTGGTGGCCGCGCTGCGCCCGCTAGTGCGCGGGCGCGGGTGTCAGCTGTTCGCCAACGACATGAAGGTCCGTCTGCGGATCAGCGGTCAGGAGATCTTCTATTACCCCGATCTGCTGTTGAGCTGCGATCCGGAGGACCGCGAGACCTACTTTCGGACCAGGCCCTGCGTCATCGTCGAGGTGTTGTCGGAATCCACGGAGCGGATCGACCGGCGCGAAAAACTCCTGTCCTACACCAGTTTGCCGAGCCTGCGGGACTATGTGCTCGTGAGCCAGACCCAGCGGGAGGTCTGGCATCATCGACGCTCGCGGGGTTGGGTGGCGGAGGTGCTGACGGGTGGGAGCCTTACCCTTGATTGTCAGAATCTGGCGCTGCCGCTGGCGTCGGTCTACGAAGAGATCGAAGGGCTCGGCTGAGCGGATGATCCGACGCGTGCGACGAACTGGCAGGCGGGCTGAGTGCGGCTGCGTCCTCGCATTTCCACAACCTCCAACGGCGCAGCGTATTACGGCGGTTCGGTGTCTGTGGAACACGCCGAGTGGTGGCCGCGAAGGTCCGTATTCGCGTTGCGACACACAATCGCTATGATCAAAATAGCTTTTATCTAAATCAGGTATCCAGAGGCGCTGCGATGATCACGATCACCTCTGTGGAGGCACAGAACCGCTTCGGCGAACTCATCGACCGCGCTCAGCGTGGGCCCGTCCAGGTCACCTGCCGGGGGCGCACCGTCGCCGGCGGCCTTCCTGGTCGGGATTCGGTGAGCCCGAGACTCCCGTCACGCGGCGGCTTGCTGCTTTGCCGGACCGCGCAGGGCGATCTCCATGGCCTCGATCTCGAGTGATACCCATCGCGAATGGCGGTTCGGTCGCGATGCACGCCCCTCGCTGTTCCTAAAAGCCATCCGCGACGGGTAGGCCGCTCGGGTTGACCTACGAAGAGAGCGAAGGCATCGGATGAACCAAGACATGGCCACCACGCCCGCCACCGCGATTCACCACGAGCAAGTCCTCCAAGACCACCTGATCGACCAGCTCGTCGCCGGCGAGGGTTATGAGCGCCGCGATGCGACGACCGACTACGATCGCGCACTGGCTATGGACAAGGCGCTGGTGCTGCGCTTCGTGCAGGACACCCAACCGCAAGCATGGACAACGCTGACGGCACACTACAGCGCATCCGCCGAGGAGACCTTCTTCACCCAACTCGCCAAAGCGCTGAAGGATCGCGGACTGCTGGATGTGCTGCGCCAGGGGATCAAGATCGTCCCCGGCATCAAGTTCGCGCTGTGCTTCTTTCGGCCCGCGAGCGGTCTGGAGCCGAAACGAATCGCCGAGTACCAGGCGAATAGCCTGTCGGTGATGAAGGAGGTGGCCTACAGCCAGAAACACGCCAATCGCCTCGATGGGGTGTTGTTCCTGAATGGCCTGCCCATCGCGACGCTGGAGACGAAGAACCTGCTGACGGGCTCGACCTTCCGCCATGCGGAGCGGCAGTATCGGAAGGACCGGTCACCGGCGGGTGAGCCGCTGCTGACGTTCAAGCGCGGGGCCTTGGTGCACTTCGCATTGGATGAGGACAACGTGTCGATGACGACCCGGTTGGCCAATGGCCAGACGCGCTTTCTGCCGTTCAATCGCGGGCGTGATGGAGGGGCCGGTAACCCGGACGTCGACGGCGAATTTCGCGTGGCTTATCTGTACCGCGCGGGTGATTGGGGCGAGGCGATCTTCTCGCGGGCGGTACTGCTGGACGTGATCGGCCAGTTCATGCACCTGGAAACGGCGGGTAAGCGGGAGGAAATGATCTTCCCCCGCTTCCAACAGTTGGACGCGGTACGCCGGGCGATTGCGCATGCGGGAGAACATGGCCCCGGCTACAACTATCTGGTGCAGCATTCGGCGGGCTCGGGCAAGTCCAACACCATCGGTTGGCTGGCGCATCACGCCATCAAGCTGCACGACGCCGACGATCAGCCGGTGTTCGATACCGCCATCATCGTCACCGACCGGGTGGTGCTGGACCGGCAGTTGCAGGGCACCATGTCGCAGTTCGAGCAGACGCAGGGGGTGGTGAAGAAGATCGACGGCACCTCGCGTCAGCTCAAAGACGCCATCGGCAAGGGCGCGCGGATCATCGTGACGACGATCCAGAAGTTCTCCACCGAGCACCTGAAGGCGATCTCGGGTCAGGCTGGGCGCAGCTTTGCCGTGATCGTCGACGAGGCCCACAGCAGTCAGTCCGGCAAGTCGGCACAGGCGATGACCGATGCACTGACCCGCGAGGCATCCTCCAGCGATGAGATCGAAGACCTGATCGCGGCCTACCAGCAGGCACGCGGACCGCAGGCCAATATCAGCTTCTTTGCCTTCACGGCGACACCACGCAACGTCACGTTGGAGCGCTTCGGCAGGACAGGGCCGGACGCGTTGCCTCACCCGTTCCATCTGTACTCGATGCGCCAGGCCATCGAGGAAGGTTTCATTCTGGACGTGCTCCAGCACTACATGACCTACCAGGCGTATTACGAGCTGGAAAAGGCCATCGAGGACGACCCGCTGCTGAACGGTCGCCGCGGGCAGCAGCGGGTGGCGCGCTACGCGAATCTGCATCCAACGGCCATCGGCCAGAAGGTGGAGATCATCGTCGAGCACTTTCGCCGGCACGTCATGGGCCTGCTGGACGGACAGGCGAAGGCGATGATCGTCACGGGCAGCCGCGAGCATGCGCTGCGCTACTACCTCGGGGTGCGCGACTACACCAAGGCCCAGGGCTAAGCCGATCTGAAAGCGCTGGTGGCCTTCTCCGGCGAGCTGACACACGACGGCGAGACCTACACCGAGGCCGATCTCAATGCGTTTTCGGAGACCGAGTTGCCGAGCCGATTCGACGGCGTCAAGAAGGACGGCACGCCCTACGCCGACCAGTACCAAATCCTGATCGTCGCCGAGAAGTACCAGACCGGTTTTGACCAGCCCAAGCTCTGCGCAATGTACGTAGACCGCAAGTTGGCCGGGTTACAGGCGGTGCAGACGCTGTCACGGCTCAACCGCACCCGGCAGGGCAAGGACAAGACCTTCGTGCTGGACTTTCGCAACAGCACCGAGGACATCCAGAACGCCTTCCGGCCCTACTTTGAGGTAACGGCGCTAGAGGCGAACTCGGACCCGAATCTGGTCTACGACCTGGAAGGACGCCTGTTCAAGTTCGGCTATCTGGACAAGGACGAGATCGCGCGCTTCGCGGCGACCTACTTCAAGGGGCCGCTGGACGGCTTTGACCGCGCCCGACTCGAAGCACTGGTGCGCGCGGCCGTCGCGCGCTTCGAGACCGACGAGGACGAGGGCCGGCAGGAGGAGTTCCGGCAGTTGCTGCGGAGCTATCTGCGCTTCTACGGCTTTATCGCGCAGGTGGTGCGTCTGGCGGACACCGGCCTGGAGAAGCTCGCGGCCTATGGTGCGTGGCTGGTCCGTCTGCTGCCAAACCGGGAGGTGCCGCCAGACATCGAGATCACCGAAGACATGCTGCGCTTGCAGGCGTTTCGGGTGGAGAACAAGGAGGCCGGCAGCGCATCACTGGGCGTGGGCGACACCGCGGTGCTGGAACCGATCACCGAGTTCGGTGCCAAGCCCTACACCGAGGACGAGCAGAAGGAACTCTCGGCGATCGTCAAGGCGTTCAACGAGCGCCACGGCACGGACTTCACCGAGGCGGACATGCTGCGCTTCGAGCAGGTGAACCGCGACATCATGGACGTGGACCTAACCGACATGCTGCGGAACAACCCGCCGGACGTGGTCTACAACGCCTTCTCCCGGGCGTTCTTTCAAGGCGCGATTCGCATGTTCCAGAAGGACAACGAGATGCGCAATATCATCCTGACCGATGCCGATGCGCGCGACAAGGCGACCCGGCACTATTTTAATCGGGCCGTGCGGGACGCGAGGGCATCGAATGGTCATCCTTGACCGAGACCGCAGACCCGTAGGGTGGGCACGTTTTTCGTGCCCACGCGGAACGGGCTTCTTTACGGCGGTGACCTACCGGCGGCGTCGGTTCTTGACGGACGAAGGGCCGCGCTCGTGGCTGCGGGCGGCGATCGAGGCGGCGCGGGCCGATCATCCGTTCGTGGTCGATGCCTGGGTGCTGTTGCCGGAACATCTGCATTGCCTGTGGACGCTGCCGGAAGGGGATGCGGATTACTCGACGCGCACATGGATTACATCCATTACAACCCGGTCAAGCACGGACTGGTTGCGCGGGTGGCGGATTGGCCCTTCTCGACCTTCCATCGGTGCGTTGCAGACGGATTGTATCCGGCGGATTGGGCGGAGGAGCCCACGGATTTGCCCGCTGCGGAGATGGGGGAGTGAAGGGGTTTTGTAAGGTGGGCACGCCCCGCGTGCCCACGCGGAGCAGGGCGGTAAAGGACGGCAGCATCCGCGTGGGCACGAAAACCGTGCCCACTCTACGAGGCTGGGCGGTATGATGGCCGATGCCCGGAATCCTGGGCGTCGAAGCGTGAGGTGAACGATGTCCGATTTGGCTGAGACCGATGCGGATTATGACGCTGATTACCATGCTTGGCTCACGGCGAACGCAGCGCTGCTGCGGGCCGGGTGCTTGTCCGATATCGACGCCGTGCAGATCGCAGAAGAGCTGGAAGACATGGGCAAGAGTGAGCGCCGGGCGATCGAGAGCTGGCTGAAGGTGCTGGTTCTGCATTTGTTCAAGTGGCGGCTGCAGCCGATGCGGCGGGGCGTCAGTTGGCAGCAGTCCATCGATAATGCGCGCGATGATATTTTGCGGCGTCTCGAGGATAGTCCCAGTCTCAAGCCGCGGCTCGACGAGATGGTCGCGGCTCGCTACCCGGCGGTGCGGCGCATGGCGATGCGCGAGACGGGCCAGCCGCTGGAGACCTTCCCCGAGTCTTGCCCGTTTGCGGTGGACGAACTGCTCGATGAGGATTTTTGGCCCGAGTGAGCTTTCCGCGTGGGGGCAAAAACCATTCCCACCCTACGAGGCTGTGTTTATTCCCCAACCTCGCGCCCGCCGCCACCCGCAGCCCCGTACTGTTCGCCATCACCTCCACGGCCAGCACCGTCATGTCGCTATGGCTGGGCGAATACCCGGTCTCGGGCAAGCGACTGGCGGGGATGCCGAGCACCACCAGACATTTCAGCGCGCCCAAGGCCACGGTGTGATCGATGACGACCCTTCACGAGAGGAATGGCTCAGGCGACGCCGCCCGTGCCGGCATCTGCCGACGCTTCCACCCGCTCGTCCCGCGCCCCACTCAAGCTATAAAGCACCGGCACCAAATAAAGCGCCACCAGCACCTCGGCGAGCAACCCGCCGATGGCGGCGACCGCGAGCGGGCGCAGCAGCTCGCCGCCGGACTCAAGGGCGAAGGCCAGCGGCACAAAGCCGAGCGACACCGGTAGCGTGGTCATCAGGCGCGGGCGCAGGCGCAGCTCGGCGGCCGCGCGGGTCGCCGCCAGGCGCGCCATGCCTTCGGCGCGCAGGCGCTGAGCGGTCTCCACCAGCAGCACGCCGTCGTTGACGTTGGTCGCCAGCACCACCATGACCGCGATGATGACGGTGGCGCCAAAAGCCTGGCCGCCGAGCAGCAGCGCATAGCCGATGCCGGCGACACAGAAGGGCGCGGCCAGGAACACCACGAAGGGCAGGCGCAGGCTGTTGAACTGCACCGCCAGCACCAGGAAGGAAAAGAACAGCGCCAGCACCAGCACCTCGCGCACCACCGTCTGCATCTCCGCCATCATCTGGCCCTTGCCACCGAGCCGCCAGGCGTAGCCGGTGGGCCAGGTGACCTCCGCCAGGGCCGCGCGGGCGGCCGCCTGCGCCGAGGCCAGATCGACGCCGGCGGTGTCGGCGCGCACGATCACCTGCTTGACCTGGTTCTCGCGGATTACCTCCACCGGACCGGCGGCGCGCGTCACGCTGGCGACATCACGCAGGCGCACAAAGCCGCCGTTGGGCACCGCGAGCACCAGGTTCTCGACATCGCTGCGGCTGGCCAGAGTGCGCTCGGGCACCAGCACGCGCAGGTCGAACAGATCATTGCCGTCGCGAAAGCGCGTCGGCACATGGCCGCCGATGTAGCCGCGTAGGGTGTCGGCGATGCCGCTGACCGTCAGGCCCAGCTCGCCGGCGCGCACCCGGTCGACGGCGACCTGCCATTCGGGCTTGGAGTAATCGAGTGACAGATGCACATTGGTCAGCTCGGAGCGTTCGCCGAGCCTCGCGGCCACCTGCTGCGCGGTTTGGAACAGGGTGTCGATGTCGGCGCCGTTGATCTCGACCTCGACCTCGGACTCGCCGGGCTGGCGGATGCCGCGCATCTTCCGCTGCATCACCATCAGGCTGGCGCCGGGGGCGAGCAGCTTGGCGACCTTGGGGCGCAGCTCGGCAATGTACGCGGTGGTGCTAATGTCGCGTTCCTCGGCCGGCACCAGCTCGATATCGACCTGGCCTTCGTTACCGATGGCATTGGTGTAGAGCCCGCGCGTCGCGCCGCCGGTCAAGGCGAACACCGAGTCCACGCGAGGGTCATCGCTCACCAGCGCCTCGATGTCGCGGTTGATGCGGTCGAGCCGCTCCAAGGCGGCACCCGCTGGCATGCGCACCTTGATCATGATGCGCCCGTCGTCGACCGCCGGCAGGAACTCGCCGCCGGCCTGCTGAAAGGTGAAGATCCCGCCGGCCAGGAATGGAATAAAAAGGACGATCACCAGCCACCGATGACGCAGTGCCCAGCTCAGGGTCTGGCCGTAGTGGCGGCGCATCCCGTCGTTCAGGCGCTCGCTGAAGTTGGGCTTGTCGCTGCGCGCGCGCGCGAGCAGCAAGCTGCTGAGCATCGGCACCAGGAACAGCGCCAGCGTCAGCGCGATGCCGATGATGGAGAGGATGATCAGCACCAGCTCGCGAAACAGCAGGGTGATCAGCCCCGGCACCAGCAGAAAGGGCAGGAACAGCGCGACGAAGGCGAGGGTGGCCGCAGTGATCGCCGGGCCGACCTCGCGCGTCGCCTGCCAGGCCACCTCGGCCATCGGCGCGCTCGGCTGCTCGCGGCGTAGCCGGGTGATGTTCTCGATGACGATGGTGGCCGTGTCGAGCATGATGCCGATGGAGATCACCATGCCGCCGAGCGAGAAGATGTTGAGCGAGAAACCGGCCAGGCGCATGACGAAAACATTGATCGCCAGCGTGATCGGGATCACCAGCGCGATGATGACCACCTGGCGCGGGTTGCCGAGAAACAGAAACACCGTCAGCACCACCAGCACGGCGGCCTCGAGCACGGTATTGCGCACACCGGCGATCGAACTCTCGATGTACTCGGCCTGATCGTCGAGTAGCGCGTATTGCATCCCGGCCGGGAAGGCCGGCTCCAAGTCCGCGAGTCGCGCCGTCACCGCCTGCACGGTGGCGACGGTGTTGGCATCGGCCTGTTTGATGATGTTGACCTTGACCGCCGGGCGGCCGTCGAGCCGGGTGATGATGCGCATCTCCTCGTGGCCGTCCTCGACCCGGGCGATATCGCGCAGCCGCAGCCGGCCGGCCTCGGTGCGGGCGATGAGGATGTCGCGGATGGTCTCCAGATCGGTGTATTCGCCCAGGGTGCGGACGATGGTCTCCTGGTTGGCGCCGGTGACCCGCCCGCCGAGCCGGGTGATGTTCTCCTCGCTCAGCCGGCGCTCGATCTGCCCCAGGCTGAGGCCGTATTTCTCCAGTGCGACGTGGTCGATCAACACGCGGATCTCGCGCTCCAGACCGCCGGCGACGTCGACACCGGCCACGCCGTCGGCGGCCAGCAGCCGATCGGTCAGCCAGTTGTCGATCCAGGTGCGCAGTTGGGTCAGATCCATGCGCGAGGACTCGAAGACCGCCTGGACGACTGGTAGCTGCGAGGGATCGGCCTTGATGATGACCGCCGGCTCGATGTCATCGGGCAGATCGCGCTGCGCGCGTGCGTAAGCGGCCAGCGTGTCCTGATAGGCGGTGTCCACATCGACGCCGTAGCGGAAGTTGACATCGAGCTGGTAAAGCCCCTCCAGCGCGCTGGAGGAGAGATCGTCGAGCCCGTCGACGGCCGCCAACTGGCGCTCGATGGGGTCGGCCAGATTGCGGTCGATGTCCTCCGGCGTCGCGCCCGGCCAGACGATCGACAGCTTGATCAGCGGGTAGGTGATATCGGGCAGGAAGTCTACGGGCAGTCGGGTCAGATTGGTCGCGCCGAACAGCGCCAGGCCGAGCACCAAGACGAGCGTGGAGATCGGCCGGGCGATCGCGGTGCGGATCATCGCTGGCTGTCCTCGGCCGATGAGTCATTGCCGGCGATGCGTACCGGGCTGCCGTCCTTGACCTTCTCGACCCCGTTGACGATCAGGCGATCACCGGCGTCGAGTCCGGCGGTGAGCAGCACCCGGCCATCCTGCTCGGCGCCGAGCGTCACCGGTACCGCCTGCGCGCTGCCGTCGGTGACGACGATGAACACCTGCGGCTGGCCATCGGTGCCGGTCACCACCGCTTCCACCGGCGCGGTGATCGCCTCCGGCACACGCTGCAAGGCCACGGAAATTCGGGCGAACTGCCCTGGCGCGAAGGTGATCTCCTCCAGCGGCAGCGACGCCTCGAAGGTACGGGTGCGCAGCCGTCGGTCGATCTCCGGATAAGCGCGGGTGATCGCCAGCTCGAAGCGCTGCTCGGGCTTGGCATCGAAGCGCGCGTCGATCTCATCGCCGGGTTCGATTGCAAAGACATGCGCCTCCGGCACCTGGAAGCGCAGCACCAGGCTCGCCGGGTCGAACAGGTCCACCAGTGGCGTGCGCGGCGCGACGTACTTGCCGTCGGCCACATGCACGCGCGAGACGATGCCGGACCAGGGCGCCTTGAGCACATAATCGGCGGCGGTCTGTTTCGCGAGCGCCAGGCTTGCGCGGGCGCGCTCCAGCTCGGCGCGGGCGCGGTCCAGCTCATCGGCGGCCAGCACATTGCGATCCGCCAGGGAGCTGAAGCGGTCGAAATCGCGTTGCTTGCGTTCCAGCTCCTCCTCAGCGGCGATGACCTCGGCGGTGACCGAAGTCTCGCGGCCGATGGCGAGCAGCGTCTCGCCGATGGCGACCTGATCGCCCTCGCGGATGCGGCAGTCCTGCACCGGACCCTCCGCCGGTGAGGACAGCTCGGCGATGCGGGTCGGCTCGACACTGCCGGTCAGCGCCAGGCGTTGCTCGAACAGGCGTGGCTCGATGACCTCGATGCTGACGGCGGGCGATGGCTTCTTGGGTTTAGCACTTGGCTCGGTGGCCTGGGTTAGCGTGGAAACTGTGGCGATGATGGCGGCCAGGATGACGACCGGGGACAGGGCCGTTAAGCGCGCGTTTTGGCATTGCATGAGTCGGAAAATATGCATTATTCGTAGTGGCTCCAGAGCCTGAGGATCTTCACCACTCGCTGGTCTTCGAATACTTGATACACCAGACGATGCTGAATGTTGATGCGGCGCGAATAGTTCCCCGCAAGATCACCTATAAGCTTCTCAAACGGAGGCGGCTTTCGGTATGGATCTTCTGCTATTAGCGCCAACAGCGCTTGGGCGTTTGATTTGAGGCCGCTGGAAGCCAACTTCTTTGCATCTTTCTGGGCTTGTTTGGTGTAAACCAATTTCCATGTCACCAGTCCAGCTCCGCATCGCATTCATCCACGGGGGTATCCATCCCCTCACGAATAGACTCCCGCATACCGGGTACGGAGAGCAGGTAAAGTGTTTCTTGAATGGCAGACCAGTCTTCTTCGGAGACCAATACGGCTTTGTTGCGCTTACCCAAGATGACGATTGGTTGATGGGACTCGGCGGTTTCATCAATCAACCGATAAAGGTTGCTGCGCGCCTCAGTTGCTGTAATTCCGGCCATGACGTACCTCGGGCATGTTCAACTTCCCAAGACTGTACGCCATTCAGTACGTACGTCAAGGCGAACGTACTGCCCGGTGCTTTGGTCAGGTGCAACACGCGCTTCATCTACCGGGGTGGCGCGCCGGCATAAGCGCGGGTAGTCGTGTCCCGGTTGCGCTAGGGCGTGCAGGCGCCGGCCGTCAGCCGCCGCAATCGATCCGCGCCGATCGGCTCGGCCTCCTGCAGGGCGACGACCGCATAGCGCTGAGCATGTCGCTCCGCCACCGCGTCGATCTGCTCGCGTTCGTTCGCCGCGCGCTGGCGCAATAGCGGTGAGTGGGTCTGGGCGGCGGCGAGGCTCTGGTTAACGACCCAGGCCCAGGGCGCGATGCCGGCGCGCTCCAGATCCGCCTGCAGGCTGGCGGCTTCCAGCACCGGCGTGGTTTCCGCCAGGGTCACCACGAGCACCTTGGTCTGTTTGGGGTCCTGCAGCTGCATCATGGGCGTGCGTAGCTGCAGGCCCTTGTTGCCGAGCTGGCGGGTCGTCTCGCGGTGGTAGGCGCCGGTGGCGTCGAGCAACAGCAGCGTGTGGCCGGTCGGCGCCGTGTCCATGATGACGAACTGCTTGCCCGCCTCGCGGATGATCCGCGAGAAGGCCTGGAACACCGCGATCTCCTCGGTACAGGGGGAGCGCAGGTCCTCTTCCAACAGCGCCCGGCCCGCGTCGTCGAGCTTCGCGCCCTTGCTGCGCAGCACATGCGCGCGATAGCGCTCGGTCTCGACCTGGGGATCGATGCGGCTGATCTGGAGCGGGGCGCCGTTGCTCTCAAGGTCGTTGGCCAGGGTCTCAGCCAGGGTCTCGGCCAGGTGCGCTGCCGGGTCGGATGTCGTCAGATGCACGGGCAGGCCCCGGTCCGCCAGTGCCACGGCAACGGCTGCAGCGAGCGTGGTCTTACCGACGCCGCCCTTGCCCATGAGCATGACCAGTCCGTGACCATCGGCGGCGATCTCGTCGACCAGGCTCGCCAGATCCGGCGCCTCCAGCGACGCTGCCGCGATTTGCGCGCCGGGATCCGCGGGCGCAGCCGTCGGCGCGTTGTCGCTCAACAAAGCGCGCAGGGCGTCGAGCCCGACCAGATTGAAGGGTTTTAGCGCGATGCGGTCCATCGGCAGGGTCTTGAGCACGTCCGGAAGCGTCGCCAGCGCCGCTTGCTCGCGCCGGGCAATGGCGGCCGCCAGGGCATCGACACCGGCCGCATCGCCTGGCTCGGGCTCACCCGGCTCGGCGGCAAGCACGCCATTGACGACCAGGTACTGCTCGCCTAGCCCGATGGCGGCGAGCTCTGCATGGGTGCGCGCGACCTCGCGCAAGGTTCCCTGCTGGGCGCGGGCCACCAAGACCAGGCGAGTCCGCTCGGGATCGGCCAAGGCCGCCACGGCTGCGCCGTATTGCGCGCGCTGCTTGTCCAGCCCGGCCAGGGGGCCAAGGCAAGACGCATCGCCCTTGCCGGCCTCGAGAAAGCCGCTCCAGGCCCCGGGCAGTTGCAGCAGCCGGATGGTGTGGCCGGTCGGTGCGGTGTCGAAGACGATGTGATCGAAGTCGGCGGTCAGCGCCGAGTCGAGCAACAGGGCGGTGAACTCGTCGAAGGCCGCGATCTCGGTCGTGCAGGCCCCCGAGAGCTGTTCTTCGATGCTTTTGACCACCGCCTCCGGCAACCGATTGCGGACCGGGCCGACGATGCGCTCGCGATAGCCTTGGGCCGCGGCCTGCGGGTCGATCTCCAGCGCAGAGAGGCCAGGGACGGCGTCGATGGGCGTGATCCGGCTGCCGATCGCGGCACCGAAGACCTGGCCGACGTTCGAGGCCGGATCGGTGCTGACCAGCAGGACCTGCTTACCGGTCGCCTGGCTGGCTGCCCGCACGCGCTCCTTGCCAGTGGCGGCCAGCTCGACTGCGGTTGCGCAGGCGATCGAGGTCTTGCCCACGCCGCCCTTGCCGGTGAAGAAGAGAAAGCGTGGGGGGTGATCGAGAAAGTGCATGCGGTGGTTTCCTTCGCTTAGCAGCATGCGCTGCCGGTGCAACAGGGAATCACCGCGAGTGGATCGGCCTCGGCGCTGATGCCGGCCCAGCGGGCGAGCTCGGCGCGCTTCGGGTAACGCCCGGCCAGGGCGACCTCGCCGTCGACCAGGATCAGCGGCAGCGCCTCCTCGCCGGAGCGCTCCAGAAAGGCACGAACCCTGTCATTGTCTGCAAAGGCCATCGGCTGCTTCGCGAGATTGAAACGCTCGACCTCCGCGCCCTGTTGCTTGGCCCAATCGACATCGGCCGAGAAACTGACCAGGGCTTGATCGACCTCGACGCCGCAGACGCCGGTGCTGCAGCAGAGGCTGGGGTCGAAGACTTGGATCTGAGGCATGGTGGATCTCCAGGTGTTGACGGAAACGGCTTGCCTGCGGTGCGTGCTCGGAGGATCAAGACGTGCTGCGAATATCCTGCGCCGCCGCGCCCTTGAGCCGATCGACCAGGCCGAGCAGGCCGCCTTGTAGATATTTGGCGTTGAATCCCTGGGTGACCAGGTAGCTGCGCGCCATGTTGGAGCGGTCGGTGAGCGGGCAGGCGACGACCAGCAGCTTGTCCTTGGGCAGCTCGTTGAGGCGCGCCGGTAGCTCGTTGGCCGGGATCTGCAGGCCAAGGTTGAACTGCCAGACGGCGGTTTCCTCCGGCACGCGAATGTCCACCAGTTCGGCCTCGCCGCTGTTGTAGGCGGTGATGAAGGCATCGATGGAGATGCGGGCGTTGCTCATCTGCGCCGGCACGATGCTGGCGGCGAAATCGTCGAGGGTCTGAGTCATGAGCACTGGCTCCAGGGGCTAGTGGCTGGGGGTGTTGGAGGCGAGACGGTCAATGTAGTCGCGTGCCTTGTCGCCACGCAGATGGTCGGCGATGCCGAGCATGCCGTCGGTCAGATAGCG
>CAZGCI010000095.1:0-13910 GCA_964524185.1 uncultured Thiohalocapsa sp. | reverse complement strand
GACGCCGCTCCCACAGGGCTGGCTTGCTTGTGCTCGGTCGGTGGCTGCTGGCCGGGGTGTTCGGTGCGCACGCTGCGCGCGCACACCCTACGCGGCTGTTTGTTGGCGTCCGTGGCGGAGCCGCGGGCGTGGCTTCTCATGCGGTGCGCATGCGCTGTGCGCGCGACACGGCCGAAGGCTTCAGTGGAAGACGGCCTCCGCGGTGTCCGCGGTGAGGATGCGCTCGGACCAGTGCAGCAGGGTCTCGGCGTCGGCTTCCTGGATGCGCTGGCGCAGCGTGGCGCTGGTGGGGCCGAATTTGCGCTCCAGGAGCCTTAGCAGGACCTCGGCTTCGCCTTGGCGCTTGCCTTGCTCGAGGCCTTGCTCGATGTAGCGGTCGATGAAGGTCTGCATGATGGGGTCTCCGGGGGCGGTCTGTTGCAACAGCCGACGGGCGTCGTCTTCGGCGACGCGTTGGGTGCCTTGGACATAGTCGCGCAGCAGGGATTCCAGGATCTCAAGCGCGGTGTCGCGCCGGCCGAAGCTCTCACGGAAGAAGACGTCGTGGGGGTTGCTGATGGTGTCCATGGCGGGGGCTTGGTCCTGGCGGGATGGGCTCTGTCACCCGTCGCGGACGTTTGTGCGGCGGTTGGGCGCGTGGGACGGCGGTGGCTGTTTTTGGCGTCCGTGGCGGAGCCGCGGGGGTGACTTTTCATGCGGTGCGCACGCTCCGCGCGCACACCCTACGCGGGTGTTGTTGGCGTCCGTGGCGGAGCCGCGGGGTGGTGCGGCGGTTGGGCGGCACGGAGGTGGCTGTTTTTGGCGTCCGTGGCGGAGCCGCGGGCGTGACTTTTCATGCGGTGCGCACGCTTCGCGCGCACACCCTACGCGGGTGATGCCGGGGCTTTGCCTCGGCATGGCGTCTTGGCGGCTGAGCTGCCCGGAGCGGTTGTGGGGCATTGTTTGGGCAGCCGTCAGGGGGTTGCTGCCGGTGCGCCCTACTCGGTTCGCCCTGTTTGGCGGCCGCCCGGCGGAGCCTGGGTGGCTCGGGGCGGGCGTGATTGGGTGCGCGGTTGCGGTCAGCTGTTGGCGGACTGGTCGATGAGGCCCTGGGCTGCGGCCTCTGCGGTGAGCTGGTCGAGCTCTGCCTTGAGGGCGTTGTATTCGGCGCGCTTGCGCTGGATGAAGCGGGCGGTGATGCGCGCTTTGGTGTCGATGCCGGCTGGGGTGAGCAGGTAGGCGTAGGCGCGCTTGTTGTTGCTGCTGCGAAAGTGTTGCACCTTGACCAGGCCGCGCTCGATGAGGGCGCGCAGGCAGTAGTGGGTGCGGCCCAGGCTGATGCCCAGCGCCTTGGCCAGTTGCCGCTGGCTGAGCTGGGGGTTGGCCTGGAGCTGGCGCAGGGCTTGGAAGGTGAGGTCTTCGTTCAACCGCTGCGGTGATGGGCTTTTGGCACGCTACCGCCCTACCCTGTCATTTTGGGGCATGGGCGGGGGGCTGGTTGTGTGCTGCGCGCGGCGTTCTGGATTGAACGCTGGGCGCCGGTATTGAATCACCCTGCTGGCTGTCGGGCAAGCGGGCTTTGATGATCGTCACGGCGCGTTGGCGGCGTGATGCAGCCCGCGCTGCTTGCTGGCGGTGTGGTGCGGTGTTTGGGCGCGTGGGACGGCGGTGGCTGTTTTTGGAGTCCGTGGCGAAGCCGTGCGCGTGGCTTCTCATGCGGTGCGCACGCTCCGCGCGCACACCCTACGTGGGTGTTCTTGCCTTCCGTGGCGGAGCCGCGGGCGCGGTGGGGCGGTTGGGCGCGTGGGACGGCGGTGGCTGTTTTTGGCGTCCGTGGCGGAGCCGCGGGCGTGACTTTTCATGCGGTGCGCACGCTCCGCGCGCACACCCTACGCGGGTGTTTTTTGGAGTCCGGGGCGGAGACGCGGGGGTGGTGCGGCGGTTGGGCGCGCGGCACGGAGCTGTCGCTCCGTACTCCGGGCGGTGGTTGTTCTTGGAGTGATCGTTATGGCGCTCTGGCGTCGTGACGGATCCCGTGCCGCTCCAGCGGCGCGTCAATGTGTTTGTCTGGCCGCGTCCGGCGCGGAAGTCATCCAGCTATTCGCCGTTCGATTTCTGCAATCATCTTGTTGGCGGCATCGAGCAGGGCGGGCACGAAGGCGTGACCGGATTGGAGCGCGCTGGTCAGAATTATCAAGTCTTCCACGTATTCATGGACCATCTGATTGCGCAGCAGACGCATAGCCATCCAGTCCTCCGTGGAGTCGATGATGCCCAGCCGCTCGGCGCGATCGAGGTTGTCAATGGCAACGGTGCTCTTTTCGCCAAGCGCGTTCAACAACAGGGGCAAGAGCTTGTCGCCCAGCGTGTCTTGGAGGCGACCAAATCGCCCGACGAACGCCTCGACGCGTTCAGCCAGTTCAGGATCGGCCTCGAGGCGCTGCGCTTGGTCCAGGCCGAAACCACCGGCAAATAAGCGCTGGTCGGTGCTGCTGAGGTGCGCGCATTCCTTGCCGACCACGCGGGCCAGATAGCGCAGGCGCTCGACAAGTTGCGGTTTGAGCGTCACAGAATTTGCCCTTCCCGCAAGGCGACCTCGTGGATGGGAAGCTGCGCCAGGTTGGGCGCCTTGATGACGACATCCACGCGCCTGCCACCCATCAGACGCGAGACCTTCGCCGAGAGGCGCGCCGCGAGCATTGCGGGATTGTCGACGGCACGCGGCGAGTCCAAGAGCAGGTCGACATCTCCGCCCCGTGCGGCATCGTCGGTTCGTGAGCCGAACAAGCGCACCTCGGCGTCCGCACCGGCCAGTTGCTTGACAATGTCGTGAATCGCGATGGTTTGTTGCTGAGTCAGGCGCATGGGCTCTGCTTGGTCGGGCGTGTCGGCTTTGGGCAGGACAACGTCGTTGCGGTTCGACAACGATCGGCCGGCCGGATGCGCACGCGTACAGGACATCCGGACAAAAGACTGACGTCTCCGCTTTGAGGGTGCGCGGCGGGGCGTGCGCACCCGATCGCTGCGTGACGACTCCTCGCCATAGTCACGACTATTACGCGTCGTTGGGCCTCGCCAGCCAACCTGATCCGAACGACCGGGCGGGACGCACCTTGACGACCGTCCAACTGCTCGTTTTAGGTTCAACTGCTGCGGTAATGGGCTTTTGGCATGCTACCGCCCTACCCTGTCATTTTGGGCCGTGGGCGAGTGTCTGGTGGTGTGCTGCGCGCTGCGTTCTGGATTGAACGAAGAACTTCGGTATTGAATCAGCCTGCTGGCTGTCGGGCAAGCGGGCTTTGATGATCGTCACGGCGCGTTGGCGGCGTGATGCAGCCCGCGCTGCTTGCTGGCGGTGTGGTGCGGTGTTTGGGCGCGTGGGACGGCGGTGGCTGTTTTTGGAGTCCGTGGCGGAGCCGCGGGCGTGACTTCTCATGCGGTGCGCACGCTCCGCGCGCACACCCTACGTGGGTGTTGTTGGCGTCCGTGGCGGAGCCGCGGGCGTGGTGCGGCGGTTGGGGGCGCGGGACGGCGGTGGCTGTTTTTGGAGTCCGTGGCGGAGCCGCGGGCGTGACTTTTCATGCGGTGCGCACGCTCCGCGCGCACACCCTACTTGGGTGTTGTTGGCGTCCGTGGCGGAGCCGCGGGCGTGGTGCGGCGGTTGGGTGCGCGGGACGGCGGTGGCTGTTTTTGGAGTCCGTGGCGGAACCGCGGGCGTGACTTCTCATGCGGTGCGCACGCTCCGCGCGCACACCCTACGTGGGTGTTGTTGGCGTCCGTGGCGGAGCCGCGGGCGTGGTGCGGCGGTTGGGGGCGCGGGACGGAGCTGTCGCCCCGTACTCCTGGGGGAAAGGGCCGAGGGCCGAGGCGCCTTATCCCTCGAGCGTTGCCAGGAACGGACCCAGCCGCAGGATGCGGAAGGTCAGTTGGTCGCCCAAGGTCAGAAGATCGTGATCGCCTGTCACCAAAGCCTCGGCGCGCCCCGCCAGGGCCAGTTGAAGAAACGGCATATCTGCAGGGTCGCGGCAATCCGGCGTCTGTGGGGCTGGATTCGGCACCACCACTGTCTCGCAATACGGCAGATAATCGGCCAGCAGCTCGCGCTGCTCAGCGGCTGTCAACTTGAACTTGGGATAGGCCAAAGCGCGGATCAGCTCTGCGGCCGTCGCGCGCGAGACCAAGGGACACAGGGCACCGCGTTGCCACTGCTGACGCAGACGCTCGGTCTGAGTCCCGCCGAAGATCAGCGCCGACAAGACGAGGTTGGTGTCGAGCACCACCCGCAAGCCCGGGGTCGCGCCCTCATGCGCCCGATGGCGCATCGTGCCCTTGCCGGGCCCAGGCCACCGCGTCATCGAGATCCTGCTCCGACAGCGCCAAGGCGGCCAGCTTGGCACGCACCGCGTCGGCCCTTTGAATCCGCACGGGGGTCAAGATGATCTGGCCGTCGCGGACCTCGATCTCGAAATAGTCGCCCGCTTCCACCGCCGCGGTCACGCTCCTGGGGAGCGTGATTTGGTTTTTTGAGGTTTTTTTCGCAAGCATGTTGTTGTCTGCACCGCCAATGTAAGGATTCCTTACTTTACGCCTAATGCTAAACCTTGCAAACGCCAGGCTCGCGAGCTCGGGCCTCTCGTGTCTAGGATCGTGCCGGTGTCAGGTCCATAGGGCCGGTCCGCCGGCCATCGATTGCTCGCTGGTCCCAGACGCGTCCTGCACCAAGGGTAGCAGCACCTGGGCGATGTGCAGATCGCGCTCGGTCTTGATCATCTGCTCGGCGAGCGGGCTCACCGGGTGGAAGCCGATGCGGCCAGCGGCGGTGTTTGGTCTTGGAGTCCGTGGCGGCGCCGCGGGCGTGGTGCGGCGGTTGGGCGCGCGCGGGGGGTGTGCACCGCGGTGGTGTCGGGCGGTCTGCCGCCGGGTGCTGTTCGTTTGTCACTGGGTGATTGTTCCGGTCGGACACCATTCCTGGGCCGCGTCGAATAGGGCCTCGCAGTCGGTCTCGAGGACCTCGTGCGCTGGATCGGGATCGTCCCGCAGGGTGCGGACCCATCTGCTGCGCTCGTTTGCTAGCTCGTCCGCCGTCGGCGGGCGCCCGAAGACGTCGACGAACGCTTGGGTCGCCAAGTCCTCCGCGAACTGCTGACGGTGCCGCCACTGCAGCCCCAGCATGGCGCGGTCTGCTTCCTCGAAGCTCTGCGGCGCTTGGCCCTGGTCGTAGACCCGAACGACTTCCGGGTACTCGGCTGCGCGGATCTGTGCCAAGGCCGCACAGGCCAGTGGCACGTCCACGCGCACGCGGTGCGTGAGGGGCTCTGCCGCTGGCGCCAGGGCGTAGGTGAACAGCAGCAGCAAGGCGGCTGCCGGCCTGGACCTGGCGTGAGGGTTGACGCCGGGGTTGGCAGTCCGCGCCTCGGCCCTCGGCCCTTGGCCGTGGCCGGTGCAGGACCCGCGGGCGTGCCGGAAACCTGCCCGCGTGCCGGCCGCTTGCGCGTGGGCCGCTTGCGCGTCGGGTTGAGGCATCGCCTCGCGAGCATGGGCGTGATCGAAGTGGTGCGGCATGGCCTGGGAGACTGCGACGGCGGGTCGGCCGAGGAGTGTGGGTCGGCGGCATGCTACGCCATCGCCCGGCGGGAAGCACCGCAGAACCGTCATCGCGTGCGGGCCCACATGGTTCTAGCCGGGGTGTTCTGGGGGTCTAATAAGAGCCTAACGGGGCCTCACACGGGCTGCGAGGGCCCGGGCAACCTGCTACGCTCGCGCCCGCCACGCTTGACACCAAGCTGACGGGTTCTGCGCAACGCGCCGGGCCCTCCGGTCCGGACGGCCCGGCGCCGTTCCGCGGACAGACACCTCGATATCAACGCCGGCCCAGCTTGGCCCGGCCCGGCTTCGGGCTCCGCTTAGCCCCTAATCTTGTAGGTACCATCATGCACGAGACCTCCCGCCCTGCTGCTTCGACGCCGATCCTAGCCGCACCCCGTTTGGCCGTATCGATCTTGCCCGTGTGTCTCTTGGCCGCCTTGCTGCTACAGGGTTGCGGCGACCAGTCTGGCGAGCAGGTTGCAGAGGGCTCCGGCGAGCCGATCGACATGCCGGCCACGCCTGAGGAGATCGAGAAGCTCGACGCGGTTGTCGAGCGCTTTCCCGAGGTGAAGCCCCTCGCTGATCAGGCCCGGGCGGATGGGATCATCACCGAATTCGAGATCATCGAGGTGCTCGAAGAGGCAGAGGGGGTGAAGGCGGCCCGCGACGCGGAGTAGTCTCCGACGCCGCAAAGCCGCCGCTTCTGGTTCACGCAGAGGCGGCGGCCGCCATGCAGCATCAGGCGGCGGTCTTCGGCTTGGCGGCCGCCTCTGCGGCGCACTCGAGCAAGCGTCGGCGCCCGTCTGCACTAGCCGCGCGGAATGCCGCCAGCAGCTGCTGCTCCTCGGGGTTGGCGCCGACCGCGGGGCTGTCATCGATACAGAGCAGCTGGGCTGCGCTGACGTTGCCCAGCGCCGCGGAAAGGGTTTGCGCGCCCTCGATGCTCAGTCGCCGGATGCCCTGCTCATAGTTGCTGATCCGTGACTTGCTGAAGAGCCCGCCGGTGAGGGTCGCCAGCTCATTCAGGCTCAGGTCGCGGGCTTGGCGTGCCGCACGCAGGCGTCCGCCGATGGCGTGATTCAGTTCTTTCTCTGCTTCTTTCATTGCGTTTCCTCAGGCTGATGTCGGGCATAACACCGACATCTTAACGCCGAGTGCGCGTCGGGTACACGGCCGCGACAGGGCGCCGCTTATCCGCAGCATCTACCCCGCAGCATCAACGGCGTTGGACAGGGGCTAGGGGCTGGCGAGGTGATGCCTGAGACCGACCGAGCGACTGGCGCGCCGGCACGCCAGCGGGTCGTTTGCTGGCCAGGGCCGAGGGCCGAGGGCCAAGGCGCGGACGCACAAGCCTGGCATCGGCGGTTGCGCCTCGGCCTTCGGTGCTCGGCTGTTTCCCCTTGCCGGCGCCTGGCGCACGACGCAGTGCGGAAAACTTGACGCCTCTGCGAACATTTGGTTTCGTGACGGTGGCGGGGGTGCTGGCCGCCGTACTGCACATCGACACCCGTCGAGGGCGTCTGCACACCCTCGCGCTGCATCAAATACAAGAAGCATCAGCATCGCTACCACTACCCCGGAGAGGATGAGACCCACCATGGCCGACTCGATCACCACTGCCTGCCCGCCGCTGCCTGCCCGCCCTTTGCTGGGCCAGCACCGGTGCAACGGCGGCCGTCTGCGCGTCCTGGGGCAAGTCCGCTGCGGCGCTGATGCGCGCAGCGTAACGTCGGCCTGAACCAGGCGCTTCGCGCGCATCGACACCGTCGGTGCGCCTGGCGGCCGCGGGCACAGCGCCGCGGCCGTCGCGTCACTGTGCCCCATCACATGCCATTGAGCTTGCGGCAACGCGCTCGCGCACCGGCGTTGCGCCGCGGCGTCGGTGCGGCGCTCGCCGCTGCGCTCGCGCTGGCGGCGGCCGCAACGCCCGCCGCATGGGCGCCGGATGCCCGTGGTGCACGCTCTGCTGTCGGGCCGGATCGGCTCCGAGTCCTGGTGCGCTACAACGCCAAGTGCAAGCCTGAGCTGGTGGTGGGTGAGTTCTCCCGGCAGCGCTCCGTGCGGGTACCGTGGGGGTCCGTGCGTGCCTTCGTCGACGGGAAGCTGGTCGCAACCGGCCAGCAGTCCCTCGGCCAGCGGGTGCGCCTCACGGCGCATGCAGTGACGGCCTTCGCAGACGGCAGCGCGGCGCGCGTGAGCGTCGGCGATCGCCAAGTGGCTGTGTCCCTCGAGGGTGCACGCGAGGCCATCGGCACCGTCGGCCGGCAGTGCCGCCCAGACCGCACTCGCGTTGCACAACAGGCAATGCATTGGACTGTGGTCAGCGGTGACATCAGCGGCGGCTGGGCCCAGGCGGTGATGAGGGTGGTGCACGCAGTGGGCGCCAGCGGTATTGTCATTGATGCCAACGGCGGCGATTTGGCCGAGGCCGAGAAGCTGGGCCGCTGGATCCGCGACCGTGGCCTCAACACCGCCGTGGTGGGCGAGTGTGCATTGGCCTGCACGCAGGCCTTCGCGGGCGGCGTGCTGCGCTTTATTGCCCCCGGCGCCCGCCTTGGCCTGCAGCGGCTGCCCTTGCTCGGCGGCGACGGCGGCACCCGCGGCGCCATCGCCAGACAGACGGGCTACCTACTCGGGCTCGGCATCCAACAGGCGCCGCTCCTGGCCGAGCGCGCGGCCGCCACAGCCGATGGCAGCGTCGCTTGGCTGAGTGCCGACGATGCGATTGCGCTCGGGCTCGCCACCGAGCTTGGCACCCCCGGCGGCATCGCCACGCTGCCGCGCTGAGCCGGCAAGGGATGCTCCGCCACAGGCGCGGATCGATTCCAGAATCGGCGCGCGTGGTGGCTGAGGTAGCGTTGGAGCGGCCGGTCGAGCGGCGCCGGCGCGACCAGCACCTGCGTCACACCCGAGCGCACGGCTGCGGCTTCGGTGGCCATCAGCGCGCGGGGTACGACGGTGGCCTCACCCCAGCGCGGCAGCGTCGCGAAGTCGATGAAGTGGGTCTCGGTCTCTAGCCAGGCGTGTGGGCGGATGGCGTAGGCCGCAGACGTGCCCGGCGCGTACACCACGCGGCCGACGACCAGCTGCGCCGGGATGCCTTGTTGCGCCAGCAGCGCCTGCCCAGCCAGGGCGTAGTACAGGCAGGCGCGCTTCATGGGCCAATGTTGCGGGCGGCTCTGAGCGGCCCTGGCCTCCACAGCGGGCCCCAGGGACTCGACCATGCCGGTCGGTGTGGGCGGTGCGCCGAGGGCCGCCCCTAGGCCGCCGAGGAACACCCAGCACGCGGCTGTCAAGACGATTGGGTTCGGCTTCATGGCGGTCTGACAACAACTCCGAGAGACGTGAATGGCCCCGCGGTGCCGCGCTGGCCCGCGCGCGACATGGGATCTCGACGGGCTTCCTGAGGTCAGGGGCTAGGGGCTAGGGGCTAGGGGCTAGGGGCTAGGGGCTAGGGGCGGAGCATGCTGGTGCCTCCGCGCGCACCAAGAGAAACACGATTCCGCATTGAGCGTCACGGCGCTCTCGCGTCGGGACGCGCTCCGCGCCGCTCCGGCGGCGCGTGGGGTTGTTCTTGGAGTCCGTGGCGGAGCCGCGGGCGTGGTGCGGCGGTTGCGCGCGTGGCACGGAGCTATCGCTCCGTACTCCTAGGGGAAAGGGCCGAGGGCCGAGGCGCAACCGCTCATGCCGAGGCGCTGCCTCGGCATGGCGTCTTCGCGGCTCGGCCGCTGCGCGACGCGTCATGCGATCTCGACGCGCTTCCTCGCTGTCTTGGTCACCTTGGGCAGGGTGACCACGAGCATGCCGTCTTCGAACTGGGCGGTTGCCCTATCGGCGTCCACCGCAGCCGGCAGGGTCAAGGTCCTTGAGAATTCACCGCGCTGGATCTCGCGCCGGTGGAAATGCTCCTTTTCCTCGGTCTCCTCCTGTTGCGTCTTGCCGGATAGCGTCAGCGTTCTGTCGGTCACGCTAATGTCGACGTCTTCCTTGCGCACGCCCGGAATCTCGGCCTTCACGACCACCTCTTCATCGCGGTCGATCACGTCCACGCTGGGCATGGCGGGTTGCATTCCAGCCCAGAGATCCGCCCAGTCGGGCGCGCCCCAGCGGTGCATCAAGCGCCCCGGCACGAATTCGTCCATGAAGCGCTCCCATTGCTCCCAGGGCTTCATGCCGCGTGCTGCCGATGCGGGTTTGGTCTTAGGTTTCTGCTCGAGGTCTTTGTCTTTGGCCATGGCGTCCTCCTTCGGTCCTGAATGCTGACCCGATGTCGGGCTGGGAGGCCCATCGGCGAGCGACCGTCGGCGTGGTGCAGCTGCCGGTGTAGGCCTGCGCCGACTGGGTCACCCTGCCCTTACCACTTAAAATATAGGCCAATTGTTGGATGTTGTCGGGGCAACGCTTACACGGAATCGTGGTCTTCCAGGCGGAAACCGAGCAGTTCTAGCACCACGCCGGTCACGCCGCCGCCCAGCAGCCCGCCGAGAAAGCCGGGTGGCACCTCCACGAGCACCCGCTCCACGGCGTTCTTGGTCTCGACATCCAAGTTTGCGGCGGTGGTGCCGGCCACCATCCAGATGCTCGCGCCTACGACCGCGGCCACCATTGCGGCCACAAGGGGTGCGGCCAGCGCATCGGGGAGCCACCCGTGCACGTTCTGCACGAACCAATGCTCGTTCAACTGGAACAGGGAGCCCACCAGGGCGACGATACCCGCGGCCATGACGAAGGCGCCCACCGGCTGCGGGTAGAGGGTCAAGATCACTGCCAAGATGATCCCGGCACCCAGCCCGGCGAGCAGGCCAGTGAGGGTTTCCGCCAGCGGCCGCGCGCCCGCCGGCGTGGTCCAGGCGAAGAAGGCCCCGGCGATCAGCCCGAGGCCCGCCGCCACCGCGGCCATGATGGAGAGCTCAAGGCGGGGCCCGCCGATGATGAGGTAACCGATGGAGGCCACCACACCCGCCATGGCACCGAGCAGGGCCACGGGCATGGCGCTGTAGAAGGCGGCCGTGGTCATTGCCGCGGCCAGTGCGGCAACCACCAGGGCCTGCCAGGGGCCGAGGGCCAGGACTTGCAGCACCTCGTAGAGGCCGATGAAGAGCCCGCCGAATAAGGCGCCGGCGAGGCTCCAGACGAACAGGGTGGTGACGATGGCAGTGAAGCGGTCTTTGGACAGCATGCGGATGGGCCCTCCAGCCCCCCGCCGCGCCGAGGGCGCAGCGACCTGTGGTGTTCCCGGGTCGACGTCATGTCCGCGCCGGGTTCTCGTTCTGATGGTTGCCTGAGGCCGATTGACGCGGCTCATCGGCCCTCGGCCCTTTCCCCCTGCCGGCGCCTGGGGCACGACGCGGCATGGAAAATTCGACGCATCTGCAAGCATCTGGCGCGGCCAAGCAATCTAGCGCCGGCAAGCCCGCTAGTCTAACCAATTCGTCTGCGCAGGCGACGGCGATAGCTGCCGCGCTGGGGCACCCCCGCGGAATAGGCTGCATGCCGGCGGCGTTTTGGTGTTGGGGCGCGGTGCTGGGGCGCAGTGGTGGAACGCTCCGGGTTGAGGGGATGCGTGTGGGGGGTGCGTCCTGGGGCGATGCGTCTGTAGGGCGATGCGTCTGGGGGCGCGGCCCTACACCTACCATCGTGCTGCGTTACCATCGGCACGTGCTCCGGCATCCGCGCGCGCGGCAGCCCCCGCCGCGACGTGGTGCGGCCCAGCACATCAATATCACCCGCCCAGAGCAGCAAAATCATTCAAAGCGAGGACACCATGGCGAGAACAGCACTGGTCACCGGCGGCACCCGCGGCATCGGCGAGGCCATTTCCATCGCACTCAAAGACGCAGGCTACAGTGTCGCCGCCAACTACGGCGGCAACGATCAGGCGGCGCAGGACTTCACTGCCCGCACCGGCATCCCGGCCTACAAGTTCGATGTGTCAGACGGCGATACCGCCGCCGACGGCATCCGCACCGTTGAGCAAGACCTGGGACCAGTGGAGGTGTTGGTGAACAACGCGGGCATCACCCGCGACAGCACTATGCATCGGATGACCCATGATCAATGGCAGGCGGTGATCGACACCAACCTCGGCTCCTGCTTCAACTGCGCGCGGGCGGTGATCGAGGGCATGCGCGAGCGCAGCTTCGGGCGCATCGTCAATATCGGTTCCATCAACGGCCAGGCGGGCCAGTACGGTCAGGTGAACTATGCCGCCGCCAAATCCGGTATCCACGGCTTCACCAAGGCCCTGGCGCAGGAGGGGGCAGCCAAGGGCATTACCGTGAACGCCGTCGCACCGGGCTATGTGGATACGGAGATGGTTCGCGCCGTGCCGCCGGATGTCCTAGAGAAGATCATCAAGCGCATCCCCGTGGGTCGGCTCGGCCAGCCCGAGGACATCGCCCGCACCGTCGTCTTCCTGGTGGCGGATGCTGCAGGCTTCATCACCGGCGCCACCATCTCCGTGAACGGCGGGCAGCACATGTATTGACGGGGATGGCGGGGCGAGACCTCAAACCAATGAGCGATCCAGTGGCCGGGGCGAGACGGGGTCGCTCATTGGCAAGGGCCGAGGGCCGAGGGCCGAGGAGCGGACTCGCGCCTTTGGCGTCGGCTGCTGCGCCTCGGCCCTTGGCCCTTGGCCCTCGCCTGCGAAAGACCCGCTGGCGTGCCGACAATGAGGTGGCTTGGCCGTTTGAGGCCTCACCCCGCCAACCCACCGCGCTTCCTCGTGGCCCTCAGCCTCTGGGGCCGAAGATGAGCCAGAGGATGAAGCCGAGCAGCGGCAGGAGGAGGAGCAGCACCACCCAGATGACCTTGCCCAGGGTGCTGGCGTTGCTTTGCACGGTCTTGACGATGGCGTAAACCATCAGGATCAACAACAGCAGGCCAAAAAAGCCGCCGACCTCTACCATATGACCTCTCATGCATCTGCGGTGGGCGAAGGCGATTGCTGTCCATTCTCATACCATCTGACTTGTCTAGACGGCCGCTTTCGTCTAACGGCCGGCGCCATCTGGTATGAACGTTTCCGGCAGTCGCCCAAGTCTGCGGCGCTCCGGCGCCGACGACCGCACATCTCCATCGATCGATTGACAGCACGCCCAGCATGCCCGACACCGAGCCTCTTACGCCGCCGGCGCGAGCGATGACGGCGACCGCCATTATCATCGGCAACGAGCGCGCGGGTCTATCGGCCAACCAGGCCGCCAAACAAGGCGCCGGCCGGGCCGCCGACGGGCAGGACGCGGTCTTGTCCCAGCTCGAGGCCGCGCTGCGGGGGCTTGACCTGACAACCGTCAGCCTGCCCTTCCCCGCCGTGGTGGAGGATCCCGCCCGGCGCGCCGAGCTCGATGCCCACCTGGATGCCGGCGTTCGGCGCGTGGTAGTGCTGGGCGGCGACGGCACCGTGCACAGCGTGGCGGCACTGTTGCTCGGCCGGGACGTGCCGCTGGGGATTGTACCGCTTGGCACCGCCAATCTGCTGGCCCGCGACCTCGGCCTGCCGCTGGAGCCGGAGGCGGCCATCGACGTGCAGACCACCGCGCGCGTTCACCGTATCGATGTAGCCCGCTGCAATGGGGAGCCTTTTCTGTGCGCAGCCATGTTCGGCATGGCGACGGATCTGGCCCAGGCGCGGGAGTCAGCCCGCGGCGTGGGCACCTGGCGCATGCTCCCCAAGGTGCTGCGCAAGGCCTACTGGTTGCTGAAGCGCTACCCCTTCCACCGTGTGCACCTGCGTCTGGATGCGGCGTACACCACGCTCACCACCCGTGCACTGATGGTGTCCAACAATCCCCTCAAGCCGCAGGCCGGTCTGTATCCAACGCGGGCGGCACTGGATAGCGGCCAGCTGGGCGTTTACGGTGTCCAGGAGGGGTCGCTCTACGATCTGCCACGGGTGGCGCTGACGCTGCTCGCCGGCACTTGGGGCCAGGAGCCGCGGGTGTTCCAGCGCGTCTGTTCGCGGGCTCAGATCGATACCCGCCGCCGAACGACCATCGCCGCGCTGCTGGACGGCGAGCGCACCCGGCTGCACACACCGTTGTGCTTCGATCTGCTGCCCCGAGCCTTGCCAATGCTGGTTCCGGCCGCTGGCTGAGCGCACCGTTCCCGCCAGCGCCCGCATGGCCTTCGGTGCGCACGCTTCGCACACACCCTACGCCGTGCCCCGGCCTGTTGAGCAGTGACCCAGCTTCGGTACAGCTCGTTGGAATCGAGCGACGATTCCGCCTCGTTGTGACTTGCTGGCCTATTTGGGATCAGGCACGCGGGACGCACCCTGACGACCGTTCTCCGGGTAGAGACAGCCATTACTGGGCCATCCCCCCCACAGATCCGGACGTGAC
>CAZGCI010000094.1:0-14468 GCA_964524185.1 uncultured Thiohalocapsa sp. | reverse complement strand
CGGGAGCGGAGCGCATGGCGTCGGATGGGGGGCCTCATCCGGCGCACAACGCCAATGCCCCAGAGCGGGATCAATCGAGCCGCATGGCGAAACCGAGGCCTCCATCTGTCGAGCGGATTGCTGAACGACGAATCGGCGCACGCGCGCCCATTGAGTTGGCATCCGCAGGCTTGCTTGGTTTCCCTCTGCCCGGATTTTTACAAGCGAAGTGCCCGATGCACCGCCACGAAGCATCTGTCCGCCCTCGTCATTCTTGGCGCTGCACTCGTCAGCACATCCGCAGTGCTCGCCACGTCGAGCGCGGAGGATCTGGCCAAGCTCGCTCAGAACTCGATCGCCAACCTGATCAGCGTGCCTTTCCAGAACAATACCAACCGGAACGACGGTCCCGAGCAAGGCACGCAGAACATCCTGAATATCCAGCCGGTGATCCGGATCACGCTGAGCCAGAACTGGAATCTAATCACCCGCACCATCCTGCCGCTGATCTGGCAGCCCCGGCTGGGTCCGGCGCTGGACAGCACCTTCGGACTCGGCGATGCACAGTTCTCCGCATTCCTGTCGCCGAGCAATGCCAAGGGCTGGATCTGGGGCGTCGGCGGTATCGCCCAGTTGCCGACCCACACGGACAGCGCGTTGGGTAAGCAGTTGAACGGTCATCAGGGTGCTTCCCGCGCGGTGGCTGGCAAGATGGCAGCGCACCTGCCGGAGCGGATGCGTGCCATCGGCCTCGCCATGCACCGTGCCGCGAAGCCGCTTTGCCCTGGCCGCGCGCGATGCCGGGGTCAGCGATGATCTCGGCCGCGCCTGCGCCGGTCTCGCCGACGTCATGGCGCAGTGCGTCGCTTGTCACAATGCCTATCGTGTTCATTGATGGGTTAGCAGCCGTGCCAGTTGGATTGTTGACCAACGTCTTGCGTCCGTCCTCCTCTTACCCCCAGGCGCACCGCAAAGGCTCACCGTTCTGACAGGAGCTGCATGATGACCTCATGGGAACTCCATTCCTGGTGGCGCACTCATGGCCACCCCGTCAGCACGCCAAGCGCCAGTGTTGCGAGCAGGGTGACCAACACCACCAGCCAGGGCGGCGTCCGCCAGGCTGTCAGCAACACCAATGCGGCCAAGGCGATCGCGAAGTCGGCCGGCACGGTCACCGCGCTGGTCCACACCGGCTGATAGAGGGCGGCGCCCAGGATGCCGACCACAGCGGCATTGGTGCCGGCCATCGCCGCGCGGGCCTGGGGCGATCGGCGCAGCCGGTCCCAGAACGGCAAGACGCCCAGCAACAACAGCAGACCGGGCAAAAACAGGCCAAGCAGCGCGATCGCCGCGCCCCAGAGCCCGAAGGCGCCTGGCACCATGAGTGCGCCCAGATAGGCGGCCACGCTGAACAGCGGTCCGGGCACGGCCTGCGCCGCGCCATAGCCGGCGAGGAAGGCATCGGCGCTCATCCAGCCGGGCTCAACCAGGCGCGCCTCGAGCAGGGGCAGCACGACGTGCCCGCCGCCAAAGACCAAGGCACCGGCCTGGTAAAAGAGTTCGAACAGGTTGAGCCCCGGCGTCGGCCAGCGGGCGCTGAGCACTGGCAGTGCAAACAGCAGCAGGGCGAACACCAACAGGAGCAGCACCCCCATGCGCTCCGAGAGCGGCACCGGCAGCTGCATCGGGGCAGCCTCATTGCGTGCACGGCACCAGCGCAGTCCGGCCAAGGCCCCGATAAGGATCGCCGTGATCTGTCCCACGGCAGTCGGTGCGAAGGCCAGGATCAGCACGGCGGTAAGGGCGATCGTCGCCCGCTCGCGATCCGGCGTCAGGGTGCGGGCCATGCCCCAGCCCGCCTGCGCGACGATCGCCACCGCCACCAGCTTGAGCGCATGGATCAACTGCTGCCCAACGGGACCACCCAGGGCGTCCGCGCCGAGCGCAAACGCCAGCATCAACGCCGCAGACGGCAGCGTAAAGGCGGCCCAGGCCAGCAGCGCACCCAGGACACCGGCGCGCATGAACCCCAACGCGAACCCCACCTGGCTGCTCGCCGGCCCCGGCAGGAACTGGCACAGAGCCACCAGATCCGCATAGGCCGCATCGCTCAACCAGCGCCGGCGTTGCACCAGCTCGTCGCGAAAGTAGCCGAGGTGCGCGATCGGGCCGCCAAAGGCGGTCAGGCCGAGCTTGAGGAAGACGCGAAAGACCTCGGTCGCGCTGCCGGGGTGCTTCGAGTGCTCGGCGTGCTCTCGCTGCGCGATCGTCATCGGATTATCCAAAGGTGATCTGCAGAAACGCTATGGCTCCTGCGGGCAAACGGATGAATCGTGCGCGTTCCCGCGTACCGGCTCGATTATGCAACCGCTCTCGGCCCGCTGAGTATCGCCTCTCTGCAGCCCATTCGGATGCATAAAAGCGCGAGTCTGCCATTGACGCTGGGCGTTCGGGTGGCACCAAATTTCACAGGCGTCCGAGTGTTAAGGGCATCTTGAAAAGTGCAAGGTGCCCTGATGGTGGCTTCTACATCGCGGCCTCGCTGATCTGGCTGTGGGCAATCGATAGCACGCGCCCGGATCGTTGGGACATGATCGGGGCCGCGATCTGCGTGTTCGGGGCGATTGTTATACCCGTCACACATGGGTTTTCGGTCGCGATGCATGCCGCTCGCACCCGATCGCTGCGTGACGACGCCTCCCCATCGTGGTGACTATGCCTTGTCGTCGTGCCTTGCGCTCGGGCACGCGCGACGCACCTCGCTTTCCCGAAAACCCATGTGCAACGGGTATATCCTGTTCGGTCCGCGTGGTAGCGGAGCTGCGCGGCGCCTGCTGGGAAAGCCGATTCGCGCCTGTCGTCATCACGCTGTTGCGGCGGCGACATGTGTCTGCGCCGGCTGCTTGATCACGACGTGACGGCCTCCCCAGTGGCATCGATCGCCCGCTGACTCGCCCGACAAAAGCATGAACACCACTGAGGAATCCCGCCATGCCCGATAGATCCGAGCGCAGCCTCGCCACCCGCTGCGTGCATGCCGGCGAGGCCGCTGACGCCCACGGCAGTCCGCACACGCCCGTCTATAGCACCAGTACCTTCGCCTTCCCGTCCACCGCGGCGATCCTGGACGTGGTGGAGGGACGCACCAGCGGCAGTCTCTACACCCGCTACGGGCTGAACCCAAGCATTCAGGCGCTGGAGGCGAAGCTCGCCGCCATCGAGGGCGCCGAGGCCGCGCTCGCCTTCGCCTCCGGCATGGCCGCTGAGGCGGCGCTGTTCCTGGCCCATGGGCGCCGCGGCATCGTCTGCATCGGCGACGCCTACGGTGGCACGCTGGAGCTGCTGGCGGAGCAATTGCCGCTGCTCGGCATCCCGACCCATCTGCTGCTCGGCGCCGAGCTGGACCGGCTCGACGACCTACTCGCCCGTCTCTCCGCGGGCGCCGGTCGGCTGGTGTTTCTGGAAACGCCGACCAATCCAGCGCTGGAGATCTTCGACATCGCCGCCATCGCCGAACGGGCCCATGCCCAGGGCGCCTTGTTGGCGGTGGATAACACCTTCGCCTCACCGGTGAACCAGCAGCCGCTTGCGCTCGGTGCCGACCTGGTTGTGCATAGCGCCACCAAGTACCTGGGCGGCCACAGCGATCTGACCGCCGGCGCTTTGATGGGCTCGGCCGAGCTGATCGGCGTGGTCGCGGGCTGGCGCAAGAACCTGGGCACCACGCCGGCGCCCGAGACCGCAGCGCTGCTCGCGCGCAGCCTGCGCACCCTGCCGGTGCGGGTGCAGGCGCAGAACGCCTCGGCGCACGCCATCGCCGAGGCCCTGCAGGCGCATCCGAGGGTGGCGCGGGTGCTGCATCCGGGGCTCGCGTCCTTCCCCGGGCATGCGCTCGCGGCACGGCAGATGAGCGGCTTCGGCGGCATGCTGACGCTGGAGGTTGCCACCGCCGGTGCCGACCCGGCTGCGGCCGCCGCAGCGGTGGTGGACCGGCTGAAGCTGTTCACGCTGGCGCCGAGCCTGGGCGGTGTCGAGAGCCTAGTCACCCAGCCTTGCACCACCACGCATCATGGGCTGACACCCGAGGAGCGTCAGCGCCGCGGCATCAGCGATGCGATGATTCGTCTCTCGATCGGCCTTGAAGACCCCGACGAGCTCATTGCCGACCTGGAACAGGCGCTGGCAGGCTCCGGCGTGTGAGGCAGGCGGGGCTGGGAGCTCGCCCGATGCCAGCTCGCTGGCGTGGCGGCCGCTGCTATCCTTGGCTGCCAGCATCCGTCCGCCGGAGCCCTGCCCGCAGGCGGTTTTTCAACACCGCAGGGCCGGTGCACTGCAGCCGACAGTACTGTTTGCCACCGCTCACGCGCTGGGATCCGCAAGCGATCTTCGGGCTGCTGCGGCAACGCGATGATGGTGGCGTCGAAGTGGCCAATCCCATCTATCCGGCGTATCTCGGTGATTCGGGCTTGAGCCGAAACGAGCCTGTGCAGAGCAGAGCAGCGCATGGGCGATGTCCTGGCGGATATCCCGGTGTGGCGCGAGGCACGCCGCGCCATCGTCGTTGGCGGCCCTCGTATTCTTGCGGCCGCGCGCCGCGTCGCTGAGGTCGAGCGGGCCTTCGCCCCCGGACAAGCGCGCCTTTTACGGCTGCCGAGGGCGCTGCGCCTGCATCAGTGGGTCAAGAATCTGCTGATCTTCCTGCCGTTGCTGGCCGTGCACCATGCCGGCGGACCGTCGGCACCCGCGCAAGCGCCGTCGGCCGTTCGCCGCGGGCGACCTGCCACTCGCTTGGGGGCTGTGGCTGATCCCGCTGCTGCTCTGCTGGATCAGCCGACTCTGGTTCAAGACCCATCGCGGACAGGTGCATGATGATCCCGTGGTCTTCGCGCATCGGCATTCTCACGGTCGGAACCCTCATCCTGGCGTCGGTGGGGGTTGCGGTATGATGCTGCATCGAGTCAATGCCGAGCCGAGACGGACATGGACAGCGAACGCCTGAACGAACGCATCGGCGATTTTCTCAAGGGCGTCGATCAGCTCGAACGGGCGGTGGCGGAACCCTGCAACGAATTCGTGCGCGATGCCGTGATTCAACGCTTTGAATTCTGCTACGAGCTAGCCTGGAAGTTGCTCAAGCTGAGGCTGGAGCAGGAGGGTATCAGCGCGCTCACCCCGCGACAGGCATTGCGAGAATCCCTACAGGCCGCGTTGATCAAGGACGGCAATGTTTGGAGCGAGATTCAGCGTTACCGCAATCTGACCAGTCATACCTACGATGAACGACTGGCGGACGAGGTCTATGCGTTCATTGGTCAACAGGCCCTGGCGCGGTTTCAGGCGTTGGCACGCGAGGCCGAAACATGGCAGACCCAATGACGTTCGGCCTGTCCGAGCGCATCCGCGCCGATTTCAGCCGCGTGTTCGCGCGCTATCCCGATATCGAGCAGGTCTTCATCTTCGGCTCACGTGCTAAGGGCAGTGCAAAACCCGGGTCGGACATCGATCTGGCCGTCTTTGCCCCCCGGATGACCGATCCGGACTTCGCGCGACTCTGGAACGAGATCGACGACCTGCCGCTAGTGTTCAAGGTCGATCTGCTGCATTGGGATCGTCTCGCCAACCCCAGTTTGAAAGACAAGATCCAGCGCGAAGGGCGCCTGTTTTACACGCCGCGAACGGATCGCCGAGTGGCGCCCGAGGCATGACTGGCGAGCACATCCACAGGGTCGGCGGCGGTCTGTTGCAGCAACGGCCAGCGCGCCCCGAGACCGCTATCCATGGCTGCCAGCATCCGTCCGCCGGAGCCCTGCCCGCAGGCGGTTTTCAACACCGAAGGGGCGGTGCACTGTAGCCGACAGTACTGGTTCCCACCGCTCGCGCGCTGGGATCTGCAAGCGATCCTCGAGCTGATCGACCAGTAGAAGTATTTCCCGCTGCATGCCCCGCGCCAGACCGGCAAGACCAGTTGCCTGATCGCGCTGATGGAGCACCTCAACCGCATCGGGCCCCATCAGGCGCTCTACGTCGACATCGAAACGGCGCAGACCGCGCGCGAGGATGTGCCCCGGGGCATGCGTGCCATCTGCGGTGCCATCGGCGCCTCCGCGCGCGGCATCCTCGGCGAGGAGCGCTTGTTCACGTGGCTTGATGAGGCCCTGGCGGAGCAGGGTGCCGCCGCCGAGGCGCTCGCGCGCGTCTGGGCACTCACCCGCGGCCAACCCTGGCTGGTCAATGCGCTGGCCTATCGGACCTGCTTCGAGCAGCCCGAGGGGCGCGATCGCAGTCGTCCCATCAGCGCCGCGATGATCGATGCGGCCAAGGCGTCGCTGATCCTCGAGCGTGTCACCCATCTCGATCAGCTCGCCGACAAGCTGCGCGAGGAGCGCGTGCGGCGCGTCATCGAGCCGATGCGGGCCGGTGAGACCTTAGAGCAGCTGCCGCTCGAGGACATCGAGTATCTGACCGATCTCGGGCTGCTGCGGCAACGCGATGATGGTGGCATCGACGTGGCCAATCCCATCTATCCAACGTGTCTCGGTGATTCGGGCTTGAACCTGACTTGCATGGCGCGCCGCCACCCTGGCAGATGAGAGCGACTGGCCATGCGTGACACCGCGGGAGCGGTGTCACGAGAAGGCGTGCTGGCGGGCGCATCGCAAGCCAAGGGAGCGCCAGCGCGACGCCAAAGGCGGGCGTCGAGACAAGTCAGACGGTATGAAAGTTGACAGAAATCGCCTAGGGTCTCCGGGCCAGTGAACGACCCGCTGGACGAGCCGGCCCTTCTTATACCCGTCGCGCATGGGTGTTCGGGCAAGCGCGGTGCGTCGCTCGTGCCCGAGCGCAAGGCACGACGACGCGTCACAGTCGCCACTATGGCGAGGAGTCGTCACGCGGCGATCGGGTGCGAGCAGCGTGCATCGCGGCCGAAAACCCATGTGTGACGGTATAGTAGTGCGGATATTGCCAATAGAGTGATGCAACACGGTCTCAGCGCAGCCAACCACCACCATAGCCACGTCTTCGACGAGGTCAATCCGCGCGCCGAGCGCAACACGCGCTGGGTCGTCGGGCTCACGGCCGCGATGATGGTCGCCGAGATCGTCGGCGGACTCTTGTTCAACTCGATGGCCCTGCTCGCCGACGGCCTACATATGAGCTCGCATGCGCTGGCGCTGGGGCTTTCGCTGCTCGCCTATGCCGCGGCGCGCCGCTTCGCCCGCGACCCGCGCTTTGCCTTCGGCACCGGGAAGGTCGAGGTCCTCGGCGGCTATACCAGTGCCGTGCTCTTGGTCGGCTTCGCCCTGCTCATGGTGTTCGGCTCCGTCGAGCGTTTGCTGGCGCCAGTCCCAATCCACTACAACCAGGCGATCCTGGTGGCCTGCTTGGGCCTGCTCGTCAATCTGCTCAGCGCCTGGCTGCTGCATGGCGGGCACGACCACCATCATCATCACAGTGGCCGTGGACATGACCACGACCACCGCCACGGCGGCGCAGGGCGCGGCCATCACCACGCCCATCAAGACCTCAATCTGCGCGGCGCTTACCTGCACGTGCTGGCGGATGCCGCCACCTCCGTGTTTGCCATCGTCGCGCTGTTCGGCGGCAAGCTCTGGGGCGCGGCCTGGCTAGACCCGGTGATGGGGCTGGTGGGCGCGACGCTGGTCTCCGTTTGGGCCTATGGCCTGCTGCGCGAAAGCGCGCGGGTGCTGCTCGACGCGGAGATGGACGCCCCCGTGGTGGCCGAGGTGCGTACGGTGGTCCGCGCGCTGCCGGTGGCGGTCGAAATCACCGATCTGCACGTCTGGCGCGTCGGCAAGGGCAAGTACGCCTGCATCTTGGCCTTGGTCAGCGCCGAGGTCCTCACGCCCGAGGCGGTGCGCCAGGCGCTGGCCGTGCATGAGGAGCTGGTGCACGTGACTGTAGAGGTCAATCGAGCGCTCCCGGCAGATACCGCGGCGGCCTAGCGTAGGCGTCACCCTGCGACGTTGCTATGCAACGGATGCAGCCGAGTGCTCTGGCTCGCGGGCACGAGGTGCCGCCTCCGCTCGTGTCCAGCATCGCCGTTGCATCCCGCTCTGGTCGCACCTTGCCTTGCTCGAATCAAGGACCCCAAACGCCAGCCGTTAGTGGATCGATCATCATGCGTCAGCGCAGCCCAACAGCTTCTCGCATCCGCGCCAAACCGCAATCATCGAGCAGTACGTAGAGCGCCGGAATCACCAACATTGGCCACCGCTTGCCACCGCTCGGCCGAGCGCGCGGTGCCGAGGCCGCAGGCCTCGATTTGCAGGGTGACGGGTTGCAGCTCGATCACCGTCAGCGTCGGGGCCGGGCTGTCGCTGTGTTGCGGCGCTCGGGAATGGCTGATCCAGAACGCGGCCATGGCGACGACGCCGCCGAGCCCGAGCAGGATCAGAAACCCGCGGCCGAGCGAGGTCAGGATGGGATTCATGGTTGGTCGTATCCTTAAAGGGCACCTCGAAAAATTCGAGGTGCCCGTGCGGGGCAGGACGCCCCTAAAGTCGCGGCCTGAGTGGCTTATTCGATCCGTCGTCTGCGGCTGAGCAGGTCGCCGCAGCGTGCCGCTATCGGCTTGCCGCAAACCCTTGACCGACGCCGTCCGTTGGCAGCTGGGTCTTCAGATCGGCCGACCATCAATGCGCGGTGCCAGCAGCATCGGGCCGATAATGACCAAGAAGGCGGCGAAGGCGCCGCTCCAGAGCAGGCCCGACAGCAGCATCCAACCGCTGTAGTGCGCGGGCCAGAGCAGTGGAAACGCGACCCGGATCAACGCCGCCAGATTGACGGCCACGAACGCCGCTGTCATTGCCGGCGGCGAGACCATCGCCCGGCCTGTATGCCCCAGGCTCACCCGCACCATCATGCCGATGGTGAAGACACCGACGGCACCGGCGGTCAGCGCGTGCAATGCCACATTGGGCGCCAGCAGGCCAAGCTCGGCGCAGGCGTCCAGGACCAACCCGCCGATCAGCCAGAGTGCGCCCGTGTAGAGCACGGCGAGGATCGGAATCCGCCAGGCGCGCCGATCATGCCAGCCGCTGAGGCGGGCGATCAGGCCCAGCGCGAAGGCAAGGGCGGTGATGGCCTCCAGCGCCGGCCAGGGGCTGATCAGATCAGCGGCCAGCCAGGCGCCCGCGGCCGCGAAGGTCAGTACCTCCAGCCAGTGATGCGACCTGGGCTCCGCGTCGCTGATCGCCGCTTTGGTAAAGAAGGGCAGCACCCGGCCGGAGACGATCAGCAGCGTGATCAGCACCAAGCTCAGCATCAGGCTGTCGGCATCCAGCAGACCCGCCGGCACCGCCCGCGCCGCGCTCAGATGGCTCCAAGCAGCGGCAACGGCCATCCCGCCGAGCAGCAGCAGAAAGACGCGATTGACCGGATTCGGCCCGTTCCATAGCGGCCGGCGCATCGACCAGGCCAGCGCCAGCGGGAAGGCAGCGGCCAGCAGGGCATCGCCCCAGACCGGGAGTGTCAGCCAAGGCAAGGCGCGCGCGATCAGCCAAAGCAGCAGCAGCCCCGCCAGTTCGGCGCCGGCGGCGGTTTGCTGTCCAGTCCAATTGCGCACCGCGGTGAGCAGAAACCCCGCGATCACCGCGAGCGTATAGCCATAGAGCATCTCGTGGGCATGCCAGGCGCTGCCGACGAAGCGCAGATTGATCGGCAGCAACCCGTGCAGCATCGCCAGCCAGGCAAGCAGCGAGAGGCAGCCGATTGCGCCGGCGGCGAGGAAAAAGGGGCGGAAGCCCAGGGACAGCAAGGGGTTCTTGTTCGGCATCAGTTTGAAGACAGGCAGCAGCGGTCTCATCGGTGATCGTCATCTTGCGCGATTGGGGCGCGCTGGCGCCTGGCCTCGCTGCGACGCCGAGCCCGCATCAAGCTCGGCACCGGGCGGCGCTCGTCGAGCAGGTGGCGAATGGCCAGCAGCGGGTGGCGTAGCAGCATGCGCGGGCCGGCATAGCGCATCACCCTGCGCACCCGCTCGCGCATCCGCGCGCTGTAGCAGTGCACCTCGCAGTGGTTGCAGGCGGGCTTGTCCGCCTGGAAGGGGCAGGCGCGAAGGCGCTGTTCGGCGTAGCTGCGCAGTCCCTCGCAGTCGCCGCACAAGCCGCCCCGAGTACCGTGATGGTCGCGGCAGTAGATACCGAGCATGGCGCTGATGGTGTGCTGCTCGCGTCGCAATCGCGGCGGCAGGCTGCCCGACCCTGTTGCGGAATCGGCGCGCGGAGCGTTGGGCTGGGTCATTGCGGGGCTCGGTGGTTACGCCTTGGGTGTTGCGCTCACCCGGTGTCGGCGGGCGCTTCTGTATCCGTTGCATTGGGCCTCAGCACGCCGTGCGAGGGCTTGACGGCGGTCAAATCAGCGCCTCCGCAGCAGAGACACCGGGTACAGCGGCCCCCGAACAGGCAGGCACAGGCGCCCTCGCATCGTCCTCCGGCCCGATTTGATCCTCATCAAGGCCCTTATCCAGGGATGGGCTTCACTGTGGAGTACCAAGATTGCCCTGTCGCGCAGGCCTGCCGTGCCTGTGCCGGCATCTTTGCCAGGAGTCGGCGATGATCAATGTCTCGGTTTTCATGCGCGTCACCGGCGAGCCGCTGAAACGCGCACCCGTGGTCTTGGAGATGGACCCCGACGGTCGGCGCACCGAGCCGGTGGACACCGACCGCGCCGGCGTCGCGCACTTCGCAGTCGACGCCGAGAGCGGCAAGGTGCTCGTGGCGGGGGTAGAGCGCTATCACGGCCTGTTCGAGGCCGAGATCCCGATCGGCCTCTGGTCGGTGACGCAGAGCGCCGACGACGCCGCAGGCAACCCCGGCGAGTTCCCCAGTGGCAGCAATGCCTACAGCGGCATGCAGACGCGCGCCATCCTGGTGGATGGCCGCCCCGTGCAGACCGACAGCGAGGGCTATCTCCTGGACCCGTCGGACTGGAGCGAGGCCTTCGCCCGCACCTTGGCCAACGCCGAAGGGCTGGCGCTGACCGCGCACCACTGGGCGGTAATCCGTTACCTGCGTGAGCATTACCGCGATCACGGCACCCAAGCATCGGTGCGCGACATGGTGCGGCACTTTCGCCGCCAATCGGGGCCGCAAGACGGCGACAGCGCGGTGCTGCACCGGCTCTTTCCCCGCGGCGGGCCGCAGAAGCAGGGCAACCGTTTGGCCGGCCTGCTGCGGACCAAGGGTGAGCACTGAGCCTGATTTGTGCTGTCCGCAAATCGCGAGGCCATTCTTGGGATTTTCGCAGCCAAGCCCTGGGCCCTTCGCCCGCAGCGTTCCGCCCGAGCCTTCGCTCATCACATAGCAGGCCCACTGCGGCCCCCTCGGAACAAGAGAAATCAACGGATGCCTCGCCACGACCCAAAGCAACCCGAGCAATCGCCGCAGGCACTTGCCGCCGATGTCCCGGAGTTGGACGACGACGACGTGCTCGACGCAATGCGGCACATTCCCGGCTATCTCGACATTAGCACCGAGGACTTCCGCGCCATCTATCGCCTGGCGTCGGCGCATGCGCGGCAGCGGCTGCTTGAGGGGCTGCGGGCAGTGGACCTGATGCTCGTTGGCGTCCGGCCATTGGCACCGGCGACCTCGCTCCGTGAGGCTGCGGCCTCTCTGGTGCAGCAGGGCCTGAAGGCGCTGCCCGTGGTCTCGGCCGAGGACGCCGTCATTGGCATGCTCACCGAGAACGACGTGCTCGGCTGCTTCGGCGTCGGCTCTTTTCTGGAACTGCTGTTGCGCTTGGATGCCGCGTCGCCCGACGACCTTGGCCGCTGTCACGGCACCCGGGTGGCCGAGGCCATGTCGGCGCCGGCCGTCTGCATTGCCGAGCAGGCTGGAGCGGCGGACATGCTGCGCGCCTTCCGCCGCCACGGCGGGCGCAGCATGCCCGTGACCGATGCCGCCGGCCGACTGCGTGGCCTGCTGCTGCGCAAGGATCTCCTGCACGCGGCCCATTTGGGCGACGCCGCTGCATGAGCCTGAGACGCTACTGGTCGAAGTGGCGCGGTACGACCCGCGGCAGCCCGCCGCGGGTCAGCAATGCGGAGGTGTTCTGGTCTTGGGCCGGCGCCCTCGTCGGCATGAGCCTGGTCGCCTGGCTCAACACCCGCTGGTTCAGCGACGCCGATGCCGCCTTGTTGATCGGCTCGCTAGGTGCTTCGGCTGTACTCGTCTACGGCGCCGTGCGCAGCCCGCTCGCGCAGCCACGCAACCTGTTGGGCGGGCACCTGATCTCGGCGCTGGTGGGGGTCGGCTGCTGGCAGGTGCTGAGTCACTGGCCCGGCATCGCGACGCTCCTTGCCCCAGGGCTCGCCGTCGCGACCGCCATCGCACTCATGCACCTGACCCGCACCCTGCACCCGCCAGACGGCGCGACGGCACTGATCGCCGTCATCGGCTCCGAGGACCTGCATGCCGCCGGCTTCTGGTACGTGCTGATCCCGGCCGGGCTCGGGCCGATGCTGTTACTGGCCGTCGCGCTGGTGGTCAACAACTTGCCGGCGACACGGCGCTATCCCGAGACCTGGTGGTGAGTTGTCGGCGTGGCGACGGGGCTGGCCGTCGACTGCGTACCCCCTTATGCGGGTGCGCATCCCGTACCTTACGCCCCCGCAAGCGACACGGACGCAAGTGCGCCGACGGGTGCTGCGGTGGTTCGCCCGCAACGCTCTGCTCGAGCCCAAGGAGGCGCGCGACATGCTCGGCTGGGCGCATGGCGGTTTCTCGCTGGACGCGGCGATGCGCATGGCTGGCCAGGATCGCGCCGGTCTGGAGCGACTGCTGCGCTCCTGTGCCCGCCCGCCCTTCGCGCTGGAGCACCTCGAGCAGATCAACCCGCACCAGGTCATCGTCGGCGATGCGCGCGCCCGTGCCTATTAGCCGGCGGTACGCGTCAATGGAGAGCAGCACGTAGCTGGGCCGCCCCCGGTCCGTGATGAAGACCGAACCCTGATCCGCGTACTCCTTCGCCTTGCTGGTTCCCTGGTTGAACTCACGACTCGTCAACGTTGGCATGAGATGGATCTCAGTGGGCCAATTGTCGTTACGTGACGACAGGGTGCGCGGCTCCAATGTTTGGCAGGGTCGCCTGCTCGCGAGGCCGAGGCAGAGACGAAAAAATGGCCCTGAGAGGCCGGTCTCATGAACGAATCTGGCGCACGGGCCCCGGTCGGGACAGCAGCGCTGCCGTCTCCGGGCGGTTGCCGGTCAGGCAAGATCGCCGAACAGCAGGCCCAAATCGATCTCGATCGCCTCGAACGGCGGGATGCGCACCTTGGCGGCGGTCTCGTGCGGGCCCTCGGCCGTGAACACGGCACGGTAGCCACCGGCGTCCAGGGCGTAGGCGATCAGCGCCCGGTCCTCGGGCGCAACAATCCAATAGGAGGGCACGCCGGCACGCTGCAGGCGCAGGAAGTGCGTGACCGTGTCCTTGCGCTCGTGGCCGGGGGAGAGGATCTCGCAGACCCAATCCGGCAACAGGGTCATGACGCCGGCAGGATGCTCCGGCAGCCGCTCCTTGCGCCAGCCGGCGAGGTCGTGGCTGGGACAGTGATGCTCGTTGTACCGGACACTGATCTCCGGGACGATCCACCAACCTCCCGGTTGCCGTTGCATCACGAGCGGGAATGATTGGCCAATCAGCGCGGCCTGCGCCTGGCCATGCTCGAACCGACTCATGGGCCGCTGCACGATCTCGCCGTCGATCAGCTCGACGCGCTCGTCGCCGGGCCAGGCCAGCAGGTCGTCGATGGTGAGAAGGCGTTGTGCTTCCATCCGATGTTGCTCGCAAGTCAGCGGGTGAGGGTCTCGGGCGACTTTTTTAGATTAGCACGCGGCGGTTCGGCCACTGAGAGCACCGGCTTTCCAGCCGGCCGGCCATCCAGAGGTTTGCTGGCACACCTCAGGCGCAGACTTCTGTACAACCCCATCACGGACCCCAAACGATGACGCGACGCAGCCACCAACCGATTGGCCTCTGCTGGCTCATTGCCGCACTGTTTACCGGCATGGCGGCCGGGTCGAACGCGCCGGCCGAGACCCTGGCCGGCCACCCACCCGAGCTGCAAGTCCGCCTCGATGCGGCGCTTGCGGCCAAGGGTGCCGACTACCAACCACGCACCGAGCATCTGCGCGCTGACGGCCGACCCCGCTTCACCAACCGGCTGATTCTGCAGGACTCTCCGTACCTGCTGCAGCACGCGCACAACCCGGTGGACTGGTTTCCCTGGGGCGCAGAGGCGTTCGAGACGGCGCGCCGCGAGGGCAAGCTGGTGTTCCTGTCCATTGGCTACTCGACCTGTCACTGGTGCCATGTGATGGAACGCGAGAGCTTCGAGGACCTCGGCATTGCAGGTCTGCTCAACCAGCACTTCATCGCCATCAAGGTGGACCGCGAGGTGCACCCCGATGTGGACCAGACCTACATGACCGCGGTGGAGCTGCTCGCCGGGCGCGGCGGTTGGCCGA
>CAZGCI010000093.1:0-14738 GCA_964524185.1 uncultured Thiohalocapsa sp. | reverse complement strand
TCGCGCAGGATGTACTGGAACTGCTCGGCGGTGCCGGTCATCTTGTTGCGCCGGCCCATGCTCAGCACCTGCACGAAGCCGACGTAGAAGAAGATGCCCTCGAAGATGATGTAGAAGGCGACCAGCTCGCGCAGCAGCCGCTGGTCGTTCTCCGGCGTGCCGGTATGGAAGTGCGGATCGGCCAGGTATTGGGTGAAGGGCAGCGCCCATTCGGCCTTGCGCGCCACCGCGGGCACCTCGCGGTACATGTTGAAGATCTCGCCCTCGTCCAGGCCTAGGCTCTCTACCACGTATTGATAGGCGTGGGTGTGCAAGGCTTCCTCGAAGGCCTGGCGGAGCAGGTATTGGCGACACTCGGGGTTGGTGATGTGGCGGTAGACGGCCAGGACTAGGTTATTGGCGACCAGGCTGTCGGCGGTGGAGAAGAAGCCCAAGTTGCGCTTGATGATGGTGCGCTCGTCGTCGGTGAGGCCGTTCGGGTCCTTCCAGAGCGCGATGTCCGCGTTCATGTTGACCTCTTGCGGCATCCAGTGGTTGGCGCAGCCATCCAGGTACTTCTGCCAGGCCCAGTCGTACTTGAATGGCACCAGCTGGTTCAGGTCTGCCTTGCAGTTGATGATGCGCTTGTCGTCGACGCGCAACCGCCCGGCGCCCATCTCCAGCTTCTCTAGACCCGTAGCACCGCCCTGGGCGCTGCCATCGTCGCGGGGGTCGGCGGTGGGTGACGGGGCCGATGGGCCGATGGCCGGTGCCTCGTCCAGCAGGGCGCGTTGGGGCGGCAAGGGGTTCGGGCTCACCACCGGGGCGGCGCCGGCGGTGCGCATGAGCACGTCAGTGGCCAGCAGGCCGTCGCCTGGGCGTGCGGTTGGTGCCGGCACGGCCTGCCCGGCGAGTTGGACGTCGTCATCGGCGGCGGCCGCGCCGTCGTCGAAGGCTGCACAGCCCGGCGGCAATGGCTGGTGCCCCGTGCGGTTGCGGTTGGCCGGCGTGGCGAGGGGGTCGTCCCAGTTCAGCATTGAATCTCCTCCGGGTCGGTCGGTTGCGGGTGTTGTGGTGTCGAGCTTGGCTCAGTTGGCAACGGCTGGCGCCGGCGTGGCGCAGTCCTTGCCGCTCAGCGGCGGCTACTCGGTTGCTGCGTGCCCGGGGAATAATGCCGGGTTCAATTGCGTGCGGAGCTCCGCGTAGGGCACCGTGACGTGAAAGTCGCCGATCGCGTAGGCGCCAATTTGGTAGTGGCCGAAGGTCACGCGGATGCCGTCGTTTAACGGCAGCAAGAGCCCATAGTTGTCCGCAGTGGGTGCCGTGCCATCCAGGAGCCAGTCATCCGGGGACTCGGCCGAAGGCGCATCCCGCTCGTCGCGAAAGGGCTCGCGCTCCGCGAGGGCCGTGCGGCAGTAACGCGCCAGCACGTCGAGCCAGTCGCTGTCCGGCCGGAACAGTTTCGCGGGTGCTAGCGCCGCGCCAGCATCGCGTTCCAGCACCAACGGCAAATACAGGGCACCGCCGTGGGCGCCGCCGCTGTATCGATAGCCGCCGCCGTCGACGGCAATGAGCGTGTCGGTGATATGCACGCCCTGGTAACCCAGTGAAAAGGACCAGGGGCTGCCGATGTGCTCACCGCCGTTGTTGGCCAGCATCGCGTCGTACTCTGCTAGGAATGTCTCCGCCGCTGCCGAGAAGGCCGCGGCAATGACCGCGTTGGCGCGCGCGATGGATGGCGCATCCCCCGGCAGCACCGGGTAGACGGCCTCGACCTCCAGCAGGTCGTCGCGGGCATGGAACAGATGCACGGCCTTGCCGTCGTCGATGATCTCCCGCGTCAAGGTCGCCTTGGGCGTGTGCGTGGGCGTTTGCGTGTCGGCCACGGCGGCGGGCTCTGGCCCGACCGGGTCCGACGCCGTGTCGGTTGGCGTCAAGACCAGCACATTCGAGTCCGTGGCGGGGTCGCTTCGCTGCTCCTGCGCGGCAGCGGTTGCAAGGGCCGAGAGCGCGAATGCTGCAGCCACCACCGCCAGTCGGTGGCGGCGTGCCGCTGTGGGTGCTGCCATCGATGTTTGCACTGATTGTCGGACGCGCCGCTGAGCCGTCATGGTTCTCCTTCACCTCGCCATTGGGGGATGCCGCTGCAGGTGTCGGCCTGGGAGATGAGCCAGTAGGCAACGCCGAGGGCCAGCACAACGACGCCGATGCCCATCAGGTCCAGCGCCGTGTACTCCTCCATGTCCAGAATGATGATCTTCCGCGCAATGGCCATCACCGCAGTGGCCACCACGAGCTTCACTGGAAACACGTCGGACCGTAGGTAGAGGGTGATGTTGGCGAAGATCTCGTAGGCGATGAGCACAGCAAGGAAGGACCCAAAGGTCCTGACAATATCCGGCATCAGGAAGTAGGGCGGCGCCGAGATGTGGGTGTAGAGGTCGTTGAGGACACTGACCACGCCCTCCAGGACCACCACCACCATCGCGATGGCCAACAGATAGGTGGCCAGCCGCAGCACGCGGTGCAGCAGCCGCAACACCGGATCCGCTTCGCGGGTGGGGAACTCCTCGTGCTTAGAGCTGCCGCTCATCATGCTGTGATCCTGCCCGGCTGGGCTGTGGCGCAGGGGCTGGTCAGGGCGGTCTTCGGCGGGTTTGCGGCCAGCGGCACGCAGCAGCAGCGTCCCGAGTGCGCCCGCCGCGGCCACCGCGGCGAGCACCACTGCGACACGGGCGAAGTCGGGCCAGTCCCACCAGGGTAGTGGATCGATCGGTGGCATCCGGGGCTCCAGGTTTGGGTCATGGTCATGGTCGGCCTTGGGGAAACAGGTCCGGGCGCAACAGGCCGTCGAGCTCGCCGTAGGGCACCTTGACCTCATGTACGCCGATGGCGTAGGGGCCCACCTGGTATTGCTCGAAGATCACCCGCAGCCCGTCTGCGAGTGGCAGCAGTTTCTGATAGTTGTCCGCCTCTGGCGCCGTGCCGGCCCGGAGCCAGTCGTCATTGGCGCTGAAGGGCTCCCCACCGGCAAGGGCGCTGTAGCAGTAGTCCGCAAGCATCGGCAGCCACACGCTGCCGCGGCGGAACAGCGCGTGCGTTGGCACCTGCGCCCCGGTGCTGCGCTCGAGGATGACCGGTCGATGCTGCACACCGCCATGGGCACCCCCGGTGTAGGCGTAGCTGCGCAGGCCGACAGCCCAAAAATGCGGTGCGGTATAAACCTGATCGTAGTCGATACTGAGCTGCCAGGGCGGTCCCTCGTGCCGGCCGGTGGCGGCAAGCAGCTCACGGTGGGCCTGCCGGAAGTCGTCGAGCTCAGCCTGCACCACCGCTGCGAGCACCTGCTCAGCGGCCTTAGCCGCCTGGCTCTCCCCAAGGCGTGGATACGTGGCGTCGATTTGCAGCTCCGGATCCTGTTGGACAAGGCGCACCTCTTGGGCCGTGCGCTGCGTCTGGGGTTGGCCCAGGGCACGCTCGGCAGCGCCGTCTGCGCTGGCACTGAGTGCGGCAATCCGTTCGCGGTAGGCCGCCGCCAGGCAATCGCTATCGCCGCAGCGGTTGCGTTGCACAAGCCATTCACGCTGCGCGCGCCGCAGGGCCGCCGGATCATCGGCACTGCGGCGGGCCTCCGCATAGCGCTGCCCCAGCTCGCTGTCCAGCCGGCTCAGCTCGGCGTCGGCGCAGATGAGCTGCTCCTGACGGGTCGCTGCCTTGCTGCAGTCAAAGCTGGCGGCGAGCCCACCGGTGGCCGTGAGGGCGAGGAGCGCGCCTGCGGCCCGGCGGAGCAGCGCGGCGATATGCCGGTGGTGGGCTAGTGCCATGGTGCCCGTTTCCATCCTCGTTCCCGTTGCGCGGGGTGAGGACGCGCGCCGAAATACGCCCGCGCACAAACCCCTGTCCGTGGGTGCTTGCGCGCCATGCTCATGGAGCCTCCCCCCGGTTGTCGTCGTGGTCGAACAGGGCCCCGGTTTGCGACCTCATGGACGGCGGCAGGCGCGGCGGGTCGTCGTCAACCGGCTCCCATTGTCCCGGCAGCAGGTCCACGTCCGAGCTGGCATCGCTGTCGAAGACTGGTGCCAGCAGGCTGTAGCCGACGCGCCAGCGGACCTTGCCGACCTGCACAGCCGCTGATTTCGGATTGAGCTTCAGCACATGTCCGAACTGCTCCTGGCCGTGGCGGTCCTTGAAAGCGACCCGATCGCCGACCTTGAGGCTGTTTCGATCGAGCTTGCGCGGCTTCCGTCCAGCGATGTCGACCTTTTGCCCATCCAGATTGATCAGGTGGAAGGAGATGTTCCAGCGCTTGCCATCGCCGAGGTTCTCGACCAACGCGCGGGTGCGTTTGATTTGGACCAGCCGTGCGTCGACGAGCCGGTTCAGCCGGTCATCGAACCAGCTCAGCGTCTGCCCGACTCGCAGCGTCTGCTTCACCGCCGCAAGGCGTACCGGATCATTGAGCTGATTGCTGATCGCCACGTTCAGCCGATACAGCTCGAACAGGCTGGCGTCGTTCAGCGCCTCTAGGATGGCGGTGTAGTTCATGGTCACGCCTCCCGTCGGCGGCTGCCTGTGGGCACGTTCGTGTCCGCATAAACGAACGGAATCAGCCCGGCCTCGTGCAGCTGCACCTGGACGTCTCGCTTTAGCGCACGGGCATCCAACACGAAGCCATCGATCGACACCATCCAGACCCGCGGGTTGTCGGCCAACCGCGACGGTAGGGTCCAGGTCGGCTCGAACATGGCCATGCCGAGCAGGTCGCGCACGCGTTTGGACTTGCCCTGGCCGGTGCTCTCGGCGACGCCGAAGGCCTGATAAAGCTCGGCAGCGGTGACGTGCGGTGATTGTGCGCGATCGAAGGCGAAGTTGATCCAGCCAACCGCATGCGTGACACCGGCGGCCCAGCTCGCAGGTGCGCCGGTGGCCACCGGCGGCGGCCGCTTGCGACAGAGGGCTGCAGTCGCCGCGCGGATCATCTGCGCGCACTCGTCGTTCAGCCTATCGGCACAAAAGGCATCGGTGAGCGCGGTGATGGCGGCAAAGCGCTCGGCCATGGCCTTCGGGACTTTATAGGTGTCTTTGCTCATTGCTGTTATGTGCTCTCAGCGCCCGGTGCGCAGCGCTGCCAAGGCGACATTCGCGGCCTTTACGTCAAAGGCCTCGGCATCGAAGTCCCCGCCGATCCACTCCAGCATCGACTCGTGTTCGGGGTCGCTGGGGTCGGACAGGATCTTCAGCAGGTTCTCGTATCCCCAAACGCCGCCGCAGTCCTCCGGCGGACAGGCGCGCTTGCCCTTGATGCAGGCCGGCAGCGTTTGCGTCTCGTCCGTGGGCAAAATGGCCTCGAGGACGATCTTGTGCTCCCAACCATCGCCGAAGTCGTATTCATAGACCATGGCGTCCTTTTCTCTGCCCAGCAGCTGGCGCAGCTCGATCTGCGTCTCGTCCACCACCTCGAAATCCAGCCCGAAGTCATCGTCCGGAATGCCGAAATAGAGACCATCGGCGGCGAATTGGTGTAGGTGACAGTTGAACCACCCCATGGTTTGCTGAATGACCAGGTGGAGCTCGTCGAGCCGAATAACGCTCGGCACGAGCAGGCGCCGCCAGATCGGCGGCTTCGCGCCCTTCAATGTTACCTTCAGCTGGTAGGTCTGCTTCGGTGTTCTCTTGGCCATGCTATGGACCCTCCGATTGAAGGCTCGGCGCCCTTCGCTCAGACGTCGTTGAACTGGTGTTGCCTTTCACAAGAAACCTGCGCGTCAGCCTCTGGGGTGACACTTCGGCATGATCGCTAGCGGGAAACAGGGTCTGTCCCTCGTTTTATGCAGTGGCGGTAGACGAAGTCCGGATCGAGATCGATGCCGTGGTGCCAAGTTACCGTGTCGAAGGAGACGCGCGCCTTGCGAAACTCGGTCTCATCTCGGAGCTTCCTGAACACGCCGAAGCCAAGGCGCGGCTTGGCATCGAGTAGGCCGAATTCAGCATTCGAGAACTGGACCCTCTGGGTGTCATCGTCACAAGGCTCTACCTTGATGACTGCCAGGTACATGCCGGCCTCCAGCTTAGACGAGGGGTTGAACCTTGTGTGGCTCCTCGCCGCTCATGACTGCGTCAAGGCGTTCGTCGTATCCCCTATGCCGCGCCGAGCATCGCAGCAATTGCCGGAAATGGCCCGAAGGGTGCGCGCAGTCGGCGTTGGGGGCAGGAGCCCCCTACGCCGACCTCCGGCAATTGCGAGAAGCGCAGGAGGGAGCGGCATCGGGGTGTCTTTTCTTTTGGTTACTTTTCTTTGGACAAGCAAAGAAAAGTAACTCGTCGCCCTTATCGGGGCGCCAGATTCGGACACCGACCTGGATGGGCGGCGAAATGCCCCGGCTTCATTGGTGGTCGATGGCTGCAGCATCACTTCGTCCCCTGCCGCATCAGCACGGCTAGCGGTGCGCAAGCCGACTCGAGACGGCGTACGCAGGCGGCCGGCCGTCCGCATCGGCGCCCCCGGCACTCCGCACGTCCCCAACTACTGACAACTCTCACACTCCGGGTCGAGAATGGAGCAGGCCTTGGGCTCAGCGGTGCTGGTGGCGCTGCCATTCCCCTTGCCGTTGCCCTTACCCATGGAGATGTAGTTACCACCGACGGCGGACAGCCGATTGGCCTTGCTTGCATCGTCCATGGTCGATTTCTCGACATGGGTGGCACCCATGGAGCGGAGGTAATAGGTGGTCTTGAGGCCGCGCACCCAGGCGAGCTTGTAGAGGTTGTCGAGCTTCTTGCCGTTCGGCTCGCTCATGTAGAGGTTCAGGCTCTGCGCCTGGTCGAGCCACTTCTGGCGGCGGCTGCCGGCCTCCACGAGCCAGCGGGCGTCGATCTCGAAGGCCGTGGCGTAGGTCTGTTTGAGGTCGTCCGGGATGCGGTCGACCTGCTGGACGCTGCCGTCGTAGTACTTGAGGTCGTTGACCATGACGCTGTCCCAGAGGCCGCGTTCCTTGAGGTCCGCCACCAGGTAGGGGTTGACGACGGTGAACTCGCCGGACAGGTTCGATTTGACGAACAGGTTCTGGTACGTCGGCTCGATGGACTGGCTGACGCCGCAGATGTTGCTGATGGTGGCCGTCGGTGCAATCGCCATGCAGTTGCTGTTGCGCATGCCGACGTCGGTCACCCGCGCACGCAGCCGGTCCCAGTCCAGCGTGCTGCCCTTGTCCATGTCCAGATAACCGCCGCGGCCTTCTTCCAACAGCCGAATGCTGTCGATGGGCAGGATGCCCTGGCTCCACAGGCTGCCCTGGAAGCTCTGATAGCGGCCGCGCTCTGCGGCCAGGTCGGTGCTAGCCTCAATGGCGTAGTAGCTCAGGATCTCCATGCTCTGGTCCGCAAACCCCACGGCGTCGGGGCTGGCGTAGGCGATGCCGAGCTTATAGAGGGCGTCCTGAAAGCCCATTAGCCCCAGGCCCACCGGCCGGTGGCGCAGGTTGGAATTGCGCGCCTGGGGCACGTTGTAGAAGTTGTAGTCGATGACGTTGTCGAGCATCCGCATGGCGGTGCTGACCGTCTGCTTGAGCTTGGCGGTGTCGAGGCCGTTTGGGCCGACGTGGTTGGCCAGGTTGACGGAGCCCAGGTTGCACACGGCGATCTCCCGATCATTGGTGTGCAGCGTGATCTCGGTGCAGAGGTTGGACGAATGCACCTGGCCCGCGTGCTGGTTGGTGTAGCGCAGGTTGCAGGGGTCCTTGAAGGTGATCCAGGGATGGCCGGTCTCGAACAGCATGGCCAGCATCTTGCGCCACAGGTCCACGGCCTTGACGCGCTTGTAGACGCGCAGCTCCCCGCGCTCGCCGCGGGTTTCGTAGGTGGTGTAGGCGCGCTCGAAGTCCTGACCCATGAGGTCGTGCAGGTCCGGGGTCTCGTCCGGGCTGAACAGGCTCCAGTGCTGATCCTCCGCCACACGCTTCATGAACAGGTCCGGCACCCAGTTGGCGGTGTTCATGTCGTGGGTGCGGCGGCGGTCGTCACCGGTGTTCTTGCGCAGGTCCAGGAACTCTTCGATGTCGACGTGCCAGGTCTCGAGGTAGGCGCAGACGGCGCCCTTGCGCTTGCCGCCGTTGTGCACCAGCGCGGCGGCGGTCATGTAGCTCTCGTCGCCGTCGACCTTGAGGTCGTGCACCTCAGACACAGGCGCGATGGGCTCCACCGCCTTGACTCGGGTGAACAGCCAGTTGCCCAGCCGGAACCAGTTCTGCTTTGTGAGTGCCGGCACGCCCACCAAGTCCGCGACGAGGGGTGCGGCGGGGATGCGCAGATCAAAGGCCCGGGTGGTGCCGGTGAAGGAGAGGACACTGCCGTCCGAGCGCGTGCCGGCGTGCGCGTTGTCGCGCTCCCGATACTGCCCGGCGCAGGGGATACCGAGCCGCAGCAGTTGGTAGCGCAGGCCCTCTGCAAGCGGGGTGGAGGTGCTGGTGAAGTAGATTTCCTTACCCCGACTGATGCCGCCGTCGGTCTCAAGCAGCCCCTGGATCAGCGCGAGCGCCTGGTTGTGCGGCAGGTGGCTGAAGCGCCGGGCGATGCGCTTGTTGCGGGCGGCGTCGTAGAGGTCCGCCTCGGTGAAGGGCAGCGCCGCCAAGTCCTCACCGATCCATTGGCCGGTGGTGGCGCAGCGCGCCAGCCCCTTGCCGACGGACCACTTGATCCGGATGTAGCGATTGCCGCGGGCGTTTTCCCAATAGTGGATGCCGCGCTCGCTCAGGTAGGCCCGCACGAAGTCCAGATGCCCTTGGTCGCGGGACGGATTGCCGGAGATGCCGAATTCATAGCCGCGGGTCAGGTGCCCATCGCCGAGCAGGATGCCGTAGAAGCGGGCATCGGCCTCGGTGAAGCCCTCCACCGGCACCACCTCGCCTGGGATCACCTGGGCCACATAGTCGCCGCGACTGAGTGCGCCGGCCTCCACCCAATCCGGCTTGAAGGTGCCGGACTCGATCTGGCGCAGCGTGCGCTTGATGGACTGCTCCTGCGGTACGTCCTTGATGGCCCAGAACGGATGGCCGCTGGTGACGCGCAGGTCGTTTACCGAGTGCTTGACGCGCACTCGGACCATGGGCGCGTCCTCTTGCGCGTAGACGAAGTGCTCGGTGACCTCTCGATAGCGCCCGCGCTGACCGAGCACGAGGTCGCCGCGCTTGACCTCCACAATGGGCTTGGGGCCGTCGGCGGTGAACACCGTGGTATCCGGTGCAAAGCATTGGTTGACGGCAACGGCGGTGTCGTTCGCCACCTTCAGGAAGGGCACCACGCCCTGGGACTTGCCGTTGGTGCCCTTGATGTGGGCGCCCATGCCGCGCACGCGGCTCCAATCGTTGCCGAGCCCGCCGGCGAATTTGCTTAGCAGGGCGTTGTCCTTGATGGCGCCGTAGATGCCGTCGAGGTCATCCGGCACCGTGGTGAGGTAGCAGGAGCTGAGCTGCGGGCGCAGCGTGCCGGCGTTGAACAGCGTCGGCGTGCTGCTCATGAAGTCGAAGCTCGACAGCAGCTCGTAGAAGGCGATGGCGCGCTCTTCGCGGTCGATCTCGTTGATGGCGAGCCCCATGGCGACGCGCATGAAGAAGGCCTGCGGCAGCTCGATGCGCACGCCGCGGTCGGTGTGGATGAAATACCTGTCGTAGAGGGTCTGCAGGCCCAAGTAGGTGAACTGCAGGTCGCGCTCCGGGTGCAGTGCGGCGCCGAGGCGCGCGAGGTCATAGCGCCCGAGCTGCTTGTCGAGCAGCTCCAGGTCGCCGGCGCGCTGGATGTAGGCCGCAAAGTAGTCGGCGTAGCGCTCGCCCATGTCGGCCTGGGTCTCGACGCCCACCGCCATGTCCAAAAAGCCGAGCGCCTCGCGCCGCATGATGTCCAGCAGCAGCCGCGCGGCGGCCTGACTGTAGGCCGGCTCGCGCTCGATCATGGCGCGCGCGGACATCACCAGTGCCTGGCCCACGTCGGCCTCTTTGACGCCGTCGAAGAGGTTGCGCAGGCTGTCCTTGAGGATTGCCTCGGCATCTACCCCTTCGAGCCCGCGGGCGGCCTCCTCCACCAGCCGCGCCAGGCGCTCGGTGTCCAGCGGCCGGGTGCTGCCGTCGGCCAGCGTCACTTGGATACCCTGTTCCGCCGCACCCTCTACGGCGGCCTGCGTGGCGGCCAGGGCGGCGCTCTTTTCCGCCCGCTCGCGGGCGCGTGCGTCGCGGTAGATGACGTAATCGCGGGCGACCTTGTGCTCGCCGGCACGCATCAGCGCCAGCTCCACTTGGTCTTGGATGTCTTCGATATGCACGGTGCCGCCGCCCGGCAGGCGCCGGGTCAGTGCGCTGGCCACCTGCTCCGTCAAGCGCTCGACTTGGTCGTGGATGCGCGAGGAGGCCGCCGCGCTGCCGCCTTCCACTGCCAAGAAGGCCTTGGTCATGGCCACCTTGATCTTGTTCGGGTCGAAGTGGGTGACCTTCCCGTTGCGGCGGATCACCTGCACCCGGCCCGGCTGATGTGCAGCGATGTCTGCCGTGATCACCTGCGTCTGGGGCGCGGGGGCCTGCTGCTGTGCCGCGGGCGCGGCCTGGTCGGGGTGCTCCGGGTGGCGCTGTTGGGCAGGCGTTGCGGCGGCCATAGCAGTGTGCTCCTGTGGTTGGCTCGAGGCGTGGCGGCTGAATCGCAGTGGGTGCGGGCCGGCGCCGTGGCGGTGTGGCGCCGCGTTCTGATATGGCCCGCGCAAAGAGCCCCTAGCGATTGGGTAGGGAATATATATGCTCAAGCCACCGTGTCAACCACAAGATGTTGTGTCTAAACCGGTGATCAAGGCGTTGGCAGGCTGTGCATGAGCTGTGGATAACCCCACTGGATCGAGGCCCCAGGGCTGCTGACGAAAGGGATTCGACTGTGGATAGCTTTGTCGGTGGTGCACACGCGCCTCGTTGGTCCCAGCCCGGGCCCCGGCCGCGCTGCGCAGACAGGCCCCGCCGCGGATGCGATACTTGGCACGAAGACATTCGGACCCGCACTGCAGATGCGGGCCGCCCTTGCTACCGGAGGACAGCATGACCCCCACGAATTCGGCACCGCCCCTCGCTGAGCGCCCCACCGAGCATCCAGCCGAGCACCCGTCCGAGTACCCGGCCGAACGCCAAGGCCAACGGGCCATGGCCGGCGCGCGGCTGCGCTCCGCCCAGGGCCCGTTGAGCGCCGCACCGGAGACTTCCAGCGCAGACCGTGGCAGATCGGTTCGCGCTCCACACCGCCCAGCCGTGTTGCTAGCGGCGTTGCTGCTGGCACTGCCTGTTTGCGCGGCGGCGGCGTCGTCGACCGCCGATGGGGCCGAGCAGCCGCCCCCAGATCCGGCGGCGGTGGCGGAGGCGGAGTACGAGGAGGTGCTGTCGCTCACCCCGAATTTGAACAACGGCCGGCAGGCGTATCGCACCTGTGCCGTCTGCCATCTGCCCGAGGCCTGGGGCAGTACCGACGGCGTCTATCCGCAGATCGCCGGGCAGCTGCGCACCGTGATCATCAAACAGCTCGCCGACTTCCGTGCCGGCAATCGCGACAATCCCCTGATGTACCCGTTCTCGGTGCCGAGCCTCCTCGGCGGCCCGCAGCAGTTGGCTGATGTGGCGGCCTACGTGGCCAATTTGCCCATGACGCCGCACAACGGCGTCGGTCCCGGGACGGACCTTGCGGTTGGTGCCGAGCTCTACGCGCAGCATTGTGTGGACTGCCATGGTCCCGACGGCGAGGGCGACCTGGGCGAGCATATCCCTGCGCTGGCGGGGCAACACTACGCGTATCTGGTCAGCCAGTTCGAGCAGATCGCCACCGGCGCGCGGCGGAACGCCGACTCCAAGATGACCGACGAGATCCAGGGCTTCACCGACGCCGAGCGCTCGGCGGTGTTGGACTACACGGCGCGGCTGCGCCCGCCTGCGGAGAAGCTCGCCGCCGACGGCTGGACCAACCCGGACTTCCCCAACTTTGCGCGCGATGCCGAGGGCATCCGCGCCCAGCCGCCGGTCGCGCCGCCGGCGCCGGCGCCGGATGCAGGTGCGGCACCGCCGCAAGCCGGAGACTGACCGGCGCCTGATCGGCGCCTGACTGGGAATTGACCAGCACCCCGCGCGGTCGCGCTCGCGTTGCAGACAGCCAGCGGCCCTCAGGCGATCGCGGTTTCGACCACGCTCTGAACGGCCCGGCCGGGCGGGGTCGCCGCCCTTGCGCAACAGGGACGCGTGACCTCGGGCCTCGGCCCCCGGCCCTGTCCGATCAACGCAGCGCTGTCGCTGGGATGACCCCGTCCCGGGCTGGCTTTGGGCCCCGCCGCCCGAGGATTCGATAAAACATCGGCACCAGCAGCAGCGAGACCAGCAGCGAGAAGCCGAGACCCCAGACGATGACGACGGCGAGCGGCTGGAGCATCTCCGAGCCCTCACCGACGGCAAGCGCCAGCGGCAGCATGCCGAACACCGTGGTGAGTGTGGTCATCAGGATGGGCCGCAGCCGCAGGTGCGCGGCGCTGACGATGGCGTCCACCATCGGCACGCCCTCGCGCCGGCGGAGCTCGATGAACTCCACGAGGACGATGGCATTGTTGACCACGATGCCGGCCAGCATGATGAGCCCCAGCCAGACCGGCATGGACACCGGCGTGTTGGTCTGCTCAAGCCCGAGCACCACCCCGATGAGCGCAAAGGGCACCGACAGCAGGATGATGAGCGGGTTGCGCAGGGATTCGTATTGCACCGCCATCACCACGAGCACCAGGAATAGGGCCAAGCTGAGCAGGATGCGGCCGAGCTCCTGGCCGCGTTGCAGGGTCTCTAGGGTGCCGGCCTCATAGAGCGTATAGCTCCGCGGCAGCGGCAGGTCGGCGAGTGCTGTCAACGCGTCGCCGATGGCGCCTTCCACAGTGGCGCCCCCGGCCACGGAGGCCGAGATCTCCACCACGCGCTGCTGGCGGTCGCGCATGATCTCCGCGGGCTGCGCCAGGAGCTCCACCTGGGCGATGTCACCGAGCCGGATGGGCCGGCGCGGCTCGCTGTTGCTGAAGAGGATGATGGACTCCAGGTCCCCCGGGCCGCCCACGTCGGCGCGCTCCAGGCGCAGGCGCACGTCAACGCTGCGGTCACCGTCGATGAGCCGAGTGACGGTTTCGCCCTCCAGCGCAAAGCGCAGCACCGCACCCACGTCCTCCACGTCTAGGCCGAAGCTGGCCGCGCGGCGTCGGTCCAATTGCACGGAGAGCTCCCGGCTCACGTCCTCGTTGGAGTGCTGCACGTTGCTCAGGCTCGGGATGCCCTGCAGGCGCTCGACGGCGGCATCGGCCAGGGCGATGAGCCGATCCAGATCCGGGCCCTGGATGCGCAGGCTGACGTCGTCATCGCCGCGGTTGTAGCGGATGCCGCGCACGCCCGAGGTGTAGAAGTGGGTTCTGAGGCCCGCAATACGCTCCGCGTTCACCAGGCGCTTGAGTCGCTCGATGAAGGCGTCCGACGACAGGCCTTCGCGCGCGGCGGCGGGCTGCAGCAGCACTTGAATGCCGGCCCGGTTTGGGCTCTCCCAGGACGAGCGCCCGAACACCCAGCCCCCCACGGTGGTGAAGATCGCGTCCACCTCCGGTTGCTCGGCGACCACGGCCTCCACGCGGCGCACCATGCGGTCCATGTGCTCAACGTTGATGCCTTCGTCCGCCCACAGCGCAATCTGCACATCGCCGGCGTCCAGCGCCGGCAGGAATTGCTGATCGCTGCCGAAGAAGCCGGGCACCGTCAGCCCTAGCCAGACGGTGAGGCCCGCCACCACCAGCCAGCGCAACGGCAGCAGTCGGCGCAGCAGCCAGCTGTAGCCCGATTGCAGGACGCCGATACCGCGGTCGATGCCGCGGCGCAGCCACCCCTCGCGAGTGGCCGGCACCCGCCCCGCGAGGGCCGGCACCAGGGTCAGCGCCACGATGAGTGAGGCCAGGATCGCCGCGGAGATGGTGAAGATCAGCTCCCGAAAGAGCAGTCCAACCAGACCGCCGATAAACAGGAACGGCAGCACCGCGGCGAGGTTCGTGGACGTGGAGGCGACGATGGCACTGGTGACCTCCCGTGCCGCATTGACGGCGGCGGACACCGGGGCCTCACCCAGGCGCTGGTGGCGCTGGATGTTCTCCAGCATGACGATGGTGCTGTCCACCAGCATGCCGATGCCGAGCGCCAGTCCGCCGAGGGTCATGATGTTGAGGTTGAGGCCGAAGCCCGCCATCAGGATGAAAGTCACCAACACCGCGATGGGGATGGCGCTGCCGATGATGAGCGTCCGCCGGATGCTGCCCAAGAAGACGTACACCACCAACATGGCCAGTCCGGCGCCGGTGAGCGCCGCCTGGGTCGCGTTGCGCAGGCTGCGGCGGATGTAGCGGGCCTCGTCGTCTACCTTACGCACCGCGATGTCCGCTGGGACGCGCCCCTGCGCCTGTAGGGTTGCCAGTGCTTGGTCCACGGTATCCACCACCGCAACGGTGTTCTCCAGCGGCTGCTTCTGGATGGAGAGTTTGATGCCGGGCTCATCATTGAGACGGATGCGCAGGCGCTCAGTGGCGGCGCCGTCGGTGACCCGCGCGACGTCGCCCACGCGCAGCAGCCCGGGCCTGGCGGCAGCGGGCTCTGCCGCCTCGGGGGCCACGCCGCCGGCGGCGTCTTGCATGGCCCGGCCGGGTAGCGGTAGCGGCAGGTCGACGATCTGCCTGGCGCTGTCAAGGC
>CAZGCI010000092.1:0-14808 GCA_964524185.1 uncultured Thiohalocapsa sp. | reverse complement strand
GGCGCCCCCGGACGAGCCAGCCCCCGAGCCCCCGATCCCCCGAGCCCCCGATCCCCCGAGCGCCCCTATGTCCCCGGCCCGCATCCTCTATGCCGGCACGCCGCAGTTCGCTGTGCCGGCGTTGTCAGCCCTCATCGCGAGCCCGCACCAGGTGGTGGCGGTGTACACACAGCCGGACCGCCCTGCCGGCCGCGGCCGGCGCCTGGAGCCGTCTCCGGTGAAACAGCGGGCCTTGGACGCGGGCTTGCCCGTGTGCCAGCCCGCATCGCTGCGCGATGCCACCGCCCAGACGGCCCTGGCGGCGTGGGACGCGGACTTACTGGTGGTCGCGGCCTACGGTCTGATCCTGCCGCAGGCGGTCTTGGATACGCCACGCCGTGGCTGTGTCAACATCCACGCCTCGCTGCTGCCCCGCTGGCGCGGGGCCGCACCCATTCAGCGTGCACTGCAAGCGGGCGATGCGCAGACTGGCATCAGCATCATGCGCATGGAAGCCGGCCTCGACACCGGGCCGGTGTATCGCGTTGCCCCCGTGGCGATCGACGCCACCGACACCGCCGGCAGCCTGACGGCGCGGCTCGCCACCGTGGGTGCCACCGCGCTGCTTGCGGCACTGCCCGGCATCCTCGAGGGCAGTGCGCAGCCCACCACGCAGGAGGAGACCGCCGCGACCTATGCGCGCAAGGTGACCAAAGACGAGGCGCTGATCGACTGGACCCAGAGCGCCGCGGCCATCGCGCGCTCCGTGCGCGCCTTCGACCCCTGGCCTGTGGCGCAGACCCGGCTTGGCGCGGAGGTGTTGCGCATCTGGTCGGCGCAGCCCCTATCGGGCACGCCCGACGCTGCCGCTGCGCCCGGGCGCGTGCTACAGACGGCGCCCGCCGGCATCGACGTCGCCACCGGTGCCGGCCTGCTTCGCGTCACCGAGCTGCAGGCCCCGGGTAAGCGGCGCATGGCTGCGCGCGATTTCCTCAACGCCCGCCACATGGACGGCGCCCTGCTTGGCTGAGTCCCGCCGCCCGGGCGCGGTGGCCCCGCGATCACGGCAAGACGCGGTGCGCTCGTCACAGGCTGCGGGGGCACCTCTGCGGGCGGCCGCCGCACGGACCGTATACGCCGTGCGCGCGGAAGGGCGCTCGCTCACCTGGGCGCTCGCCGCTGCGGCGGATGCGGTCGCCGCCCGCGATCAGCCTCTTTTGCAGGAACTCTGCTACGGCACGCTGCGGCTGCTGCCGCGGCTTGAGGACCTCGTCGCTATACTGCTGTCGCGGCCGCTGCGCCGCGCCGACAGGATTTTGAACGCCCTCATGGCCGTGGGCCTTTACCAGCTCGTCGCAACGCGCATTCCCCCCCACGCCGCGGTGGCGGCGACGGTGGAGGCCGCGCGCGTGCTCGGGCGCCCGCGCGCTGCTGGGCTGGTCAATGCTGCCCTGCGCCGCTTCCTGCGCGAGCGCGAGCAGCTGCTGGCGCGCGTGGGTACTGGGCTGGATGATCCGGCGCTGTTTCCGGATTGGCTGGTGCGCCGCCTGCAGGCCGCGTGGCCCCAGCAGTGGCGGCGCATCATTGCCGTGAGCAACCAGCAGCCGCCCATGGCCCTCAGGGTGAATCGCACCCGCGTTGAACGCAGCGCCTACGCCGCCGAGCTCGCTGCAGCCGGCATCGCCGCACGGCCAGTGCCGGGCCTGGACAGTGCGCTGCTGCTGGATGAGCCGATGCCGGCTCAGCGCCTGCCTGGCTTCGCGGCTGGTCTGGTCTCGGTGCAAGACGCCGGTGCGCAGTGTGCGGCGGCGTTGTTGGATCCGCGCCCCGGCGAGCGGGTGCTCGACGCCTGTGCTGCCCCCGGGAACAAGACGGCGCACCTGCTGGAGCACGCCGGCGGGGCGCTAGGGCTGACGGCGGTGGATGTCGACGCGGAGCGTTTGCAGCCGCTGCGTGAGCATTTGGCCCGGCTCGGACTCAGCGCCGAGGTGCTCGCGGCGGACGCACGGGAGGCAGCGGTGGATTGGCCCGGTGCACCCTACGATGCCATCCTGCTGGATGCGCCCTGCTCGGCGACCGGCGTGATCCGCCGTCACCCGGATATCAAATACCTGCGCCGTGATGAAGACATCGCGGCGCTCTCGGCCACCCAGGACGCCCTGCTGGCGGCACTTTGGCCCCTGCTGCGTCCGGGGGGGCGGCTGCTCTACGTCACATGCTCCGTGCTGCCGGACGAGAACCAGGCGCGTGTGGCCGCGTTTTTGGCGGCCCATTCAGATGCGCGGGAGCGTCCGCTCCGGCTGCCCGCCGGCGTCGGCGAGGCCTTGCTCGCCGACCCCGGCATCCAGCTGCTCCCCACGGCGGCGGGCGGCGATGGCTTCTACTTTGCGCTCCTGGAGCGCGCGTCATGAGGGGATTCAGGCGCGTCGACGCAGCGGTGTTGCTGGCGGTGCTGATGCTGCTGGCCGTGGTGGCCCAAGCGTCGGCCGGCGACTTCCGCGTGTCGGAGGTGAACACGCGGCTTGATAACGGCACCTATCTGATGGATACGGACATTCGTTACGACTTCAGCGAGCGCGCCCTCGAGGCGCTCGCCAACGGCGTACCGCTCACCGTAGAGGTGCACGTCCAGGTCCGGGCCGAGGGCGACTGGATTTGGCGGGAAAGCGTTGTGGATCAGCGTCTGCGCTACCGTATCCGCTACAAGCCGCTGTCGGAGCGCTACCTGGTTTCGCAACTGCCTGGCGAGCGCGGTCGCACCTATGTCAGTCGGGATGCTGCGTTGGCGGCCTTGGGGGAGATTCGGGACTTGCCGCTCATCAACCAGGATCGCCTCGACCCGGATACGGCCTACGAGGTGCAGATTCGCGTCGCGCTGGACATCGAGGACCTACCGCTGCCGTTGCGGCCCATGGCCTACCTCTATCCGTCTTGGAAGCAAGCCAGCAAGTGGACCAAATGGCCGCTCACGCCCTGAGGTCGCCGCGTAAGGTTTGGCGGCATCCGGGGGCCTTGGCCGTCGGCCTGCTGCTGCTGGCACTGCTGGTGGCGCTGCACCTAATGAGCAGTGCCGTGCAAAATTCCGACGCGCTGAGCCGGGCCTTCGTGCCCCTGCTGCTGGTGGTGCTCCTCGGGCTCTTCGCGCTCGTGGTCATGGTGGGCTTCAACGTCGCCCGACTAGTGAGCCAGCGCCGGCGCGGCGCCCCAGGCTCGCGCCTGACTGCGCGCATTGTGCTGCTATTTGCGCTGATCTCCCTGCTTCCGGTGGGTGTGGTCTACTACTACTCGCTGGGCTTTCTGCTGCGCGGCATCGACAGTTGGTTCGACGTGGAAATCGACAGCGCGATGGAGGATGCGCTGGCTCTGAACCAGGCGTCGCTGGATTTGAATCAGCGTGTGCTGCTCAAGTACAGCCAGCAGCTCCTCGCCGGCATCGAGGATCGCTCCGCCACTGCCCTGACCTTGACCCTGGACGAGCTGCGGCGCCAGGCCGGGGCGCTCGAGCTCACCGTATTCGAGCCCAGCGGCCAGGTGATGGGAACGGCCATCGACGATCCGACCCAGCTCGTGCCAGACCATCCCGGCCGGGAGGTCATGCAGGGTGTGCGCATGGGCGTGGACTATGTCGCGCTGGAGCCCGCTCGCGACGAGCAGCTGGTGGTGCGTGTGGTGGTCAATGACCCGCGCGCCCGGCGCATGATGATGCAGGCCATTTTTCCCACCTCGGCGCGCATCGACGAGCTGGCATCGCGTTTGGAGAGCGCCTACAACCGCTACACGGAGCTGTCCTACCTGCGCCGCTCGCTGAAGTTCAGCTTTTCCCTGACCCTATCGCTCGTGCTCGTGTTCGGGCTGCTGGCGGCATTGCTCGCCGCCTTTGGCACCGCACAGCGGCTGGTGCGACCGGTTGCCGACATCGCCCGCGGCACGCGCGCCGTGGCCGACGGCGATTACGAGCAGCGGTTACCCCTGCCATCGCAAGATGACGAGCTCGCCTTTTTGGTAGCGTCTTTCAATGCCATGACCCGGCGTATCGGCCAGGCGCGCGACCAGGCGGCACGCAGCCAACGCGTGGCGGAAGAGCAGCGCGCCTATCTGGAGACGGTGCTTGGGCGCCTCTCGAGCGGCGTCATCGCGCTGGGCACAGAGCTGCGGCTCGTGACCGTGAACCCCGCAGCCCGCCATATCCTGCGCTTGCCGGAGTATCAGGACACGGGACTCGACCTCGGCGCGCTGGAGCGCGCCTATCCAAGGCTCGCACCCTTGGCTGAATCGGTGCGCCGACATATCGTCGTCGCTAGCGACTGGCGCGAGGAGGTGACGCTGCTCGGCGGTGACGGACGCCAGGTGCTGATGTGCCGCGGGAGCCCGCTGCCGGCGGCTGTTGATGCCGGTGCGGGCAGTGGCTATGTCGTGGTGTTCGACGACATCACCACACTGATTCGAGCCCAGCGCGAGGCCGCCTGGGGCGAAGTGGCGCGCCGGCTTGCGCACGAAATCAAGAATCCGCTGACGCCCATTCAACTGTCTGCGGAGCGGCTGCGCCACAAGCTGCTGGCCAAACTGCCGGAGGCCGAGGCGCGCGTCGTGGACCGTGCGACCCACACCATCGGCCAGCAGGTGGAAGCCATGAAGGCCATGGTGAACGACTTCGCCAGTTATGCGCGGTCACCGGAGATGCAGGACGAGCCCTTCAACGTCGATGCCCTGGTGAACGAGGTGCTGGAACTTTACAAGGGGGCGAAGGTGCAAATCGACGCCGAGCTCGGCGCCCCGGATGCCAAGGTGCGCGGCGACTCCAAGCGTCTGCGCCAAGTGATCCACAATCTGCTCAAGAACGCCATCGAGGCCCTGGGCGGGGGGCACGATGGGCGCATTCGGCTGTCTACACACTATGCATTCAGTGACGAGACGCCAGCCATCGAAATCGCCATCGAGGACAACGGCGGCGGTATCGATCCAAGCCTCATCGATCGCTTGTTCGAGCCCTATGTCACCTCCAAAGTCAAGGGCACCGGACTGGGGCTTGCCATCGTTAAGAAGATTATTGAAGAACACGGCGGTATCATCACGGCGGAAAACGCGGCACACGGCGCGCGCTTCACGGCCAGATTGCCGGTTTGGCGCGATGCCTCCGCCGCGTTATCAACGCCGCTGCGGCGGGTAGGAGAGACATGAGTGCCACCCACATCCTCGTCGTGGACGATGAGCCGGACATCCGCGAAACGGTGCAGGACATCCTCGAAGACGAGGGGTACACCGTCACCAGTGCCGAGAATGGCGAGACAGCGCGGCATGCGCTGCGCGATCGCCGGCCAGATCTCATGCTGCTGGACATCTGGATGCCGGACTTGGACGGCATCAGCCTGCTCAAGGAGTGGGACGAGGACGAGGGCCTGCCCTGTCCGGTGATCATGATGTCGGGCCACGGCAACGTGGAAACGGCGGTTGAGGCAACCCGCCTCGGTGCCTACGACTTTCTGGAAAAGCCGCTCTCCATGGCCAAGCTGCTGCTCACGGTTGAGCGTGCCCTGGAGGCGGACAAACTTGTTCGGGAGAACGTGGGGCTACGCCGGCGTGTGCCGCTGGTGCAGGAGCCTGCCGGACGCTCGGCGGCGATGCAGCGCCTGCGCGAGCAGGTCAAACGCATCGCGCAGCACGACACCTGGGTGCTCATCACCGGTGAGCCCGGGAGCGGACGCGAGACCTTTGCGCGTTTCCTGCATTCGCAGAGCACCCGCCGCGAGCGACCCTTCGTGGACCTGGGCGTGTCGGCCATTACCCGCGGCAACGCCGCCCGCGAGCTCTTCGGCAGCGAAGACGACGACCATGTCCATTACGGCAGCCTCGAGCAGGCCGCCGGCGGCACTCTGTTGCTGGACGAGGTCGCCGACATGGACCTGGAGGCGCAAGGGCAGTTGCTGGGCGCGCTGGATACGGGCTCGTTCCTACGTGTCGGCGGTAGCGAGCCCGTCACCATCGATGTGCGCATCATTGCCGCCACCTCCCGTGACCTAAAGGAAGACGTCCGCGCCGGCAGCTTCCGCGAGGACCTCTTCTACCACCTCAACGTGGTGCCGCTGCAGATACCGCCGCTGCGCGAGCACGCCGAGGACATCCCGGATCTCTTGAACTATTACGTGGACTACTTTGCCACCCACGAGAAGCTGCCCTACCGGCGCTTCAGCGTCGGGGCGCAAAATTTCCTGCGCAATTACAGCTGGCCCGGCAATGTGCGGGAACTCAAGAATCTGGTGCAACGGGTGCTGATTCTCGGCGCCGGCGACGAGATCACACAGACAGAGGTGGAGGCGGCGCTCGGCTCCGCGCCGCCGTTGCCGACCCAGCCGCTGGAGGGGATGGTCTCCTTCGATCAGCCGCTGCGCTCCGCCCGCGAGCAGTTCGAGAAGGCCTATCTGGAATACCAGCTCGAGAAGCACGCCGGCAACGTCTCCAAGATGGCCAAGGAGGCGGGCATGGAGCGCACACATCTCTATCGGAAGCTCCGCGCTTTGGGTATCGAGATCAAAGAGCGGCGATGAAGAAGTGGCTAGGGACCGCGGGGCCAGGGCCCCGAGATCCGCTGCCAGGAGCCGGGCTTCCTAGCGCCTAGACCCCAGCAGCTCATGAAAATTCTGATTCTCGGCGCAGGCCAGGTGGGCACCTCTGTGGCTGCCAATTTGGTGAGCGAAGCCAACGACATCACCGTCGTGGACACCGATGCCAAGCGTCTGCGGGAGCTTGCGGACCGCTTCGACCTGCGCACACTCCAGGGCCATGGCGCCCATCCGGACGTTCTCGCCCGTGCCGGTGCCGAAGACGCGGAGATGATCATTGCCGTCACCAACAGTGACGAGACCAATATGATCGCCTGCCAGGTGGCCTACACGCTCTTCCACACCCCAACGAAGATCGCCCGGGTACGCGCGCCGGGCTTCATGGAACAGGACCAGCTGTTCGGCCCGGGCGCACTGCCCATCGACGTGCGCATCAGCCCCGAGCAGCTGGTGACGGACTACATCCTCAGGCTCATCGAGAATCCAGGCACACTGCAGGTCACGGACTTCGCCGGCGGGCGCGTGCGGCTGGTGGCCGTGCGCGCCTACTATGGCGGCCCGCTGGTGGGCCACGAGCTGCGCACCCTCTACGACCACATGCCGCACGTGGACGCCCGTGTTGCCGCCATCTATCGACACGACCGCGCCATCCAGCCGGAGGGCAACACCGTCATCGAGGCCGACGATGAGGTCTTCTTTGTCGCCGCGCCGAAGCACATCCGCTCGGTCATGAGCGAGCTCCGGCGGCTGGAGAAGCCCTACAAGCGGCTGATCTTCGCCGGCGGCGGCAACATCGGCACCCGCCTCGCGCGGGCCACCGAGAAACACTATCGGGTCAAGGTCATCGAGCAGGACCTGGAGCGCTGCAAGCACATCGCCGAGACCCTGGAGCGCACCATCGTGCTGCATGGCGACGCCGCCGATGAGGAGTTGCTGCTGGAGGAGAACATCGAGGAGACCGATGTCTTCTGCGCCGTCACCAACGACGACGAGGCGAACATCCTGTCCGCCATGCTCGCCAAGCGCCTCGGCGCGCGAAAGGTGATGGCACTGATCAACCGGACCGCTTATGTGGACCTGGTGCAATCCGGCCCCATCGATATCGCCATCTCGCCACAGCAGGCGACCATCGGCAGCCTGCTGAAGCACGTCCGCCGCGGCGATGTGGTGATGGTGCACTCGCTGCGCCGCGGCGCTGCCGAGGCCATCGAGGCCATCGCCCACGGCGATCAGGCCTCGAGCAAGGTGGTCGGCCGTCCCATCGACGGCATCAATCTGCCCAAGGGCACCACCATCGGCGCCATCGTGCGCGGCGACGAGGTGGTCATCGTTCACCACGATACGGTCCTCGAGCCCGAGGACCACGTGATCCTGTTCTTGCAGGACAAGCTGCGGGTCCCGGAGGTCGAGAAGCTGTTCCAGGTGGGCGTCACCTTCTTCTGAGCATCCGGCGCCCCGGCGCCACGCCGTCCCGCATTCTCGCCCGCAGGAGTCAATAACCGGATGCATTGGCGCGCCATCCTTCGGCTGCTGGGCACCCTGCTGCTCATCTACAGCGTTAGCTTCGTGCCCTCGAGTCTGGTGTCGCTCGGCTATGCCGACGGTCAGTGGCCCGCGTTCGTTGCCTCGCTGTTGATCACCGCTGCGGCCGGCGCAGCGTTGTGGCTAACCAATCTGCGCTGCCGCACCGAGTTGTCGGTGCGCGACGGCTTTCTGATCGTCACCCTGTTTTGGGTCGTACTCGGGGTCCTTGGGGCACTGCCCTTTATACTCGCGCTGCAGTGGGGCATCACCGACGCCGTGTTCGAGTCGATTTCAGGCTTCACGACGACGGGCGCCACCGTCATTGTCGACATCGAGGCACTGCCGCGCTCTATTCTCTATCATCGCCAGCAGATTCAATGGCTTGGCGGCATGGGAGTGATTGTGCTGGCGGTCGCCATTCTGCCCTTGCTCGGTGTAGGTGGCATGCAGCTCTACCGCGCCGAGACCTCCGGCGTCGCCAAGCACGAGAAACTCACACCGCGCATCTCCGAGACCGCGCGTGCGCTTTGGACGCTCTACCTGGCGCTCACCGCCGCCTGCGCGCTCAGTTATTGGCTGGCCGGCATGACGCCGTTCGATGCCGTCGGGCACGCCTTCACCACCGTTGCCACGGGTGGGTTTTCGACTCATAACGCCAGCATCGCCTATTTCGACAGCCTGGCCATCGAGGTCATTGCGAGCATCTTCATGCTCGCCGGCGGCATCAACTTCGCGATCCACTTCACTGCCTGGCGCAAGCGCAGCCCGACCGCCTATCTCGCCGATTCCGAGACCCTCGCCTTCGCCGCGATCTTCGTCGGCGGGACGCTGCTGGTGACCGCGAGCCTCTATGCCACCGCTGCCTATGCTACGGCGCAGGAGGCGCTGCGCTACGCCAGCTTCCAGGCGGCCTCGGTGTTGACCAGTACCGGCTTCGGCACCGCGACCTTCGCCGCCTGGCCCCTGCATATTCCGCTGCTGCTGGTGGTGCTGTCGTTCACCGGCGGCTGCGGCGGCTCCACCGCCGGCGGCATCAAGGTGCTGCGGGTCATGATCTTGGCCAAGCTCGGACTGCGCCAGCTCAAGCACCTCGCCCATCCGCACGCGCTGATCACGGTCAAGGTCGGCGGCCGGCCGATCATGGAGAACATCCTGTTCTCGGTCTGGGGCTTTTATGTGCTGTACGTGCTGGTCAGCCTGCTGCTGACGATCGGCATGATGGCCGCGGGTCTGGATCTGGAATCGGCCTTCGGTGCAACGGTCGCGACCATCAATCTGCTGGGCCCTGGCCTCGGCGACGTGGCAACGGACTTCGCCCACGTCAATGCAGCCGTCAAATGGCTCGGCGTCTTCGGCATGCTGGCAGGCCGGCTTGAGATCTTTACGCTGTTGATCCTGTTCCTGCCGGCGTTCTGGCACGGTTGACGGCGCCGCTGCGAAAACCCGCCCAATACTGCATATCCGGACGGCAGACCATGCTCAAGCGCTTAACCGTCGTTCAAAAGATTCTCGGCCTCCTGCTCATGGTGTTCAGCGTCACCATGCTGCCGCCCGCACTCGTGGCGTTGATCTATGGCGACGGCGGCGGCATGCCGTTCATCTACGCCTTTCTCGTCATCCTGAGCGCGGGTACGCTGATCTGGTTGCCGGTGTTCCGGGTGAACGAGGAGCTGCGTCTGCGTGATGGGTTTCTGGTGGTGGTGCTGTTCTGGGTCGCGCTTGGCCTCTCTGGCGCGCTGCCCTTTCTCCTGTCGCCGGAGCCGGATCTCTCGCTGACGGACGCCGTATTCGAGTCCATGTCTGGGCTGACCACCACCGGCGCGACGGTGATCCTCGGCATCGACGAGCTACCGCACTCGGTGCTCTGGTACCGCCAGCAGCTGCAGTGGCTCGGAGGTATGGGGATCATCGTGCTGGCGGTCGCAGTGCTGCCCATGCTCGGTGTCGGCGGCATGCAGCTCTACCGCGCTGAGACGCCGGGGCCCATGAAGGACACCAAGCTGACGCCACGCATCACCGAGACAGCCAAGGCGCTCTGGTTCATCTATCTTTGGCTCACCATCGCCTGTGCGCTGGCCTACTGGGCAGCGGGCATGTCGCCGTTCGACGCCATCGGCCATGCCTTCAGCACCGTTGCCATCGGCGGCTTCTCGACCCACGACACGAGCATGGGCTACTACGACAGCACCCTGATCGAGATGATCGCGGTGGTGTTCATGCTGCTGGCAGGGATGAACTTCGCGCTGCACTTTATGGTGTGGCGGCGGTTCGATCTGCGCGTGTATTGGGGGGACAGCGAGCTCAAGTTCTACCTATTCCTGATGGCGGCCACCACGACCATCGTCACCATCGCACTGTTTTACACCGACACCTACATCGATTGGGAGGAGTCCTTCACCAAGGGGCTGTTTCAGGCCGTCTCCGTGGGGACCACCACCGGGTTCACTACGGCGGAGTTCTACTATTGGCCGCCCTTCATCCAGATCCTGTTGCTGTTTCTGGCCTTTGTTGGCGGCTGCGCCGGCTCTACGGGTGGCGGCATCAAGGTCATCCGCTTCCTGCTGCTCATCAAACAGGGTATGCGCGAGATCGGCCGGCTGATTCACCCGAATGCGCAGCTGCCGGTGCGCGTTGGTAACAAGGTCATCAACCATCGGGTCGTGGATGCGGTCTGGGGCTTCTTCTCGCTCTACGTCGCCACCTTCCTGGCCATGTACCTGGCCCTGGCCGCGACCGGGCTCGACTTGCTGACCGCGTTTTCGGCGGTGGCGGCGTGCATGAACAATCTTGGGCCAGGGCTCTCCACCGTCGGCGCAAACTACTTTGATATGCATACTCCGGGCCTCTGGGTGCTGTGTTTTGCGATGCTCCTCGGTCGGCTCGAGATCTTCACGCTGTTGGTGCTGCTGACACCCGCGTTCTGGCGCCGCTGACGGCGGTGCTGCCCTGGCAATCGGGCCGCGGCGGTGCGCGCCCGGTCCGAGCCCCTTTGAAAGCCCGTGCTCGCCTCTACATCGTACGTATACATGTCAGCATATGACGAAATACTAATGTCGAGGTACGACAGATGAACAACTTCATCCCGAACTTCCCGAGCGACGGCGTCATCACCGTCAACCGCGTGGTCCTGAGGCCTGAGTACGACGTGGACGACTTGCAGGAGCGCGTCGCCATGCTGTGCGAGAACGTCAAGACCTACCACTCCGACACCGGCTTCATCGGCGGCTTCGTCGCGATGAACAGCGGCGCCATCTCCAACGAGGGGTCCACCACGGGCCAGGCCGTTGCCAGCCCGCTGAAGGACCGTGAGGCCTTGGTGGTGACGTTCTGGAACACCTTCGAGGATCACGAGGCGTCACACCGCAGCGACACCTTCCAGCCGCTGTTCCAACAGGTGTTGGAGCTGTGCGAAAACGGCAACGAGGAGGTCGCCTACGAAATGCTCTGGTCCGGCCGCGCCTATGACGCGGAGCAGGCCCGGGCGGCGCAGGACGCAAAGGCGCGTTACGCGGCCTAGCTTGCTTGACGGCACCGGCTGTTTGCAGGTGCGTCAAGTGTTGCACACGGCGTCGTGTGCCAGGCGGGAGAGGCCGAGGGCCAAGGCGCGACCGGTGACGCTAAGCGTGCGAGCGTGCTCCTTGGCCCTTGGCCCTTGGCCCTTGGCCCGTGAACGATCCACTGGCGCGGCGCCGAAGGGGATGAAAAGACCGAGCAGCTGGTATAAAAAGCGACAACAATCGCCGCAGTGCCGACCTGGAAGGCGTGCTTTGACCTATTTTGGGCCTTCACCATCAGTGGGCCGCTGGGCGGGGTGACCGTCTCGCGATCGGTATGGCTGCACGTGAAGCGGCTAAGCCGGTCCGTCTTATCGCAAGCAGGTGGCGAACTTGCCTGCTCCGGTCGGCCGGCGGCAGGATAGCGCCCCCGGCCCGGCCAAGATAAGCAGACCACAGGAGGTCCGCCAGCATGAGCATCATCGACAACCTCGAAACCATGCGCGCCCGCGGACAGGACTCCGCGTTGCTGCGCTACAGCCTCGGCAACGAGTATCTAAAACAGGAACGCCTGGACGAGGCGCTGACACATCTCGCCGAGGCCGTTCGCATGGATGCGGGCTACTCTGCGGCGTGGAAGCTCTATGGCAAGACGCTCGCCGCCGCCGGCCGTCACGAGGAGGCCATGAAGGCCTTCGACCACGGCATCGCCACGGCCGAATCCAAAGGCGACGTCCAGGCGGCGAAGGAGATGCGCGTATTCCGCACGCGCTCCCAGCGCGCGCTGGAGGGCCAGTCCTGACGCCTGGGGCCTGACTCAGTCTGCCTGCTTGCCGGTGCGCAGCCCGTACTTGGCGATCTTGCGGTCCAGCGCCGGGCGCGAGATCCCCAAGATCTCGCAGCTCCGGGCCTTGTGGCCGCCGGTATGCAACAGCACCCGCTGGATGTGCTCCGCCTCCACGGCATCGAGCGTGCGCAGCACCTGCGCGGCATCCGGGACATCGTCGCGTGACCGCGCGCTACCGGCCGCGGCGACGGGCAAGTCCAACAGATCTGGGGTGATCACGCCGGTGCGCGCAGTCGCCGCCACCCGCGTTAACAGGTTCTCCAGCTCACGCACATTGCCGGGCCAATCATAGACGCCGAGTGCAGCGAGTGCCTCTTTGGTAAGTTGCGGGCGGGCCACCTCGAGTCCCTTGGCGATGCGTGACAGGAGCCCGTCGGCGAGCAGCGGGATGTCCTCTCGGCGCTCGCGCAGCGGCGGCATGCGGATCTCCACCACACGCAGCCGGTAGGCGAGGTCTTCGCGGAAGTGACCGGCATTGACCTCGGCCATGAGGTCACGATTGGTGGCGGCGACGATGCGCGCGTTGTACGTGAGCGTCTCGGTGCCGCCGACGCGTTCGAAGGTCCGCTCCTGGATGGCCCGCAACAGCTTCGCCTGGAGCGGGCCTGCCAGCTCACCCACTTCATCCAGGAACAGCGTGCCGTCCCGGGCCTGCTCGAACTTGCCCGGCTTGCGGACATGGGCCCCGGTGAAGGCGCCGCGCTCGTGGCCGAAGAGCTCGCTCTCCAGCAGGGTGTCGACGATGGCGGCGCAATTGATGGCCACAAAGGGGCCGGAAGCGCCGCTGTGCTGGTGGATGAGCCGCGCCACAACCTCTTTGCCGGTGCCGGACTCACCGGTGATGAGCACCGTGGCCGCACTGCGGGCGGCCACGGCGATGCCCTTGCTCACCTTGAGCATGGCCGCACTGCGCCCGATGAGGTTGCGCTGTGCCGTGGGCGATGGCTCGATCTCTGTTCGGCCGGCCGCCCGCGCGGCGCGACTCTGGGCGAGGAGCCGTCCGATGGTGTCCTCGAGCTGCGCTGTCTGCACCGGCTTGTGGACGAAATCCGCCGCGCCCCGGCGGATGGCCTCGATGGCCAGCTCCAGGTCGTGCTCGCCCGTCATCATGATGACGGGCAGGTCCGGCGCGTGCTGGAGCAGCCGGGTCAGGAGGTCGACGCCGGCACCATCCGGCAGGTGCTGGTCCAAAAGGGCCACATCGACGGGGGTGGCCGTGAGCGCCGCTTCTGCGGCTGCGCAGTCCCCAGCCACTGCCACCGCCGCGCCTTGGTCCTCGAAATGCAAGGCCAGCATTTCGGCCAGTGCAGCGTCGTCTTCGATGATCAGGAGGCGCGTGGGTTGCATACTGGAGACGGGGGCTGCAGGGGTTCAACCGCGATCGCGTCGCAGCACTGGCAGGGCCAAGGGCCGATGCGCAGCCGCTGACGCTAGGGATGCAAGATCCCTCCTAGGCCCTTGCACCTTAAGGGAAGCTGTCATCAGTCTGAGGCTTGATGCCGCTGCAGGCATGTCTTGGCCCCAAGGCACGCACGTGGCGCGTCGCGGGCTGAAAGGTGCTGGCGGCGTACCTCAGCTGAGAATTCGTCAGTTTCTGTAACCATTTGTTACTTTATAAATTAGAAAACGCTTATATACTCATGCTCAACGTGAAAACCGACGAAGCAGGAGTTTTAACATGCTTGAAGCCATCGCCATCGCAGCCCTCATCATGGGTAGTGCCTCCACCGCCGCTGTGATCACCGACGATCGGGTGAGTGCCGAAACGGACCAGCCCAAGGCAGTCGTCATCGAACAGCAGGAACAGCCCGAGGGCCCTGCGCTGGCTGGGACCGAGAATCCGTTCCTGGACTGATCCCTGGGGGCGAACGGATTCGCCTTCGCCCGGTCCCCGAACCGCGCAACGGTCCGGCAGCCGGGCCAACCCTCAGCAGGCCCCGGGTCTCCCCCGGGCCCTTTTTTCTGGTCGGCTCACCGACCCTCTGCGTTGCAGGCGATGTGCGCGCCGGGATCAGGCAAAGGCCTGTAACGCCGCCGCCAGCTCCGGGTGATCCTTGGCGCGCTCGGCCACGGGCACGCCGGCGGCGATGGCGTTCCAGGCCTGCCGTAGGCTCGCCGCGCCGCCGCTCGGCCCATGGGGGTGGCTGAAGACGCCGCGGCCCGGAACAAAGCCAAAGTCCGGGCCGCCTACTTTGCGATGGACGCGCGTCAGCGTTACTGCCGAGTCGCTGCCGCCGGGCACCGGCAGCGCAGGCCGGATGGGGCCCATGGGCTCGGTGCAGGCGGCGATGCATTCCAGGACTTCGTCCTCGGCGGTCATCATGCGCGGGCCGAAGCCGGGCATGATGATGATGTCGCACCCGGCCAGCCGCTGCAGCTTGGTCAGCACCCGCGTGTGCACGCCGAA
>CAZGCI010000091.1:0-14835 GCA_964524185.1 uncultured Thiohalocapsa sp. | reverse complement strand
CGGGCGGCCAGCCACCGCCGCACGCTGCGAGCGCCAGTCGCGCCGAGGGCGGCGCGCCCACCACCACCAGCGGCAGTCGTAGGAGCGGCGCCCTCGCCGCGACGGGCGGCCAGCCACCGCCGCACGCTGCGAGCGCCAGTCGCGCCGAGGGCGGCGCTCCTACGCCGAGCGGAGTTAGCGCCGCCAGAGCGGCTCCTGCGGCAATTGCGGTGCCAAGACCTTCAAGCCAACGCCGGCGGCCTGCTGTTGCAGCAGCGGGATCAGCGCGTGCTCGATCCAGGCCGAGAAAGCCTGCCAGTCGGGCGCCGCAATCGGCTGGTCACCATGCGCAAGGATCGAGTAATTGCGCTTACGCAGCTGATCGAGCATGTGGCTGTCCTCCTCGGCCACGAAGCGCGCAACCTCGCCACCCAGGTGATGCGCGGCCAGCGCCCACGCAACACGCAAGCCGGCCTGCCGTTTGCCGTCCGCGTTGGCAGCGACGCTGACCGACGCCGGGATCTGCTCTGGCCGCAGATCCGAGGTATCCACCCCAACGGTGCTGAGCAACCACTGAGCGGTCCATTCGAGCAGCCGATAGCCGCGCGCCACCGCATCGTCGTAGCGGCCCTGGGCGGCGCGGCGCTGGGCATTGAGCCAGAGATCCCAGAGCCGAGCCGGTGTCCGTTTCGGTGAGCCTGCTTCTGCAGTGAGGCACTTCAGCGCCGTGAATAGCTGGCCAGTCGTCGGGCCTCCCTGCGCGCCCAAGCGCGCCCGGTAGACCTCCAGTTGGTCCAGCGCGGCGACATGATCGAAACGGTCCCAGGCATCGAAGGCGCGGCTCAGACCCTTGGCAATCTGCAGCTGACCACGCAGCTCCGCGTCGCGCGGCAGATGCAGCCGGGCGAGACCCTCGGCCGCCTCACCGTAGGCAAAGCGCTGCCAGGCCGCCAGATAGGGCGTCATGGCCCGGCGAGTGCGGATACCCTCGGCGCTGACCGCCAGCCCCGACTGACTGCCGTCATGCACCTTGACCAGATCGGCGCGGGTGCCGGTGATCAGCTGCAGCTCGACACCATCGGTATCGAGCGCGGCCATCACCAGCGCCGCGGTCATGGTCTTGGTGCCGCCGGTGTAATCGGCGATGAACTCGGCATCGGCGAAGCGCGGGCGCAGGTCGGCAATCGCCTGGCTCATGCTCACCACCGCCTGGTCGAGATCATCGGCCGGCACCTCGACCACCCTGAAGGCATCGGCTGGCAGACCGGCTTGCGTCGGGATGTTCGGCAGCCGCTCCAGCACCTCGGCCCCGCGGCGGACCTCAATAGGCAGGCCCTTGCCGCTGATGGTCTCGATGGACCCCGGCCGGCCGGTGGCGTCATCCCGCCCGGTGGCGAAGAACAGCACAAAGGCGGGCTCGCGCTCGCGAATGGCGGTCAGAATCGGCTGATGCGAGCCGCCGACGGTGCAGATGAGGATGGTGTCAGTCATAGGTCTGATTCCGAGATGAATAGGTCGCGGGGGACGGCGCCGAGGTTGTCACCGGGGCGTGCGGGGGGCGCGCCGGAACAGCCGTTTGGGGTCGAGAGTGTCGCGCCGCGGTCGTTGCCTCGCCCGGCTAGCAAGCTTGTGACGGACTCGCACAGAGCGCCTGCCCAAGCACTCTTGAGCATGCGGATTGCCAGAACCTTCATTTTTTCCGACAACCTCCGTGCGAACCGATTACAGTGACTGTTTCAGCAGTCATATTTGCTGATTAAGACTATTTTTCTGATCATCACAACGGTTGGCGGTCATGGCAAAGGCGAGGACCTATTCGCGGTACAGCACGGAGGCCGCCGCCCTGCTCGGCAAGCAGATCAAGCTCGGGCGCAAGCAGCGCAGGTGGTCGGAAGGCGAGCTTGCCGGGCGCGCCGGGATCGCGCGTGCGACCCTGCAGAAAATCGAGAAGGGCGATCTCAGTTGCGCCATCGGCTTGGTCTTCGAGGTCGCGGCCCTGGTCGGCGTCAAGCTGTTCGACCCGCAGGCCGACTCGTTGGCGGGGCACATTGAACGCGCCGACGCCATGCTCGCGCTGCTACCCAAGTCCGTGCATCAACCGAGAAGGGCGCTCGACGATGATTTCTAGGACGACCGACAAGGAAGCCTTTGTTTGGGTCTGGCTGCCGGACCGGACCGAGCCGGTCGTCGCCGGCAAGCTGAGCGCCGAGAACGGCACGCTGGTCTTCAACTACGGCAAGCGCTATCTCGCGCGCGCGGGCGCCATTTCGCTCTATGACGCGGAACTGCCCCTGCGCCCTGGTGTGCTGCCGCTCCCGAACGGGCTGACGATGCCGGGCTGCATTCGGGATGCGTCCCCCGATGCCTGGGGCCGGCGCGTCCTGATGAACCGCATCACCGGGCAAACCGGGCGCGGCGCGGACACGGCGCAACTCGATGAGCTCACCTACCTGCTGGAATCCGGGTCGGACCGCATCGGCGCGCTGGATTTCCAGCGCTCGCCGGAGCAGTACGTCCCCCGGATGGCGGCGAATGCATCGCTCGCCGAGCTCCAAGAGGCCGCCGAACGCATCGAGCAAGGCCTGCCGTTGAATCCCGCGCTGGCCGAGGCATTGCAACACGGCACGTCCATCGGTGGCGCGCGCCCCAAGGCGTTGATCGACGACGGCAACCGCAAACATATCGCGAAATTTTCCTCCAGCTCGGACCTCTACAACGTCGTCAAGGCCGAATACGTGGCAATGCGCCTCGCGGCGTTGGCGGGCCTCGAGGTGGCCGCTGTCTCGCTTGTCCGCGCGGCGGGTAAGGACGTGCTGCTGATCGAACGCTTCGACCGGCAACGCGTCACGAACGGCTGGAGACGCAAGCCCATGGTCTCAGCCCTGACGCTGTTGGGCCTTGACGAATTGATGGCGCGTTATGCCAGCTACGAAACCCTGGCCGAAATCATCCGCCACAAATTCACACAGGCACCGGAAACCCTGAAAGAGCTCTTCTCTCGTCTCACATTCAACATCCTGTGCGGTAACACGGACGATCACGCCCGCAATCACGCCGCCTTCTGGGACGGAACCCTGCTGTCGCTCACCCCGGCGTACGACATCTGCCCGCAGGGCCGCACCGGCAACGAAGCGTCCCAGGCCATGCTCATCTCCGGCAACAACCGCATGAGTCGCATTGCAAGCGCCGTCGAGGCTGCGCATCACTTACACCTCTCTCGCCAACAGGCCCGAGCCATCGCCGCCCATCAAATCCATTGCATCGAGACGCACTGGGATGCCGTCTGTGATGAAGCCGAGCTCAATGCAGCAGACCGCACGTTCCTGTGGCGCAGACAGTTCCTCAACCCCTATGCGCTAGAAGGCATGGAGGACTAAGCGGATGAGGGAAGCCGCCGACGGCGCAGAGGAGGATGGTGTTGCTCATGATTCAGTCCCAGCACGCCTGCTCTTGGGCGATGTAACGAACCGTGTCTACGCGCGGCCGAGGGTTTTGCGGCAAGCGGTCGAGCCGATGCGCCGCCGTGATCACGTCTTCCCAGGTTGCTGGACGCGAGAGCAGCGCGTGCGGTTCTTCGGCAGTGGCGTCAGCGCCTTGATCGTACGGCCGCCCACCACTGTGGGAGCGCCGTCCCCGACGCGATTGTGGCCGCGCGCGCGATCGCGGCGAGGACGCCGCTCCCACAGCCAGGCAGCTGCTGGGCGAGGTTCTGATCAAGGCCGGCGTCAGCGCCTCGCTTCCGTGGGCGAGCCTGCAGCAGTCTCAGCAACCAGGTCCACATGCCAGCGCCCCCAATGCGCGTTCGCCTCTTCGATGGCCCGATAGCGGAAAAGCCCTTTCGGCGCCCGGCTGCGCCGCGTTACCTACGCACGCACCCAGGCGCGCTCCTGTGGTATTGGTGCGCGCAGTTCGCCGATCGACCGCTGTGCGCGACGCCCGACGATGCGTTGGTCGTCAGGCACTCCCCTCCCCGAGCGAATCGAATGCGCCCTGCCGGATCAGAAGCGGCCACTCATCTGCCGCTCTTCACAGCAAGGCTGTCCGCGGGAACTGAACAGGCTCGGTGTGCCCGTTGCCGGCAGACATCCACGCGTCCGGCAGATCGCGCTCCTCCAGCACATCCACCCGAAACGGGAGATCGCTGTCTTCGAAGTCTGCCCGCAAACTCGCCAGCGTGAGCGCCGGCAGCGGCTCGGCGCCCATGATGACCAGATCCAGGTCTGAATAACGCCAGGCACGCCCGGTGACATGCGAGCCGAAGGCCCGCACCTCGCGCTCCGGCACCTGGCGTGCGAGAATGCGGCGGACGGTGGCGAGTTGGCTGACCGAGAGGTCAAGCATGGCCTTGTATCACCGCACCGATCTGCTTTTTGCGCTTGGCCTCCTGCTTCTTTCGCTTATCCGCCTTGACGCCTGGCGCTGACCAGCCGAAGCGGTCCGATGCCGCCTTGAGCGCATCGGCAGCACGCTGCCGCTCCGCCGCATCAGACCAGCCCACGGCCTGTTCCGCCAGCGTATTGAGCATCCGAGAGAATTCCGGGTAACGCTCCTTGCTGAGTGGTTCTTCGCCGGCAAGCTCGGCGATGCCTTGCGCGAACTGCCGCAAAGCCTTTTCGCTCTCCGGCAAGGCATCGAAGGCGGCTTGCTCAGCCGCGGCCTTGGCCGCCGCCGCTTCCCGGCGCTGCCGCTCTGCTGCTTCTTGTGCGCGTTGCTCAGCGGCTGCACGCTGGGCCTGTAGCCGAGCCTCTTCTGCGCTGCGGTCGCGGCGCATGGCGCCGTAGCCCACGGCTGTCTTGGCGCCGAAGCCGAGCCAGTCGAAGGCGTGCTCGAGCGCCGCGCTGAGCAAGGAATGCCAGACACTCGAATCCGCCAGCCCAGGCGCCATGCGGCGGAGAAAGGGCGCATCGCATTGGACATGGAAATGAAACGCCGAGCCGGGCGGTACGGTCAGGAAGTTGATGGGGTTCGGCTGACCGGACTCGTGCGGGGTGTCGTTGCTCTGCAGATAGGGCGACTGGTGGGCGGTCATCACCTCGACCGCGAGACTCGGACCCTGAATCTGCGGGAATACGTCCCAGAATTGAAGTGCTCCGCGTACATGCTCGGTCTCGCCGTCGCCGGTCTGCTTGCCGAACAGCACGTCGAGCATCGTCATCGGGATACGGGTGTTGTCCAGCTCGAGTAGAAAGCGCTCGTCCTGATCCCACCCTTGCTGCTCGCCCCACTCGCCGCTCGCCAGCTCGCGCGCGGCCTGACGCAGCACGCCCTTGACCCCGCTGCCCGGCAGATAGGGCAGCCCGTAGGGGTTGAGGAAGGCAAAACCATTTTCGAGCGGGTGCTCGTTGCCCAGTCCAGTGGTGAATGGGGCGATGGCTTGTGCATCGATACGCAGCAATTGACCGCTCGACTGCAGCGACTCGGCCAGCGCCGTCTGGCGCGCGAGCAGTGCGGCCATGAGCTGGCGGTCCTGAATCGTAAGGCGAACCGCCTCTTTGAGGGCCGCAGTCGCGGCTTTTTCCTTTTGATAATGCTGGTCCCAAAGTTTGAGACAGAGGCCAAATCGCATTCCCGGCGACGCGCTGGAAAAATCTGTGCCTAAGTAGGCTGGTAGAGCTGCCATCGCCACAGTCAATGTCCTCCTGCGCGTGCGGCCGGGGCCATTTGGCGCATCCAGCGCAGCCAGGCGAAGGCCTCGGCGGTAATAGCCTGGTAGGTGCGGGGCTCGGCCTGCATCAGCGCCTCCATGAAGGGCGCGAACTCGGCGCTTGGGATCACGCGCTCGAACCGCGCCTGCAGCCAACTGCGAAGATGCTGGGCCAAATCCCGGCAATGGCGCTGTGAATCCTTGCTGCCCTTCTCCTCCAGAAACGCCAGCACCTGCATCAGTCCGCTGTTCATGATCAGCGCTGGCAGCCCCTTGGCGAGCTTCGTGTACTCATCACTGCAACGCCGGGCCTTCTCCCAGGCATCCGCCGCGCGCAGTTGTTCCATGGTCTGCATGGCTTAGCCCTCCAGGATGCGCACAGCGACGATGCCGCGCCCGGTGGTGGCGTCGCCACCGATCTGCAGCGGGCGGTTGTCAAGGACGGCCTTGAGCCGAAACATGACCTCGGTGGCGTCCATCGCCTCGTCGGCCTTGCCGCTCCGGGTCTGGCTCGCCATCAAAGGCGCGATCAGGAGCGACTCAGGCGGCAGGTTCTCGGTGTAGAAGAGGCCACCGTCGTCGGCAGTGCCGGTGTCCGGATTGATGCGCACATGGGGCTCGACCACAGTGGCATGCTGGGCGAAGTACGCAAAGTCGGTATCCGAGAGGATCACCAGGTCCTGCGCCAGCTTGGTATGAAAGAAGGTGTGGGCGTCATCGGTCGGCAGGGCCTTCGCGGCCAGATCAGCCGCGATGGCCGGGAGCGCGTCCGGCGAGACCTTTGCCTCGTACTCGAATGCCTCGAGGTGCAACTTGTCCTGCGACAGCAACTGCGGGTTGGCGAGCAGACAGTGGCCCTCCTCGACGGCGACGGCCGGCATGTTCCACTGCGTGGTGATGCCGAGCAGCGCGAGCAGCCGCTGCGCGCGACCAAGCGCCTGCGGACAGGTGGCGTATGCATACCCGTTCTTGAGGCTACGCACTGGCATGGCGACGAGCTGCGCATCGCCGAAGCTCACCGCGCCCGCATGCAGGTTGCTGCTACCAGAGGGCGGGCCGAACAGGCGGTCGATGTCGCCAGGATCACCGCCGGCGGCGGCGTAGCTGTGCCGCACCGCCCCTTTGATACCCGAGCCGGCAAAAGAGGGATGGCCGGTGTGGGTCTCGCGCTGGATCGGGTTATCGATCACGCCGACGGTGTTTCCGGCACCCAGGTGCACCGGGCTGACGGCGTAGAAGAAAACGGCGGCTTGTTTTTCGAACATGAGCAAGTCCTTTGTCGACAGGGATTCAGAAGACAACGATCGCGAGGTGGTTCTCAGCGGCCCAGTCCAAGCGGTCGTAGACGGCGATGGAGGCGTCGGACTCACGCCCGCAGAGCAGAATCACATCCACTTCGCCTGCCGGCGCATCGGATGGAAGGTCGAGGATCAACGGCTTATTCCGGTCTATCCATGCTTTGACTCGATCTGCACGCATGGTTATGTCTCCCGCTCGGTTCGAATGCGCGTTATGGCCAGATGGCGAAGCTGAAACGGTTGAATCCCTCGGCACGGCGTTGCGGATCATCGCAGGGCTCACGCCAAAGTCCATCAGCGGCAAGCTTGCCGAGCGCCTCGGGCGTTGCCTCCAACTGATCGAGCCAGTAGACACTGCCGGTGGGCGCAGCCCGCTGTGCCGGTTTGGGCCGCCAGCCGGCAAGGTTCCAGCCGGAGACGGTCTGCGCCCGCGGCACCGCCGCGCTGACCAGGCGGCCACGCACGCCGCCGAGCGCGAAGCGGCCATCCGGTTCGCTACCGGGCAGACGCCAGCCGCCGGGGAAGATGCCGGGGCTGGTCAGCACGAGCCGGCAGCGTCCGGCCGCCGCAATCGCCGAAAGGTCGGGCATCAGCGGCTCGCACGCGGCTGGTCGCACCGCCGCCGCGCGGCCGTCCCCGCCGAGGCGAACCGCGCCAGCAGCCGGCGGCTCCGCGCCCGCGACCCCGACCAGGAACCCCGTCTCAGGGCGGAAGGTAACGGCCTGGGTGGTGAACAACTTGCCATCGTCGGCCCGGCGCTGTTCCGGATCGAGCCCGACACCGACGCGGGCATCGATCTGCCACAGCTCGGCAGTCGACACCAAGTCGGCCGCCGCAGGCAAACGCCCTTGCAGATAGGCGGCCCAACCCTGCTGGTTCAGCCAGTAGCCGCCCGCCGGTTTGCGGCGTTGGGGCTCGCCCAGGACGGGGAGCAGGGGCATAGGCGCCGAGGAGGCAAGCCCCTTGGGCAGCGGCGACGGAACCAGGGCCGCAAGATTGAGCACACCATTATCATCGCGGCTCAGGATCAGATCGGCAGGCGGCTCTGCCAGCAGCTCGATCTGTCCGCCTGGCGCCATACGCGCGACATGGAAGGACGTTACGCGGAAGGGACCCGGCTCGGCCGGCGTGCCGAGGGTTGGATGGCGGACATCGCCGGTGGCGAAGGCGCCCGGATCGACGCCGTCGTCGGCCAGCATCCGGGAGCGCAGCGCACCGGCCGCGGCCGACGGCCAGGGCGGCACCAGGCTCTCGCCGTAGCTGCCTGGATCACCGAAGAGCTTGTTGCCACGCAAGATCAGCACGTCGAGCGGTTGCAGAAAACGGTGAGCGGTCATCAGTCGCGTCCCTCTTCATTGGTGACCGAGACCCGGCAATCGCGGACCAGGAATTCGGCCACTGCCAGGCAGTTCTCCAGCCAGCGCAGTGGCTCGGTTTGGGCGACTGCCAGCTGCGCCAGCCGCCGCGCGAGACCGGGCACGTCATGATGATCGACGATGGACTTGCGCTCGGCCTGGCGGGCCAGTTGATAGGCGAGCAGCTCAGCCAGCATGCCTGGGTCGCCAGCCGGTTCGGGTAGATCTTTCAGCCATTCCAGGCTGTTGTAGACGGCACGCCGGGAGACGCCGGGCTCGGCCAGGAAACGTTGCAGTGCAGCCAGCACGCTGACGGGCTCGCCCCACTTGGCGGTGAATCGGCGGATACCGCCGGAGCGCTTGATCAGCGTGAGACTGAAGGCGTCGCGACCACCGGCGTTCTTGGCAGCCGACTCGGCCTCACGCAGGGCGCGCAACACCACACCGAGGGGTGCCTGATGGTGCGCGATCACGGCACCACAGCTAGCCGTCGCGCGCTCGCCCATCATGCGCAACAGACGCCCATGGAGCTGCGCAAAGCCGTTGCCGAGGCGCAGCGCCGCGCGCTCATCTTGGTCTTCGACGACGCTGCCCTGGCCGGAATAGGCGTCGCGCAGACGCTGCATCGCCGGCAGCAGATCGCTGACCGGGAGCATGGCGAGCACGTCGTCACCGCCGGCGTAGATCACGCGACCGAGATACTCGCGTTCGATGACGTGGCGCACCACGCTAAGCGCGAAGTCGTTGAGCGCTCCCGAGATCGCTAGATGGCGGTTCGGCGACAAGGCCCGCGGCTGAGTGCCATAACTGTTCAGCAGTGGTGCTGCCTCGGCCCGTGCGTCGAAGCCCGCTCGCACCTTCGGGTGAAAGCTCTCGCGATAGGTGATCGCGCGCTCGTCGCCACTGAGCCAGGCGCCCATGCGATCGCCGTCCATCAGCAGCAGGGCGTAGTAGGTCTCGAGCCCAGCCGATCCTTCAGACGCGGTTGCCAGACTGTCGCGGACCAGTCGCTTGAGCCGCTGCGCCTCGTCGGCATCGTCGAGCTCGTTGGCGGCCTCGAGCAGACCGGCAAGCTGCTTGGCATCGCGCAAGGCGTCTTGCCCCTGGGCGGCATGGCGGCGTAACAGGCCTTGCGGTAAGGCCACGCGCGCGGAGCGGTAGGTCGTCATCGCCTCGCGGCAACCCTTCGCCAAGGTCCCGCCGCGCTCGAGCCAGCGATCGAGCTGATGGGCCAACGCCATGCTGTGGGTGGAGACGACGAAGCGTTTCAGATCCGTGCCAAGTGCCGCATCGACCTCTTCGGCAAACAGGGTTGGCCAAAGCCGCTTGATCGCCGGCAGCGCGCCGAGATGCTCGCCTGCCTTGGCCCAGGCCGGCCGTGCCCTCGCCACCTTGGCCCAGAGGGTGTCGTTGCGCTGGCGATAAGAGGTTTCCAACTGTGCCGCGTCGGTTGTGAGCCATTCGGTCTCGCCGGTCAGCGAGCAGCGCCAGCCGGTTTGCGTGCTCTGGCTGAAAGGCCGCACCGCCTTCGCCGCCGCAAGCGCCCGCTCGGCCAGATCGAAGACGGCCGGATAGAGCACGCCCGGATTAGGCGTGAAAAAGGTGGTGCCGTCCTTACAGCAGGTTTCGCGCTGCAGGACCTGCCAGGCCGGGGTGGCTAGAAAACCAGCGGGATCGTCGGCGGCCGTGCCGAAGAACGGCGCCATGGCAGCAGAGAGCTCCGTCGTATCCAGTGCGCGTTGGCCATCGACCTTGGTCTCGCGCACCAATGAGAACGGGACCGCGGCCCAGTGCACTTCCGGGAAGCCCTGCAACTGCTCGTGCATCTGCTGATGGCAGTAGAGGTTCGGGTCGGGCTCGATCTCTGCCGCCGCGAGCAGCCGATCGAGCGTGCGGCCGCCGAGACCCTGCAGCCAGCTGCGTACCTGCTGCTCGACCTGCTCGGCGAGTGCCTTCGCATGCGCCCGTGGCACCAGCGCAACGAAGCGGTTCGGCAGCGCCGCCGAGAACAGCGGATTGCTGTCGGTGCTCCCTGTTGCCCATTCGCAGTCGTCGAACCACTCGCGCGGCAGTCCGCACTGTTCGCGCAGCCAGAGATCGACCTGCGGCACCCCGCGCAAGCGCGGAAACAGAATGGCGTCTGGACCGAGCTGTTCGCACACCGGGCGCATGGCCTCCCAAGCCAGACGCGCGAGTAGATGGGAACTCGCCCAGAGGTCCGAGGTGGAGCGCGCTGCCGCAATGAACGGCTGCACCGGTCCGATCGACAGGGCCAGGAGCGCGACTTCGCCTTTGGGATCGGCCGCAAAGGCCCCGGCGAAGGCCGAGGTTAGATCGAGGTGATCCCAGATGCTGTGGTCCGGCACGCGCGTGTCGGCCGGCAGCAATCGCCAGAGTGCGCCGAGCTTGCCGAAGTCGTCTTCCTCGTGCGCTGCCACTTCAGGACCAAAGCGCCAATAAGACAGTAGCGTGCGCCACCAATCCGGCTCGGCATCGGCGCCATCGCCAGCACGGACCGTCAAGTGCTCGAAATGCGCCAAACTGCGCGCCTTGATGTCGTGAAAGTCGGTGTCGGACAGGCCGCCGTGCTTACCCAGATCGAGCTCGGTCCCGGTCAGCGGATGGATGAGCACCGGCTGCTGGCTCCAACGGACCTGCGCCCAGTCGGCGACCTTGAGGGTCTTCTGCTTGCCGGCCCGCGTGGTGACGGTGATCTCCTCCATGGGCCATTGCGGACGGTCGGCCGCAGCGGACCAATGATCCGCGCGACGCACCTGCTCGTAGAGCGACTTCTGCATCGCGCCACGGAACAACATTTGGTGCATCGTCTTGGTCGTCTCATCAGGCTCGTCGACCTGGTCGTCCTCCTGCAACCCGAGCAGGCGCTGCAAGGCGCGCGAGGTGCCGCCCTCGTGCCCCGCCGGGTCACGCAACAGCACCAAGGCCTTCTCGGCTGGGTCGTGCAGGCGAGCGTGTAGCTTCGCTTGCCAGATCCGAAGTTGTTTCTCATCCATGGGCAGATCCTCGGTCCGGGGTGCGTGTCACTAGGCCGACTTGGTCCAGATAGGCGTGGACCTGCGACCATACGGCCTCGACTGAACGCCGATCGGGTCGGAAAGGTTGCTCGGGCGGCAGACAGGGCAGATGCACGATCAGGCCGCGGAGCCCGCTCCCGTCTGGCGCGGCACGCACCTTGAAGCGCAGGCTATTCGGCAGGCGGGTATTTTCCCATGACTTCACAGCGTGTTTGGTGACTGGGTAGCTCAGCCAATGCCGGTATTCGGGCCGCGGCGTGCCATTCCCGCTAGTGAACGGGAACTGGGTGCGCAGCCCGATCTTGAGCGCAGCGAGTTGCTGCATGACGCCCTTCCAGTCGCTGAACGATTGCACCGTTTGCCAGATCAGCGGCCCGTTGGCATCGGTGCCGATCGCGTGCGGCCAGTCTTGATCCAGGCAATCGCGCCACGGGCGCAACAGCAGGCCGCGCGAACGATCCGTTACCGAAGCGCGTTCCTGGTCCGCTGCCGCCAGGCTGAACGAGCCCCAACCGTTGCGGCTGCGGCCGCCGATGGTGCCGTACTGGTCAATCAGGTCCAACGCTGTCTGGAGCTGCGGCAATGCATCATCTGGGCACGCGAGCGACAAGGTCGCGGACTCACCGGATTGGATCGCAGCGTTCTTCTTAAGCGCGGGTTGCTTCGCCCCCTTTGGCAGCAACACCGGACCAAACCCAAGGTACAGGCCGCTGTCGACGGGGAATTTCACCTCGGGATGCTGCACCTTTGCCAGAGCTGGCCAAGTGGCCTGTTGCCCCATGTGCCAGTGATCGAGCCGCAGCCTCACCCGGCTCTTTCGTGAGCCGTTGCGGCGGTCGGACGCCACCCCGAACAATTGCCCTTCTTGCTCACGCATCCGGTCGATCGACGGCCGCCCGCCCTGTTCTGCGGCATAGGCGATTCGCCACCACTGCCGCAGCAGCGCCTTGAACGGCGGCGTGCGCCACTGGCCGTTCTGCTCGGCATTGCCGAGGAACGCGGGCGAGTGAAAGGTGATTCTGTATTCAAGCTTTGTCATATAGATACGTCCTGCATGTAGGCGATCTTCCCGTTGCTTGGCTGGTCAGCGCCGGCCTTGAGCATCACTCCGTCCAGGCGTTTAGCCTGTGGGAGCGGCGCCCCCGGCGATCTGGCGCCCGTCGCGCCGAGGGCGGCGCTCCTACGGTGGTGGACGGACTTGCGATCAAAGCCCCGGCGCCACCAGCAGTCAGGATGGCAGAATGCCTTCTCGCCGCTTCAATCGGCAATCCTGCCGTCCGTCGCGCCGGCCGATCAATGCCGGCCATCACCCCCGCCACTCCCGCACCAACCCGCGCAAGTCTTGCAGCTGATCGGGTCCGATCAGGCGGATGCGCGCGTGGCGGGCGCGGGCGATGAGGGTGTCGGTGGGTGGGCGGGCGGAGAGCAGCCAGGTGCTGCCGAACAGGCCGCGGGCGTCTTCGCCGAGGCTGTCGAGCTTGTAGGCGATGGCGTTGTCGTTCTCAGCGTGCAGGCGCAGCGTCTTGCATTCGATGAACAGGAGCTGGTTCAGGTGACAGGCAAGCACGTCGAGCTCGTTGGCCATGGTCTGCTCGTTGTCCCAGACGCCGCTGACGCCAAGGCGGACATCGTGGACGCCGGCGTCGCAGAGGACGTGAAAGGCGTATTCCTCCAGCCAGCCGCCGCGGGCGAACTGTGCGGCATCGGTGTCGCGGAAGTGCAGGTATTGGGAGCCGGGCGTCCAGTCCAGGATGCCGGCTCGTGTCAGTGCATCCAGCGCCTCCGCCCAACGGCCCCGGGGCGGCCGGGTGAAGGATTGCACCGGTGCCGCCAGGCGCTCGTCATAGCTGTTCGGCAGGCGCTCCAGGGCCTTGTCGGCCAGACCATTGAGAGCGCCGATAAACTGCTGCAGGTGCGCATCGCCGATGTGCTTGCCGAGGAACTTGCACGCGGCCTTGCGCTGGGCGACCCGTTGTTGCCAGTCGGCCTCGTCGGAGCGCGGACGTTGGCACTGAAAGCCTTGGGCGCGCAGATAGCCGGGCACGTCGAGCACATTGGTCATGGGCGTGGGCGTTGGCACGGCAGCGTCGCGCTCGCTCGGCAGGTACTCGATGCGCCGGTGGGCGGTGTCGGTGTAGAGGATGCGCTGGGCGATGCCGCGAAAGGCCTCGACATAGGCGATGGCCATCAGCTTGGTGCCGCCGGTGGCATTGAGCACGATCTCGGCGTCGGCACCAGCGGTGATGACCTGCTCGACGACCCGATGCGCATAGGCGCGGATGTCGGCAAAGCCGGCGTCCGGGGCGTCGGTGCAGAGGATCAGCTCGGCCTCGGCCTGGCGCAGCAGACGGCGCAAGCGCTGGTCGGCACCACGGCGGGCCATGGCGGTCGTGACCACGAGGCAGACGCGCTGTGGGCGCTCCATCAGCACCGGGATCAGGTTCTGCAGCACTTGGTCGGAGGCGAGGATGACGTGGAGCTTCATGGCGAGGCTAGGTTTCAGTCGATGCCGCCAGTCTGTGCGCCGCCATCGCCCGTTGCCTCGGCGGCAAGGTTGCCATCGTCGGCCGCGACGGGACCAAAGCGGATGGCCTCGGGCTCCAGGCGCAAGCGGTAGCGGGTGTGCGGTCTGCTGCCGTCGGCCTGGATCAGATACGGCGCGGCGAGCTGGGCGCCGAGTGCCTGGGTGAGTGCGCGGTTGGTGCGCGCCTTGCGCTGGTCGAAGTCCTCGTTGCTGATGCCGTTGGCGAGGGCGCTCTCGACGCGCTCGTAGTCGCCGGAGGCGGTGCCGACGAGGGCGGCGTACTCGGCCAGGTAGGCATCGGCGAGACCGGCGTCGCGCCAGTTCACCGCGGGGTCGCGCTGCTGGCAGCGGCGGGCGAACAGGCTGTAGAAGGCCAGCGGCGCGGCGGGCAGTGCGATGACCTCGCCGGCGGCCTGCAGGCGGCGGCCGGCGAGGTCGATGATGAGCGTCGGCGGCTGCAGCGCGCGCTGGGCGGCGGCGACGGTCTCGCCGAAGCGGGCCTGGCCGGCGAGCAGGCGCTCGGGCAGCCCCTGGCGCAGGCGCACAAAGGGGATGGGCGCCAAGGTGACCTGCGCGTTGCGGGTGTCGGCGAGCTTCTTGTCATTGGTCTCGATGACGCGCGAGTAGGGCGTTGGATAGAAGAAGTTCCAGCTCTGCTCAAAGGGCTCGGCAACCAGGACATGGCTTAGGCGGTCTTGCGGGCGACCGAACAGCGACAGTGCATAGCCGGCGTAATAGCCCATGGTCTTGCGGCCGCCGGCCAGGGAGACATGCAGGGCGCAGTCGGGATCGGCCGTGAGCGCGCGCACGGTGTCGATGAGTTGGTCGGCCACGCGGGCGTTGTCGGCGACGGCGCGGATGTCCGCCAGCGGTGAACCCGCGGCATCCGTCAGCACGTGGATATCCGCCGCCGTGAAGGCGGGCGGCGTCAGGCCGTAATCGGTGCACAGGCGGGCGAGCCAGCCGGGGTCGTCGGAGAGCAGGCTGAGGCGCGCGCGTT
>CAZGCI010000090.1:0-15478 GCA_964524185.1 uncultured Thiohalocapsa sp. | reverse complement strand
GTGCGCGAAGGCGGCCGCACCGTCGGCGCCGGCGTCGTTGCGAAGATTATCGAGTAGGGACACCGAGTCAGAAGCTATGGCTAACCAGCGTATTCGCATTCGCCTCAAGGCGTTCGATCACCGGCTGATCGATCAGTCCGCGCGGGAAATCGTCGACACCGCCAAGCGCACGGGTGCACAGGTGCGCGGCCCCGTGCCGCTGCCGTCCAAGCACGAGCGCTACACGGTGTTGATCTCGCCGCACGTCAACAAAGATGCGCGCGACCAGTATGAGCTTCGTACCCACAAGCGGTTGATGGACATCGTCGATCCGACCGACAAAACGGTGGATGCGCTGATGAAACTGGATCTCGCCGCCGGCGTGGATGTATCGATTCGGCTCAGTTAACGACACAATGTTCGCGGCGGGCGTCACCCACCGAATCCTTGGTGTGACCTAGGGCGTCGCGTTGAACGGGAAGGCAGACATGAGCATTGGACTAATCGGCCGCAAGGCTGGTATGACGCGGGTCTTCGCTGAAGACGGTGCGAGCGTGCCGGTGACCGTGATCGAAGTGGCACCGAACCGCGTCAGTCAGGTGCGCACTGAAGAGACCGACGGCTATCGCGCAGTACAGGTGACCGCCGGGACGCGGCGGGCGTCCCGTGTGACAAAGCCCATGGCAGGTCACTTTGCAAAGGCTGGTGTGGAGGCGGGGGACAGCCTGCACGAGTTTCGCTTGGACAATGGCGAAGGCGCCGATCTGGAGCCAGGTGGGGAGATCGGTGTCGGTCTGTTCACTGTGGGCCAGAAAGTTGACGTTCGGGGCGTGACGAAGGGTCGGGGCTTCTCCGGCGCCATTCGCCGGCATCACTTTCGCGGTCAGGACAGTACGCACGGTAACTCCTTGAGTCACCGCGCACCGGGCTCCATCGGCCAATGTCAGACGCCAGGTCGGGTGTTCAAGGGTAAGCGAATGGCGGGTCAACACGGCAACGTCAATCGTTGCCAGCAGAACCTGGAGATCGTCCGGGTGGATGTTGATCGCAACTTGCTTTTGGTGAGGGGCGGTGTGCCGGGGCCGGCAGGTGGTCGCTTGGTGGTCTTGCCGTCCGTCAAACAGAAGAACAGGGGTTGAGGGGGTCATGGAACTCAACGCAGCCAATGGCGTGACGGTGGAGGTCTCCGACGTGGTGTTCGGAGTGAGCTATAACGAGGCGCTGATCCATCAGGTAGTGACCGCATACCTGGCGGGTGCGCGCGCCGGAACCAAGGCGCAAAAGAGCCGAGCAGCGGTTCGCGGCGGTGGCTCGAAGCCTTTCCGCCAGAAAGGGACTGGTCGCGCTCGTGCCGGTAGTTCACGGAGCCCACTGTGGCGCTCCGGTGGCAAGATCTTTGCGGCCGAACCGCGCAGTTACGCGCAGAAGGTCAACCGCAAGATGTACCGCGGTGCCGTGCGCTCGATTCTCGCAGAGCTGGCCCGCCAGGGACGTCTCATGGTGGTCGGAGACTGGGATCTAGCGGCGCCGAAGACCAAGGAGGTCGTCGCCAAGCTCGCCGAGTTGGGGGTCGACGACGCCTTGTTCGTTGTCGCGAGCGACGACGATGCGCTCTTTCAGCCGTTGTCCCTCGGCGCCCGCAACTTGCCGCATGTGGACGTGACCACCGCCGCTGCGGTGGATCCGGTGAGCCTGATTGGCTTCGGCCATGTGATTCTGACCGAGGCTGCGCTGCAGCGCCTCGAGGAGCGCCTCGCATGAACCAAGAACGCTTGATGAAGGTGCTGCTCGGGCCGGTGATCTCAGAAAAGTCGACCCTCGCCGCAGACCACAACGGGCAGTTCGTCTTTAGGGTCGCTACGGATGCGACCAAACGAGAGGTCGGCCGCGCCGTTGAGCTGTTGTTTGATGTGCAGGTGGACAACGTTCGGGTGATGAATGTGAAGGGCAAGCGCAAGCGGTTTGGCTCGCGCAATGGTCGGCGTCCGGATTGGCGCAAGGCCTATGTGCGACTCCAGCCCGGCCAAGATATCGATTTCGGCGGCGGCGCCTGAGCGACGACGCACAGGAGTAGACCGACATGGCTATTGCAAAGATGAAACCCTCGTCGCCCGGGCGGCGCTTTATGGTCAAGGTGACCACCCCCGATCTGCATCGTGGGGCACCTATGAGCCAATTAGTGGCGAAGAAGAGTCGCACGGGCGGTCGTAACAATGCCGGGCGCATCAGCGTTCGCCACCGGGGTGGTGGACACAAGCAACGCTACCGGATTGTCGACTTCAAGCGGCGTAAGGAGGACGTGCCGGCCACGGTCGCGCGCTTCGAATACGATCCCAACCGCTCGGCAAACCTGGCGCTATTGAAATACGCCGATGGCGACTGGGCCTACGTGCTTGCGCCCAAGGGCCTCAAAGCGGGTGATACCGTGGTGGCCTCGGAAACGGCACCCATTGCCGTGGGTAACTGCCTGCCGCTACGCAATATCCCCGTGGGCACTGAGATCCACGGCGTGGAACTGCGTCCGGGCAAAGGGGCGCAGCTCGCTCGCTCCGCCGGCGCGTCCGTTCAGCTCGTCGCGCGTGAGGGGACTCACGCCACGCTGCGCCTGCGCTCTGGCGAGATGCGGAAGGTGCAGGCTGAATGCCGCGCAATCATCGGTGTGGTCGGGAATGGCGAGCACAGCCTGCGCAAGTTGGGTAAGGCGGGCGCGTCGCGGTGGCGCGGTGTGCGGCCCACGGTGCGGGGCGTGGTCATGAACCCCGTGGATCACCCGCATGGTGGCGGTGAGGGCCGTACCTCCGGTGGTCGTCACCCAGTCACCCCCTGGGGCGTCCCCACGAAGGGGTACAAGACCCGCAAGAACAAGCGGACCGACGGCATGATTGTTCGCCGTCGCGGCCGGAAATAGGAACAGCTTCGAGGTTCGATCCAGTGCCACGTTCAGTTAGAAAAGGGCCGTTTGTCGATCACCATCTCGCAAAGAAGGTCACCGACGCCGTTGCCCAGAACAGCAAGCGCCCGATCAAGACGTGGTCCCGGCGCTCAATGGTCGTGCCGGAGATGGTCGGTTTGACCATCGCGGTTCACAACGGTCGTCAGCATGTGCCCATCCTGGTCAACGAGAACATGATCGGACACAAGCTGGGGGAGTTCGCGCTGACCCGGACTTTCCGTGGTCATGCGGCAGACCGCAAAGCCAAAAAGCGCTGAAGCGGGACTTTCAGGAGCATCATCATGCAAGCGGTGGCGACACTGAAATATGCGCGCATTTCGGCGCAAAAGGCTCGGCTGGTCGGCGACCAGATCCGTGGCATGTACGTCGAGCGCGCCCTAAGCGACCTGCAGTTCAGCACCAAAAAGGCAGCCGAGATCTTTCGGAAGGTGCTCGAGTCCGCCATCGCTAACGCGGAGCATAACGAGGGCGCTGATGTCGACGAGCTGAAGGTCGTTGCGGTGCAAGTCAACGAAGGCCCAACCATGAAGCGCATTCGCGCGCGTGCCAAGGGTAGGGCAGCTCGCATCTTAAAACGGACCAGTCACATCAGCGTGACGGTCGCCGAAGGCTGAGGTCGCAAGAGGTCATGGGACAGAAAGTAAATCCGACCGGCATTCGGCTCGGCATCGTCAAGGACTGGACGTCCACTTGGTATGCCGATTCGAAGGATTACGCCGATTTTCTGAATAACGATATCGAGGTACGGAGCTTTCTGAAAAAAAAGCTCGCAAATGCCTCGGTGAGCCGGATACAAATTAACCGTCCGGCGAAGAACGCGCACATCACCATCCATACGGCACGCCCCGGCGTGGTCATTGGGAAGAAGGGTGAAGAGATCGATAAGCTACGGGCTGAGGTCGCGCAGCGGATGGGTATCCCTGTGCACATCAGCATCGAGGAGATCCGCAAGCCTGAACTCGATGGCCAACTCGTCGCCGAGGGCATCGCCCAACAATTGGAGCGGCGCATCATGTTCCGTCGCGCCATGAAGCGGGCGGTGCAGTCAACCATGCGGGCCGGCGCGGGTGGCGTCCGGGTAAACATCGCGGGCCGGCTGAACGGCGCGGAAATTGCGCGCTCGGAGTGGTATCGCGAGGGTCGCGTCCCGCTGCATACGCTGCGGGCCGATATCGACTATGGATTCGCTGAAGCGCGGACGACCTACGGCATTCTCGGGGTCAAGGTATGGATCTTCCGGGGCGAAATCTTTGAGGGCATGCCCGAGGAGCCGCAGCCGGCTGAGAAGCGCAGTGCACGGAGGGGATAAGCGATGCTGCAACCGAAGAGAACCAAGTTCCGCAAGCAACACAAGGGTCGCAATCGGGGCCTCGCGCAAAGCGGCAATGAAGTGTCGTTCGGTGAGTTCGGGCTCAAGGCGACAGGCCGTGGGCGAATTACGGCACGGCAAATCGAGGCTGCACGTCGGGCCATCACACGTAAGGTTCGGCGTGGCGGCAAGCTCTGGATACGGCTGTTCCCAGACAAGCCCGTCTCCAAGAAACCGCTTGAGGTCCGTATGGGCAAAGGCAAGGGCAATGTCGAGTACTGGGTCGCCCAGGTACAGCCTGGTCGCATGCTGTACGAGATTGAAGGCGTGTCCGAGGATTTGGCGCGCGAAGCCTTTCGGCTCGCTGCCGCGAAGCTCCCGGTGCAGACCAAGTTCGAGAAGAGGACGATGCTGTGAGTAAGGCGGCTGAGCTACGCGGGCAGGCCCGTGGCGACTTGGAGAAACAGCTACTCGAACTGCTGAAGGAGCAGTTCAATCTGCGGATGCAAAAGGGCAATGGGCAACTCAGCCGGCCATCGCAAGTGAAGACGGTGCGTCGCCAGATTGCACGCATAAAAACGGTTTTGGCAGAACAGCAGCCGTAGACGGCCTCTGGTACGAACAAAATATACGCTGACACGCTGTTCGGGTGCCTTCGCATCGCGCAGCCTGGCGGCGACGAGATAGCACACTATGTCCGAAGAGAAAAGCAATCGTATCCTGACCGGTCAGGTCGTCAGCAACGCGATGGACCGTACCATCACAGTGCTGGTGGAGCGGCGCGTCAAGCATCCGCTCTACGGTAAGTTCTTGCGCCGCTCAATGAAGCTGCACGCGCATGACGCCGACAATACCTGTAATAACGGCGACTGGGTTCGGGTTGAACAGTGTCGGCCGCTGTCGAAGACCAAATGCTGGCGGCTATTGGACGTCGTCGAGAAGGCGCGCTGATTCCAACGGTCCGGCGCTCCGGCAGCATCGGGCCGCGCCGATGTTTCTTCAGCGTCCGTGGCCCATAGGCCACCCCTTGCAGAGGTAGGTACTGACAATGATTCAAATGCAAACCCGCCTCGCGGTTGCAGACAACAGTGGCGCGCGGGCCGTCCAGTGCATCAAGGTTCTGGGCGGCTCCCATCGCCGGTATGCCAACATTGGCGATATCGTCAAGGTCACAGTCAAGGACGCAATTCCACGCGGGAAGGTCAAAAAGGGAGATGTCTTCAACGCTGTCGTCGTGCGCACACGCAAGGGCGTGCGGCGTCCCGATGGTTCGCTGATCCGCTTCGATGGTAACGCTGCTGTGCTGCTGAATAACCAACTGCAGCCCATCGGCACGCGCATCTTTGGTCCGGTAACGCGCGAGCTGCGTGGCGAACGTTTCATGAAGATTATCTCACTCGCTCCGGAGGTGCTCTAAGTCCAACGCGCTCTGCGCTCGCTCAGCGAGCAGCGAAGGTCGCAGCAGACAGGGTGACAGCTATGCGCAAGATTAAAGTGGGCGATGACGTCATGGTCATCGCGGGCAGAGACAAGGGTAAACGGGGCACCGTGTTGCGTGTCATCGACGCGGAGCGCGTCGTTGTCGAAAACGTCAACGTGGCGAAGAAGCACCAGAAGCCGAATCCCAATCGGGGCGTCGCGGGCGGGATCATGGATAAGGAGATGCCGCTCCACGTGTCCAACGTTGGCTTGTACAGCCCCACGAAGGGCGGCGTCGATCGTGTCGGCTTCAAAATACTGGGCGACGGCAGGAAGGTGCGGGTGTTCAAATCCGACGGCGAAGTCGTCGACGTTTAAGTTGAGCAGATATGTCTAGATTGGCAACCCAATACCAGGAACTTATCGTCGGTCAGCTGCAGGAGCGCTTAGGCTATAAGAGCGTTATGCAGGTGCCACGCCTCGTGAAGGTCACCCTCAACATGGGTGTCGGCGAAGCGATCAACGACAAGAAGATCATGGAAAACGCTGTCAGTGATTTGACCAAAATCTCTGGCCAAAAGCCGATTATAACGAAGGCCCGGAAGTCCATCGCGGGATTCAAGATACGGGACGGTTGGCCGATTGGCTGCAAAGTCACGCTGCGCCGCGATCGTATGTATGAGTTCCTCGACCGGCTGATCAATATCTCAATTCCACGTATCCGTGACTTCCGTGGCTTGAGTCCGAAGGCCTTCGACGGCCGCGGTAACTACTCGATGGGCGTGCGTGAGCAGATCATCTTCCCGGAGATCGACTACGACAAGATAGACGCCATTCGTGGTCTCGATATCACCATCACCACCAGTGCAACCACGGACGAAGAGGGCCGAGCACTCTTGGACGCATTCAACTTTCCGTTTCGGACATAGGCGAATCATGGCAAAAAAGAGCATGATTGCCCGCGAAGTCAAGCGGGCGAAAACGGTGGCGCGGTTTGCCGCCAAGCGTGAGCGCCTGAAGGCGATCATCGATGATCGGAGCGCGGAAGCGGAAGCGGTTGATGCTGCCGTGGTTGCGTTACAGAAGCTGCCGCGGGACGCGAGTCCTGCCCGCAAACAGCGTCGCTGCCGGATCAGTGGACGGCCGCATGCGGTCTACCGCAAGTTCGGGCTATGTCGAAACAAGCTGCGCGAGGCGGTGATGCGCGGGGATGTTCCGGGCGTCGTCAAGGCGAGCTGGTAACAGAAATTTTGCCGGAACGGATCTCGGGGGCGCTTTAGCCACCACGGAGCCTTCCAGCCTGCTGGGAAAGGGTATCGCGCCGAGCGCGGCGGTCTGACCCGAGGAGAACACCTATGAGTATGTCGGATCCGATTGCAGATATGTTGACACGTATCCGCAACGGCCAAGCGCGCGGGCGGATTACCATCCGCATGCCATCATCTAAGCAGAAGACCGCTATCGCAGCCCTACTTAAGGAAGAGGGGTACATCAGTGACTTTTCCGTGCACGATGTTGAAGGCAAGTCACAGCTTGAGCTGCGGCTGAAATACTTTCGCGGTAAGCCTGTGATCGAGGAGCTCAAGCGCGTGTCCCGCCCCGGGCTGCGGATTTACCGCGGGCGCAACGAGCTGCCAAGGGTGTGGGCCGGCCTGGGCGTGGCGATCGTATCAACTTCCCAAGGTCTGATGACGGACCGCCAGGCCCGCGAGGCGGGCCATGGTGGCGAGATCATCGCCTACGTTGCGTAACTGGAGTTCGGGCATGTCGAGAATTGCAAAAGCGCCCGTCCAGGTGCCATCCGGTGTAGAAGTGACAGTCACCGGCCAGGACGTGGCCGTCAAAGGGAGCAAGGGCAGCATGAGCTGGCGCGTGCACCCTACGGTGTCTGTCGTCGTGGAAGATGGCGTCGTGCGCATCAAGCCGCACGGGGACCGCCCCGAGCATTGGGCAATGGCGGGGACGACCCGCGCTCTGATCAACAATATGGTCACCGGGGTCAATACCGGTTTCGAGCGCAAGTTGAGTTTGGTCGGTGTTGGTTATCGTGCTCAGGCCAAGGGTAAGGTGTTGAATCTGACGCTGGGGTTTTCGCACCCGATTGACTATCCGGTACCCGAGGGGATCCAGGTCGACACCCCGACTCCGACCGAGATTGTCGTCGCCGGGGCAGACAAGCAGCGGGTCGGCCAGGTGGCAGCGGAGATTCGTGCCTTCCGGCCGCCGGAGCCCTACAAAGGAAAGGGCGTGCGCTACGCGGACGAGCTCGTTGTCCGTAAAGAAGCGAAGAAGAAATAGGTGGCAGCAATGGACAAACGGCAATCACGGCTGCGGCGCGCCGCTCGGGGGCGGGCAAAGATTCGCGAGCTTGGCGCGCACCGGCTCTGTATACATCGGTCGCCGCAGCATATCTATGCGCAGGTGATCTCGCCGGACGGCAATCGGGTTATCGTCAGCGCGTCGACGCTCGACAAAGAGTATCGGCAGTCTGCTTCGGGGCACTCGGGCAATATCTCTGCGGCTGTGGCCGTGGGTCGCATTGTCGCCGAACGTGCCCGCGCCGCCGGCGTGGAGCAGGTGAGCTTCGATCGTTCCGGCTTCAAATACCACGGGCGTGTCAAGGCGTTGGCCGACGCTGCGCGCGAAAACGGACTCAAGTTCTGAGGTTGCGGCAATGGCAGCATTCAATCCTAAGCCCGAAGGCGACGAGCTCCTGGAGAAGCTCATCTCTGTGAACCGGGTTGCGAAGGTGGTCAAGGGTGGCCGTGTGTTCGGGTTTGGCGCTTTGACCGTCGTCGGCGATGGCAAGGGTCGGGTCGGCTTTGGCACGGGCAAGGCGCGAGAGGTGCCGGTCGCCATCCAAAAAGCCATGGAGGCTGCGCGTAAAAACATGGTCGACGTGCGGCTCAAGGGCGCCACGCTGCAATACCCCTTGGTGGGCCGGCACGGCGCGGCGCGAGTCTACATGCAGCCGGCATCGGAAGGCACCGGCATCATCGCCGGTGGAGCCATGCGTGCCGTTTTTGAGGTGGTGGGCGTGCAGAACGTCCTCGCGAAGTGCATTGGCACGAATAATGCGATGAACGTGGTTCGCGCCACCATCAATGGCCTGTCGGATATGGTTGACGCTGAGTTGGTTGCCGCCAAGCGTGGGAAGGGCGTCGAGGAGATTCGCTCATGAGCACCGCTAGCACCAAGCCGACCATGCGGGTCCAACTGACCCGCAGCCTGCATGGGCGCCTGAAAAACCATCAGGCGTGCGTGCGAGGGTTGGGCCTCAGACGCGTGCACCAGATTGTCGAGGTGGAGGACACTGCGGCGACCCGGGGTATGCTCAACAAAGTGTCGTACATGGTGCGGGAGCTCAAGGAGGTCTGACATGCATATGAATGATTTGCACCCAGCTGCAGGCAGTCGCTCCGCGCGCAAACGGGTCGGGCGGGGTATTGGCAGCGGGCTAGGCAAGACGTGCGGGCGCGGGCACAAGGGTCAAAAGTCGCGCTCTGGCGGATTCCACAAGCTCGGGTTTGAGGGCGGCCAGATGCCGCTGCAGCGACGCCTGCCGAAGGTGGGCTTCCACTCCCGTCGTGCGGCGGAGCGCGACCAGGTCCGTCTCAGTGAGCTACGCCTCGTGTCTGGGGACGAGGTGACGCTCGAAACGCTGCGTGCCGCAGGTTTGATCGGGCGGGCTGTGAAGCGCGTGAAGGTCATCAAGTCTGGCGAAGTGGCGCGTCCTATGACGATCCGCGGCATTGCGGTGACCGCCGGCGCGAAGGCCGCCATCGAGGCCGCCGGCGGGACCGTCGCAGAGGCCTAAGTGCTGAGCGTCGCGTGCTGAGGGCTGTGTGCGGCAACGCGGCGTCCGTCCCGCGATGAACTGCGAAACAACGACGATCTAAGGCTGGTTCGGCGAGAGACCTATGGCGAAAAGCAGTGCATCGGCCATGCAGTCCCTCGGGGGCATGGGCAGACTCACCGAGCTGCGGCAGCGTCTGCTGTTCGTGCTCGGTGCGCTGCTCGTCTATCGCATCGGCACATTCATTCCGGTGCCCGGCGTAAACCCGGAGGCTCTGGCGATTCTGTTCGATCAGAATCAGGGCTCGATCCTGGACATGTTCAACATGTTTTCGGGGGGGGCGCTGGAGCGTGCGAGTCTGCTCGCGCTGGGCATCATGCCGTACATCTCGGCCAGCATCATCATGCAGCTGATGGCGGCCGTGATTCCAAAGCTGGAGCAATTGAAAAAAGAGGGCGAGTCTGGGCGGCGGAAGATCACCCAATACACTCGGTACGGGACCGTCGTGTTGGCGACCTTTCAGGCCATCGGCATCTCAATTGCGCTGCAGGGCCAAACAGCGGGCGGTTCCGCCATCGTCGTGCAGCAGGGGTTTGGCTTCGTTTTCACCGCGGCTGTGTCCCTGGTCACGGGGACCATGTTCCTCGTGTGGCTCGGTGAGCAGATTACCGAGCGTGGCATCGGCAACGGTATCTCGCTGATCATATTTGCGGGTATCGTCGCCGGGCTTCCGGCGGCTGTGGGCGGCACGCTGGAACTGGTGCGCACCGGTGAGATGAACGCGCTGACGGTATTAACCTTGTTCGCGCTGGCGCTGGCGGTGACCGCCTTTGTCGTCTTCGTTGAACGCGGACAGCGGCGGATTACCGTCAACTATGCCCGCCGGCAACAGGGGCGACGCATGATGGCGGCGCAGAGCACGCACCTGCCGCTGAAGCTGAATATGGCGGGCGTGATTCCCCCGATATTTGCCTCGAGCATCATCCTGTTTCCGGGCACACTGGGTCAGTGGTTTGGGCAGTCGGAGGATCTGCGTTGGCTTGCGGACCTGACCGCAAAGCTCTCGCCCGGCGAGCCCATTTACGTCATCTTTTACGCGGCGGCCATTATCTTTTTCTGCTTCTTCTACACGGCGCTGGTGTTCAACGCGAAGGACACAGCAGACAACCTCAAGCGATCGGGTGCATTCATCCCCGGTATCCGCCCGGGCGAGCAGACAGCCCGCTACATCGACACGGTGATGACCCGGCTGACGGCCGCAGGTGCGCTGTATATCACGGCCGTCTGTTTGCTACCGGAGTTCCTGATTGTGGGCTGGAACGTCCCCTTCTACTTCGGCGGAACGTCGCTGCTGATCGTGGTGGTCGTGGTCATGGATTTTATGGCTCAAGTGCAGGCACATCTGATGTCGCACCAATACGAGGGGCTCATGAAAAAGGCCAACTTGAAAGCACCAGGCGCCGGGCTGACCCGCTGATCGAACACAAGTATAGGCGCAGCGCGCCTAACGCGAGACACGCGGCGGCACACCATCGGCGTCGATGACATCGCCGCCGATGGCTTGCCGGAGCAACAGGTCCTAGGAGAGAACAATGAAGGTACAGGCGTCCGTCAAGAAGGTTTGTCGACACTGCAAGATCATCCGTCGTAACGGTACGGTTCGGGTGATTTGTAAAGACGTCAGGCACAAGCAGCGTCAGGGCTAAGCCCGCAACGTTGACGGTGGATTTGATTATTGCTATTCTGCGCGGTTTACATCCGCGCATGAGCTGTTCAGCGAGGAGTCTCCAGCATGGCCCGCATAGCCGGCGTCAACATTCCGGACCGTAAGCATGCGGTCATCGCCCTAACGGCGATCTACGGCATCGGCCGAACCCGCGCAGCGCAAATTTGCGACGCGGCCAACGTGCCGGCCACGGCCCGCATCCAAGACCTGTCTGAGGACGAGGTTGATCGCTTGCGCTCCGAGGTCGGCAAGCACTCCGTGGAGGGCGACCTCCGCCGGGAGGTTGCGATGAATATCAAGCGGCTCATGGATCTTGGCTGCAATCGGGGCATCCGTCATCGTCGCGGCCTGCCCCTGCGTGGGCAGCGCACACGGACCAACGCCCGTACCCGCAAGGGGCCGCGGCGTCCGATCAAACGTTAGGTAGATTGCGTTAAGTCGGGACTGAGGCAGCGATCGCCGGCAACGTCGGTGGTCCGGATACGAGTTCCTACCGGGAGTCATTGGTGGCAAAACAGGTAAAAACGCGGAAGAAGGTCAAAAAGCAGGTGGCGGACGGTATCGCCCACGTGCACGCGTCCTTCAACAACACGATCGTCATGATCACGGACCGCCAGGGCAACGCGCTGGCATGGGCGACTGCCGGCGGCTCCGGCTTCCGCGGCTCCCGAAAAAGCACGCCATTTGCCGCGCAGGTCGCAGCCTCGCGGGCCGGCGCCGCTGCCAAAGAGTTCGGCGTCATGAACTTGGACGTGAACGTGAAAGGACCCGGTCCGGGGCGCGAGTCCGCTGTACGCGCACTCAATAACGCGGGCTTCAAGGTCAACAGCATCACAGATGTGACGCCGATTCCCCACAACGGATGCCGCCCCCCCAAAAAGCGGCGCGTCTAGCTCCGGCGGCAAGAATTCATTCACAGAGAGTCTCGAAATGGCAAGGTACGTCGGACCGACCTGCAAGCTGGCACGGCGCGAGGGTGTCGACCTCGGGCTGAAGAGTCGCGCGCGCGCACTCGAAACCAAGTGCAACATGGAGAAGACGCCGGGTCAGGCGATGGAGCGCCGCCGGCGCCTGTCTGATTATGGCGTCCAGCTGCGGGAGAAGCAAAAGGTTCGGCGCATCTATGGCGTGATGGAGAAGCAGTTTCGCGGCTACTACAAGGAAGCGGCGCGGCAAAAGGGCGCCACGGGCGAAAACCTCTTGCAACTGCTTGAGCGTCGCCTGGACACCGTGGTTTACCGCATGGGCTTCGGATCCACTCGCGCGGAGTCGCGTCAGCTGATCAACCACAAGGGCGTGCTGGTCAACGGGCAAGTGGTGTCCATTCCCTCTTATATTGTCTCGCCAGAGGACGCCATCGAGGTGCGGGAGAAGGCAAAGAAGCAGGTGCGTGTGCAAAACGCCATGTCGCTCGCGGAGCAGTACGGGTTCGTCGACTGGGTTGAGGTGGACACCAAGCTCGCCAAAGGCGTGTTTAAGCGTGTGCCGGATCGTACGGATCTGCCCGCGGACATCAATGAGTCCCTCATCGTCGAGCTCTACTCCAAGTAACGCATTCCAGAGGTCGTAACCTCAGAGGTTCCAAGTATGGCAGAGGCCGGGAGCGGATTCCTCAAGCCGCGCATCGTCAAAGTAGAGCCGGTTGATGGCTCGAAGCATCGCGCACGGGTTTCACTGGAGCCCCTGGAACGCGGCTTTGGACATACGCTGGGCAACGCCTTGCGGCGTATCCTATTGTCGTCTATGGACGGCTGTGCAGTCACCGAAGTGGAGATCCAGGGTATCCTCCACGAATACACCACCATTGAGGGCGTACAGCAGGATGTGCTCGAAATCCTGCTGAATCTGAAGGAGTTGGCCATCGCGCTCAACGGCCGGGACGAAGCGACCTTCACGCTGAGCAAAGTCGGGCCCGGGGCCGTGACCGCAGGGGATATTGCCATCGATCACACGGCAGAGATTGCCAATCCGGACCTGGTGATAGCCACCCTGACGGGCGAGACCGAGCTGAGCATGACCGTCACGGTCCGGCGCGGTCGCGGCTACGAGCCGGCGACCCAGCGCGAAATGAACAGTACAGAAGATCGCCCCATCGGCAAGCTGCCCCTCGACGCGTCATTCAGCCCCGTGCGGCGGGTCGCCATCGAGGTACCGGCCGCCCGTGTCGAGCAGCGCACCGACTTGGATCGTCTCGTGATCGATCTCGAAACCAACGGGACGATCGATCCACAGGACGCGATCCAGCGTGCGGCGATGATCCTACGTGATCAGTTGACAAGCTTCGTCGACCTCGAGACCTCCTCGGACGGGGATTCGCCTGCGGAGCACGCACCCAAGGAGCCGCCCTTCGACCCGATCCTGGTCCGGCCAGTGGATGAGTTGGAGCTGACCGTGCGCTCCGCGAATTGCCTCAAGGCCGAAAACATCTACCTTATCGGGGACCTGATTCAGCGCACTGAGGTTGAGTTGCTCAAGACCCCTAATCTCGGCAAGAAGTCCCTCACCGAGATCAAGGATGTGCTGGCGACCCGGGGCCTCTCGTTGGGGATGCGGCTCGATAACTGGCCGCCCGAGAACATCGACGAGTTGATGGTCAAGTAGACCTGTTGGATATTAGATTCAGACGGAAGCAAGATCATGCGCCATCGTAAAGCCGGCAGGCACCTCAACCGCAATAGCTCGCATCGCGAAGCGATGTTTCGGAATATGGCGGGGTCGCTCATCCGCCACGAGCTGATCAAGACCACGCTGCCGAAGGCGAAGGAGCTGCGTCGGGTTGCAGAGCCGCTGATCACGCTGGGTAAGACGGATTCCGTCCACCATCGACGGCTCGCCTTCTCACGACTGCGGGATAAAGAAGCCGTCGGTAAGCTGTTCACCGAGCTGGGCCCGCGGTACGAGGCCCGCCCTGGTGGGTATTTGCGTATCCTGAAGTGCGGCTTCCGGCCAGGCGACGCTGCCCCCATGGCGTACGTCGAGCTGGTGGACCGACCGATTGTCGAGGACACCGACGAGGACCTTGACGAGGCCGTGTGACGCGCTGTCAGCGGTTTGCTCCGCACGCTGTCGCACACCGCAAGGCGGCGTGCACACCGAAGGCCGGGCCAGTCCCGGCCTTTTTGTTGATGGGTCAGGCGCCCAATCGGGGGCCCAGTCATGTGGCGAAGGTTTGGCGCGGATCTACCGAAGGCACGGAGACCGGAGCGCATCGCGCTCCTGACGGACTTCGGCGTTGGTCCGTACGTCGGCCAGATCCGACTGCTGCTGGCTGCCGCTTGTCCGCGAATCCCCGTCGTGGAGCTGATCTCTGACCTCCCGGCATTCCGGCCCGATCTGGCCGCCTATCTCCTTCCTGGTCTGCGCCGCGGCATGCCACAGCAGACGCTCTACCTCTGCGTGGTCGATCCTGGCGTTGGCACCGATCGCGGCGTGCTCGCGGCGCGTATTGGTCCGGACTGGCTCCTTGCACCAGATAATGGACTGCTCCTGCCGTTGCTGCGATTGAGCCAAGCGCCAACTGAGCTGTGGCGCGTGACTTGGCGTCCTCGAGACAGCTCCGCCACCTTCCATGGTCGCGACGTCTTCACGCCCATCGCCGCGCGGCTTGTTGCGGGCAGTGTGCCGGCTGCCCTGCGCGTCGACACGGAGGCGCTCATCGGCGCAGAGATGCCCAGCACACGCGCTGCCGTCTGCTATGTGGACCACTACGGCAATCTCATGACCGGCCTGCCCGCGGACGAGATCGCAGACACCGCGGTTATCCGTGGCGGCCCCACCAGCGTCCGTCGCGCCCGGACCTTCTCGGACGTCGCCGTCGGGGATGCCTTCTGGTACGAGAACGCCTTCGGCCTCGTGGAAATCGCCATCAACCAGGGCCGGGCGGCGGATCGACTCGGTCTGCGGCCGGGTGATGCGATCGCTGTTGGTGGCTAAGCGGCCGGCCGCGCTTGTTGTGCGGAACCCTTCACCGGGATTGTCAGCGAGGCGATGCCTCAGACCGACGAGCGACTGGGGCGCCGTTACGCCAGCGGGTTGTTTGCTGGCCAGGGCCGAGGGCCAAGGCGCGGACACACAGTCCTGGCATCGGCCGTTGCGCCTCGGCCCTCGGCCCTTTCCCCCTGCCGGCGCCTGGCGCACAACGCCGCGTGGGAAATTCGGCGCATCTGCAAACATCTGTTGCGGCCAAGCGGCGTAGATACCGTCTTGGCCGTCAACATCGAAATGCGTTGAATTGGTTCCTGTGGGAGCGGTCGTGGTGGATGGTGGCTTGTGCTGCGGCAGGGTCGGTCGCTCACT
>CAZGCI010000089.1:0-15571 GCA_964524185.1 uncultured Thiohalocapsa sp. | reverse complement strand
CTGTATTTCGTGCGCGCCGACTACCCGCAGCGGTTCGACCTGCCGCAGCGCCCGCTCGAGGCGATCGCGCCCTGATCCCCCCTTGGCCGATAATGGGCGCCTCCGAGCGCCGATTTCGTTGTCCGAAACCGGAGATCCGGGGCCTGGCTCCAGGACGGAGACCCGGGGTCCGAAGGCGCCGCAACGACGAAACAGCGTCCTGCGCCCGACCCGGACCGACCCGGCCTCCGCCCGGACCGACCCGGCCCCCGCCCGGACCGACCAGGCTCCCGCAACCCGGCGGGCGGGCGCCAGGACGGCACGGCCCGGGCGCGCCGCCCGTCGCAAGCAGCGCGGGCCGAAAGCCGAGACCAAGGCACGAGACAGCCACGACCATGCATCGAACCCGGGTAAAGATTTGCGGTCTGACACGAGACGCGGACATGGCTGCGGCCGTCGCGGTCGGTGCCGATGCCGTCGGCCTGGTGTTCTACGACCGAAGTCCGCGCGCGATCTCGCCCGATCGCGCGCGAACGCTAGTGAGCAGGCTGCCGCCGTTCGTCACCAGCGTCGGCTTGTTCGTCGATGCCGAAGCGGATTACGTGCGTGCCATTCTCGCGCGTGTACCGCTCGACTCCCTTCAGTTCCACGGGCAAGAGCCCCCCGACTACTGCGGCGCCTTCGAGCGGCCATGGATCAAGGCGCTGCGCATGCGGCCTGGTATCGATCTCGCGGCCGAGGTTCGCGCCTATGGACGGGCACGCGGTCTGCTCCTGGACACCTACGACCCGCTTCGGGCGGGCGGAACGGGTCGGCGCTTCGATTGGGACCTGGTGCCGGCGTGGCTTGCGCCGCGGATCATCCTCGCCGGGGGGCTCACGCCGGAGAACGTTCGGGAGGCGGTTCGGCGCGTGCGGCCTTACGCCCTGGACGTTAGCGGCGGCGTGGAGTCGGCGAATGGGATCAAAGACGAGGTCAAGATGGCGGCCTTCCTCCAACGGGTAAGAGATGGTGATGAATCCCGATGACAACATTCGGCTGCCGGACGCCCGCGGCCACTTCGGCCGCTACGGCGGCAGGTTCGTTCCTGAGACCCTCATGCAGCCGCTCGAGGAGCTGCAGGCCGCCTACGAGCGCTACCTCGCCGACGAGACGTTCCTCGCCGAGCTCGATCTCGATCTTCGCGACTATGTCGGCAGGCCCTCGCCCGTCTATCACGCCGAGCGCCTGAGCCGCACCCTCGGCGGTGCCCAGGTCTTCTTGAAGCGCGAGGATCTCAACCACACCGGCGCCCACAAGGTGAACAACACCGTCGGTCAGGCCCTGCTCGCAAGGCGCATGGGCAAGACCCGGATCATTGCCGAGACGGGCGCCGGTCAGCACGGCGTTGCGACCGCGACCGTCGCGGCGCGCCTGGGGCTCGAGTGCGTCGTCTACATGGGTGAGGTCGACGTTGCACGCCAGGAGGCCAACGTCTACCGCATGCGCCTGTTGGGCGCCGAGGTAATCGCCGTGAAGTCGGGTTCGCGCACCTTGAAGGACGCCCTGAACGAGGCGATGCGCGACTGGGTCACCAACGTCGACAACACCTTCTACATCATCGGCACCGTGGCCGGGCCGCATCCGTATCCGGCCATGGTGCGGGACTTCCAGGCCGTCATCGGCCGCGAGACACGTGCGCAGATGCTCGAGCGCGCCGGACGGCTGCCGGACGTGGTCATGGCCTGCGTCGGCGGTGGCTCCAATGCCATCGGGCTGTTCTATCCGTTCATCGACGATGCCGATGTGCGCATGATCGGCGTCGAGGCGGGCGGCGAGGGGCTCGCCACCGGGCACCATGCGGCACCGCTTTGCGCGGGCAAGCCCGGCGTGCTGCACGGCAACCGCACCTACCTGATGGAGGACGAGAACGGCCAGATCGCCGAGACCCACTCCATCTCAGCCGGGCTCGACTACCCCGGCGTCGGCCCCGAGCACGCGTGGCTGAAGGATTCCGGCCGGGCGGAGTACGTCGCGGTCAGCGACGACGAGGCGCTCGCGGCGTTTCATGGTCTGACTCGCACGGAGGGCATCATCCCAGCGCTGGAGACCAGTCACGCGTTGGCGTACGCTGCCAAGCTCGCCCCCACGCTGCGGCGCGATCAAACCATCGTCGTGAACCTGTCGGGCCGCGGCGACAAGGACATGGATACCGTCGCTCGCTTGGACGGACTCGCGCTGTGAGTCGCATCGACGCCCTGTTCGAGCGCCTACGCGGCGAGGGCCGGACGGCGCTGATCCCCTTTGTCACCGCCGGCGACCCGAGCCCCAACGTTACCGTGGCGCTCATGCACCGCATGGTGGCCGCCGGGGTCGACCTCATCGAGCTCGGAGTGCCCTTCTCGGACCCCATCGCCGATGGGCCGGTCATCCAGCGCGCCACGGAACGGGCGCTCGCCGCGGGGGTGCGCCTGCGGGATGTGCTGGACATGGTGCGCGCCTTCCGCGCCGAGAACAGCACCACACCCGTGGTGCTGATGGGGTATCTGAACCCCATCGAGATCATGGGCGTAGAGGCCTTTGCTGCCGCCGCCGCCGAGGCCGGCCTCGACGGCGCCCTGGTGGTGGACGTGCCGCCGGAAGAGGCGGAGACCCTAGCCGCCGCCCTGCGTCCCCAGGGGCTTGACCTGGTCTATCTGCTCGCGCCCACATCGGACGCCGAGCGCATCGCGCGCATCGGCGGCGTCGCCTCGGGCTTTGTCTACTACGTGGCCGTCAAGGGCGTCACCGGCGCCGGTAACCTCGATATCGATGGTGTTGCCAGCAAGCTCGCGGAGATTCGCGCACAGATTGCGCTGCCAGTGGGCGTCGGCTTCGGTATCAAGGACGGTGCGAGCGCCGCGCGGGTGGCAGCCGTCGCGGATGCCGTTATCGTCGGCAGTGCCATCGTACAGCGCATCGAGGCCCTGACAGCCGAGCCGGCGAGCATCCCGGAGGCGGTGGCTGATCTTCTCGGCGAGCTCAGGCAGGCCATCGATGGTGCGGATGCAAGCAGGCCGGGGCCATGAGTCGAGCCAAGGGCGACGCCGTGAGCTGGTTCGAAAAACTGATTCCAAGCCGCATCCGCACGGAGGCAAACAACAAGCGTGCCGTTCCCGAAGGGCTATGGGACAAGTGCCCAGGCTGCAACGCGGTGCTGTACCGGGCGGAGCTGGAGCGCAACCTGGACGTCTGCCCCAAGTGTAACTACCACAACCGCATCGGGGCGCGGCGGCGGTTGACGTTGTTTCTGGACGATCAGCCGGCGGAGGAAATCGGTGCCGAGCTCGAGTCTGACGACCCGCTGAAGTTCAAAGACCTCAAGAAGTACCGCGAGCGTCTTGCCCAGGCGCAGAAGCAGACCAACGAGCGCGAGGCGTTGGTGGTACTACGCGGCCAGCTCAAGGGCATGGGCATCGTCGCCGCCGCCTTCGAGTTCCGCTTCATGGGTGGCTCCATGGGCTCCGTGGTCGGGGAGCGGTTCGTGCGCGGCGTCGAGGTGGCGTTGCGCGATCACTTGCCCCTGGTCTGCTTCTCCGCAAGCGGCGGCGCACGCATGCAGGAGTCACTGTTTTCGCTGCTGCAGATGGCCAAAACCAGTGCCGCCCTCGGGCGCCTGCGTGAGAAGGGCCTGCCGTTCATCTCCATCATGACCGACCCCACCATGGGCGGGGTCTCCGCAAGCCTGGCGATGTTGGGTGATATCAACATGGCCGAGCCGGGTGCGCTCATCGGCTTCGCCGGCCCGCGGGTCATTGAGCAAACCGTCCGCGAGACCCTGCCGGATGGTTTCCAACGCAGCGAATTCCTCCTCGAGCACGGCACGCTCGACCAGATCTGCGACCGCCGCGATCTGCGGGACCGGGTAGCGGACCTCGTGTCCATGCTCATGCGCAGGCCGAAGGGAGCCTAAGAGGGGCTAGCAGCTAGGTTGCTTGAGCGCCAGACGTTTGCAGATGCCTCAAAGTTTCCACGCGGCGTCGTGTGCCAGGCGCTGGCAGGGGAAAAGGGCCGAGGGCCGAGGTGGAGCCGCTCATGCCAGGACTGTGCGTCCGCGCCTTGGCCCTCGGCTCTTGGCCCTGGCCAGTGGCAGACTCGCCGGCGTGCCGGCGCTCAGGTCGCTCGTTGGTCTGAGGCATCCGCCCCGCCAACCCCGAGCCCCTAGCCCCCAGCCCCTCGTTTGAGTATGCGCTTCAGTACACTATCCGACTGGCTCGCTTGGCAGGAGACCCTGCACCCGGACCGGATCGATCTGCGCCTTGAACGCGTCGGTGCGGTATGGCGCGCCCTCGGGCTCGGGTCTTTCGCCTGTCCGGTGATCACCGTGGGGGGCACCAACGGCAAGGGCTCCGTGGTGGCCTACCTGGACGCCATCTACCGCGCCGCCGGCTATCGCGTCTGCGCGTATACCTCGCCGCATCTCCTGCGCTACAACGAACGCGTTCGCATTGATGGTGTGGAGGCAACGGATGCCGCCTTATGCGAGGTGTTCGGCCGCATCGACGTTGCGCGCACTGAGGTGCCAGGCGACCCGCGGCTCACCTATTTCGAGTTCGGTACGCTGGCGGCGCTGACGCTGTTTGCCGAGGCGAAGCCGGACGTGGTGCTGCTGGAGGTCGGGCTCGGCGGGCGTCTTGACGCCGTCAATATCATCGATGCCGATGTCGCCGTGGTCACCAGTATCGGCCGCGATCACACGGCCTGGCTCGGTGATACGCCGGAGCAGATCGCCTTTGAGAAGGCGGGCATCTTCCGGGCGGGGCGCCCTGCCATCATTGGCCAGGTTGACGCACCGGCACGGTTGCGCGAGCGCGCGCTGGAGCTGGGCGCTGAGCCGTTGCAATTGGGACAGGAGCTCCTTTGGCGCTTAGACGGCGCACAGTGGCAATGGCGGGGACCGGGGCGTCGTCGCCGGGAGGCATTGCCGCCGCCGGCATTGCGCGGGCGCTTTCAGTACGACAACGTGGCGGCGGCCATCGGTGTGCTCGACTGCTTGCGTGAGCGGCTGCCCGTGAGCCACGCGGCGCTGCGCCAGGGTTTGCATCGCGTGCAGCTGCCGGGGCGCTTCACGGTGCTGCCGGGCCGTCCCACCTGGGTGCTGGATGTGGCCCATAACGCCGAGGCGGCCCAGGCGCTGGCGCAGAATTTGGCAGCGCTGGGCTGCCGCGGGCCGCGGCATGCGGTGGTTGGCCTGTCCGCAGACAAAGAGGCCGGCGCCGTGACCGGCGCGGTGGCCGGCTGGGTGGACACCTGGCATCTGGTGCGCGCGCCAGGCTCGCGGGGTATGGCGGTGGAGCAACTGAGCGCTGCCGTGGCGGCCGCCGCGCCGGGTGCCGATATCCGCACCCATCCGAGCCTGGACGCCGCCGTCGCCGGGCTCAAAGACGCGCTGACCGAGGATGCCTGCGTGCTGGTATTCGGCTCCTTCACCATGGTCGAAGCGGCCCTGCGCAACCCTGCCGTGGCTCCTGTATAATCGCGGCCCTAATCGCGGTCGGGGCCAATCTCGGCAGACACTTCTGAGCTAGGGCAAATCCGGAGTCGAACGAATGGATGAAGGTGCGAAAAGACGTCTCGTCGGCGCCGCCGTCGTCGTTGCACTCATCGTCATCTTCGTGCCTATGCTGCTGGAGCAGTCGGACCCAGTTGGTTTGGGGGAGCCCATCGTCATCCCCGGCGAGCCCAGCATAGGGCCTTCAGACCAACTGGCCGACGACGGGGACGCGGATCTGGCAACGCCCCTCACCGCCGAGGATCTGACACCGCCGCTGCCCATCCCGGAGCCACCGCCAGGCGCCGTTGTGGAAGCGCCGGCGACAGGGCCGGCTACAGGCATTGTCGTGGAGCCCGCGCCGCCGGAGTCCGGGACGCCTGAGCTTGCGCCAGCCGAGCCCGAGGCAGACCTGGTGCCGGAGGGGCCACGGCCGGTTCCCGCCGGCACCATCTCCTGGGTGGTGCAAGTGGCGAGTCTCGGCTCGCCCGATGCCGCCAAGGGTCTGCGGGATAAGCTGCGCGCGAAGGGCTATACCGCCTTCGTTGAGCAGGCGACGGTCAATGACAAGCAATATTATCGGGTGCGCGTTGGCCCGGAGGTGGAGCGGACTCGGGCCGACCGCCTGGCCGCGGAGCTGCAACGCGAGACCTCTAGCACACCGCTCGTGCAGCGCTATCCCTAACTGAGCCATACAACCATGATTTGGGTCGACTACGTCATCATCGGCATCATTGTGCTGTCGGCTGTCATCGGGCTCGCCCGCGGTCTAATCCGGGAGGTACTCGCCCTCGGTGTCTGGATTGCGGCGCTGCTGGCGGCCTGGTTCTTCTATCGCCCGGTGGCCGAGCAGTTGACGCCCTGGCTGGCGACGCCTTCGCTGCGCATGGGTACCGCCGTGGTGCTGGTCGTGCTCGGTGTGCTGATTGTGGGCGCCGTTATTGGCTGGGCGCTGTCTTTGCTGGTGGAACGGACCGGTCTGACCGGCACTGACCGGCTGTTGGGTCTGGTCTTCGGCGCCGGGCGCGGGGCGGTAGTGGTGGGGTTGCTGGTCTTTTTGGCCTCCCTGACGCCCGTGGTGCAGGACCCCTGGTGGTCCGAATCCGATCTGCTGCCCAGGTTCCAGCTGCTGGCGGACGCCATGTTGGATCTGATCCCCCCAGAGCTCACCCAGAGAATCAAGTCGATCTAGTGGGGCTCCCGTGTTGCGGCAATGTGCTTGGGCCCCTGTGGTTCGGCCCCTTTGCTTCGGCCCCGGCGTCCGCCCTCGGTCCTCCGGCCCCGGTGTTTCGACGGCCTCTCTCGATCGTCGGTGGTCGCACCGGTCCTGTCTGCCGGCTGCATCTGAGGTGAATCATGTGCGGTATCGTTGGCATCGTCGGCAAACAGCCGGTTAACCAGCCCTTGTATGACGCCCTGTTGGTGCTACAGCACCGCGGCCAGGATGCAGCCGGTATCGTCACCAGCGACGGCGACAAGCTGCATATGCGCAAGGAGGCGGGGCTGACCCGGGACGTTTTTGGTAACCGACACATGCTGCAGCTGCGTGGCAGCATGGGCATCGGCCACGTGCGCTACCCAACCGCCGGCGTCTCCAGCTCGGCTGAGGCGCAGCCGTTCTACGTCAACTCGCCCTACGGCATCGTGCTGGCTCACAACGGCAACCTCACCAATGCCGAGGAGTTGAAGCAGGATGTCTTTGTGCAGGACCTGAGGCATATCAATACCGAGTCCGACTCGGAGATCCTGCTCAACGTCTTCGCGCACGAGCTGCAGGCGCAGGATCGACTGCGGATCGATGAAGACGACGTCTTCCGCGCCGTGGAGGGCGTGCACCGGCGCTGTCGCGGCGGATACGCGGCGGTCGCCATGATTCCGGGCTTCGGCCTATTCGGCTTCCGTGATCCCTATGGCATCCGGCCGGTGGTGTACGGCAAGCGTGAGACCGACCGCGGCACGGAGTACATGATCGCCTCCGAGAGCGTCGCGCTGGACATCAACGGCTTCGAGCTCATCGACGACATTGCCCCCGGCGAGTGCGTGCTCATCGATGTGCGCGGCCAGCTCCACCGCCGGCAATGCGCACAGCAGCCCGTGCTCTCCCCCTGCATTTTCGAGTTCGTCTATTTTGCCCGGCCGGACTCCATCATCGACAATATTTCTGTGCACAAGTCGCGTTCGCGCATGGGCAAGAAGCTAGCGGCCAAGATCAAGCGCGTCTGGCCGGAGCACGATATCGATGTGGTCATTCCCGTTCCGGACACCAGCCGCACCGCCGCGCTGCAGCTCGCCAACCAGCTCGGTATCCCCTATGCCGAGGGCTTTATCAAAAACCGCTACATCGGCCGCACTTTCATTATGCCGGGGCAGCAGGTCCGCAAGAAATCCGTACGCCAGAAGCTAAACGCCATCGACCTGGAATTCCGCAAGAAGAACGTACTGCTGGTGGACGACAGCATCGTGCGCGGCACCACCTCGCAGCAGATCATCCAAATGGCCCGGGACGCCGGTGCCAAGCGGGTCTACTTCGCCTCCGCCGCACCACCCGTGCGCCACCCCAACGTTTACGGCATCGACATGCCGGCGGCGAGCGAACTCATTGCACACAATCGCACGGAGGCCGACGTCGAAGCCGAGCTTGGCTGCGACCGGCTGATCTATCAGGATCTGCAAGACCTGATCGAAGCCGTGCAGAAAAAGGGCAAGAGCCACGTGGACCGCTTTGATACGTCGGTGTTCGATGGCGTCTATGTGACCAACGACGTCACCTCGGATTACTTGGCAGCCCTCGAGCGGGACCGCAACGACGGCGCCAAGCAGCAATCGCGGTGCGACGAGACGGTGCTGGAGCTACACAACTCGGTCTAGTATGGAAGAGGATGCCTTCGATGCGGACTGGGGCTTCGCGACCCGGGCCCTGCGCACGGGGCACGCGCGCACTGCCGAGGGTGAGCATTGCGAGCCCATCTTCACGACGTCCAGCTTTGTCTTCGCAAGTGCCGCGGAGGCCGCCGCGCGCTTTTCCGGCGAGACCCCGGGCAACATCTACTCGCGCTTCACCAATCCCACGGTGCGGGCCTTTGAGCAGCGCCTGGCGGCGCTCGAAGGCGGCGCAGCCTGCGTCGCCACCGCCTCCGGCATGTCCGCCATCTTGGCCACCTGCATGGGCCTGCTCAAGGCAGGTGATCACCTGGTGGCCTCTCGGAGCCTGTTCGGCAGCACGAGCATGCTGTTCGATAAATATCTGGCGGGCTTTGGCATCGAGACCAGTTATGCGGACTTGGCCAATGTGGAGGCCTGGGCGGCGGCCCTGCGGCCCGAGACACGACTCCTATTCCTGGAGACACCGTCGAACCCGCTGACGGAAATGGCGGCCATCGAGCCCCTGGCGGACCTGGCGCACGCCCACGACTGCCTGCTGGTGGTGGACAACTGCTTCAGCACGCCTGTGTTGCAGCGTCCGCTGGCCCTCGGCGCGGATGTGGTGATCCACTCCGCCACCAAATATCTCGATGGGCAGGGACGGTGTGTTGGCGGCGCGGTGGTGGGCGATGCCAAGCACGTTGGCGAGGACATATTCGGCGTCGTGCGCACGGCGGGCCCGTCCATGAGTCCGTTCAACGCCTGGCTGTTCTTGAAGGGCCTGGAAACGCTGGCGCTGCGGATGCAGGCCCACTCACAGGCCGCGTTGACGCTGGCCCGTTGCTTAGAGGAGCATCCTGCGGTGCAGCGGGTGCACTATCCGGGGCTCGCCTCGCACCCGCAGCACCGGCTGGTCGGTCCCGGCCAGCAGCAGCGCACGGGCGGGGGCATCGTCACATTCGAGGTGGCCGGCGGCCGACCCGCTGCCTGGCGGGTCATCGACGCCACGCGGCTTTGCTCCATCACCGCTAACCTCGGCGACACCAAGACCACCATCACCCATCCCGCTAGCACCACGCATGGACGGCTGAGCCCCGATGCCCGCGCCGCTGCCGGCATCGGCGAGGGGCTGATTCGGGTCGCCGTGGGGCTGGAGTGCGTCGAAGACATCCAGGCCGACCTTGCACGCGGGCTGGAGGGGCTCAGAGCCTCGCCCTCAGGCTGACCGGACCCATTCCGGTGGTGGCGGGCCGTCCTCGAGAATCCCGGTCTCGCCCTCGGACTTGGCGATGATCACCGCACCGGCCGAGTCGCTGGTGACGTTGACGGCGGTGCGCAGCATGTCGAGAATGCGATCGACCGCGAGGATCAGGCCGAGGCCCTCCAGCGGCAGTCCCACCGCGGACAGGATGATGGAGATGGCCACCAGGCTCGCCGCTGGGATGCCGGCGACGCCGATGGAGGTGAGCAGGGCCAGCAGCACCACAATGAACTGGCTCCCCAGCGACAGCTCGATCCCGTAGGCCTGGGCGATGAATATCACCGCCACACACTCATAAAGCGCGGTGCCATCCATGTTCACGGTGGCGCCCAGCGGCAGGACGAAGCTCGTGGTCTTGTTGGACACACCAGCGTTCTTTTCGATGCACTCCATGGTCACCGGTAGCGTGGCCGAGGATGACGCCGTTGAGAAGGCCGTTAGCAGGGCCGGCGACACCGCGCGATAGTGACGGACGGGGCTCACGCCGCCAAGGAAGCGCAAGAGCAGCGGCAGCGTGACGAAGAAATGGATACCGAGCGCCGCAACCACGGTGAAAAAGAACGCCGCCAGCGGCACGAAGGCGGCCAGTCCTGTTGCCGCCACCGTGCTCGCCACCAACGCAAAGACACCGATGGGCGCGAAGCGCATCACGAGATCGGTGATCCGCATCATGATCTCGAACATGCCGTTCCAGAAGTTGTACTGGGCCTCGGCGTATTGGTTGGGTATGCGGGTCAGAAAAAAGCCGTACAACAGGCTGAAGAAGATGAGCCCCAGCATCTGCCCGTCGCTGGCCGCCTGCACGACGTTGGTGGGGATCATGCGCAGAAAGATGGCGACGATGTCGCCCGCGCCTTTGTCGGCGAGCTGGGCCTCGAGCGCTGCCGTGTCCTGGTGCAGGCCGAACACCTCCTGCGCGGAGCCCTCCACAACCCCCGGCTGCACGATATTCACCACCATGAGCCCAGCGACGATGGCAAAGGTGCTGGTCATGGCGTAATAACCGATGGTCTTGCCGCCGAGCCGCCCGAGGTTTTCTGAATCGCCGATGCCGGCGACGCCGACGATGATGGACGAGATGATCAAGGGCACGATCAGCATCTTCAGCGCGTTGAGAAAGAGCTGACCGACGAAGTCCAGTGCGGCGTCGATATTGACACCCAGCAGGGTGCCATCGGCGCCGACCATCAGACCCACGACGATGGCGAGCCCGAGCGCAATCAGAATCTGCCAATGCAGCTTCAGCTTCAGAAGGGCCATAGAGGGCTCCTGTTGAGATGACGCAGCCTCACATGCGCTGCGACAGCAAGAGGTCGGATGCCGGGAAGGTTACCGGAAGTGCCGCAATGGCGGAATGCCGACTCGGCGGCATCCCGGTTGGCGGCATCCCGGTGTTAGGTACGGGCGCGCGGCGCAGGATCTGTTTCACCCCACGCGTGAAAGGATGCTAAGCTTGTGGGCTTATGTGAGTTGTGTTCGCCGTGCGCGGTCGCATGAGCGACCGCTAGGACCTGTGCATTGAGTGGCCGTGAGCCAATGCCATGCAATTTCGTGTCTTCTATCTGATCAATCGCTCCGGTGAGTGTGTGTCCTCCGCCAGCGCCGTGGCGATGAGCCCCAAGACCATTTGCGAGCAGATGCTCGACCGCCTGCAGTCAGAAGACGACTACCTCGGCATCTTGGATGCTGAAGACAACACCCTCCAGGTCCTCCCTGAGCCCCATCAGGACCGCTACTACGTCGAAGTCCCCATCGACGCCGCCAAGGCCTCCTTTGGCCGCTACGTGACCCGTGCTGAGCTGGAGGAACTGGTTCGCACCCTCCCGCCCACCTTCGACGAGCGCAGTATTCCGGGCCTGACCTATCAGCCCTGGTGAGGCGTCGTCCGGCTGCGGACTTTCTGACGTCGCCCGACTTGGGTCGTCCTCCGCCAGCCCGCAGACCCGGGCGCATCAGCGCCTGGGTACGCGTCAGAAGGCCCAGTTCACCCAGCGAATGCAGCGCCCCTGGCGCACTAGCGTCTGTCTCACGCGTGAGGCAGCCGACGTGTTGGTGCGGGTGTGAGGTGGTTCGGAGCGCTAGAATCGCCGGCGTGCTTCCGCCCGAACCCCTTCGGAGAACCGCGATATGACCAAAGCCCTGGAACCTTGGCACCGAGATTATGCGCCGCCTGCGGGCCCGGTGGTTCTCCTGATCATGGACGGCATCGGGCTGGCCCCGCCGAACGACGGCAATGCCGTCGCCCAGGCCAACATCCCGACCCTGCGACGCCTCTGGCGAGATAACGCCTCGCTGCAGCTTGCAGCCCACGGCACCGCCGTGGGATTGCCCACGGACAAAGACATGGGCAACTCCGAGGTCGGGCACACCATTATGGGTGCAGGGCGGGTGCTGCCCCAGGGTGCCTCGCTGGTGCAGCGGGCCATCGAGGACGGCTCGCTCTTCAGCGGTGAGACCTGGCAGCAGGTGGTGACCCGGTGTGCCGACGCCGGCACGCTGCACCTGATCGGCCTGCTCTCGGACGGGAACGTCCACTCCCATATCGATCACCTATTCGCACTGTTGCGCCAGGCGGATGCCGACGGCCTTGAGCGTGTACGTGTGCACACGCTCTTGGACGGGCGGGACGTCGAGCCGCATTCGGCGCTCAGATACCTGGACAAGCTGGAGGCCGAGCTCAGCGAGATCTCTGCCAAGCCCGGTCGCGACTATCGCATCGCCTCAGGCGGCGGTCGCATGCGTACCACCATGGACCGTTACTGGGAGCATCCGGAGGTGGTGGCGGCCGGCTGGAAGGCGCACGTGCTCGGCGACGGTCCACACGTGGTCGGTGCGCGGGAGGCCGTTGAAACGGCCTACGCCAAGGCCGTGCCGTCGGATCAGCAGATCCCGCCCTTTGTTGTGGTTGGGCCCGACGGCAAGCCCGTGGGTGCCATCGAGGACGGCGACGCGGTGGTGCTGTTCAACTTCCGGGGTGACCGTGCCATCGAGCTGTCCGCAGCCTTCGAGCAGGACGCGTTCGACTTCTTCGACCGCGAGCGGCGCCCTGATGTGGTCTTCGTCGGTATGCTCCAGTACGACGGCGACTTGATGCTGCCGAAACAGTGTCTGCTGGTGCCGCCAGCCATCGAGAATACCTTTATCGAGCGCCTCAGCAAGGCTGGTGTGCCCAGCTTCCACGTGGCCGAGAGCTCCAAGTTTGGTCATGTGAGCTACTACCTCTTCGGCATGCGTTCCAAGCCGTTTGCTCACGCCACGGTGCGCGAGGTGAGCTCCGGTGGCTTGGAGCCCGACGAGCATCCCGAGATGAAGGCCGCTGAGGTGGCCGATGCGGTCATCGACGCTGTGCGTTCGGGCGATTATCGACTCATTGTGGTGAACTTTGCCAACGGCGATATGGTCGGCCACACCGGTAACCTGCCGGCGACCGTCAAGGCCGTAGAAGCCGTGGACGCGGCCATTACGCGCATCCTGCACGCGGTGGCAGCAGTGGACGGCGTGCTCGTCATCACGGCCGATCACGGCAACGCCGAAGAGATGCTGCAATGGAGCGCCAAGACCGCAGCTTTTAAGCGCGATGAGGCGGGTCGGCTCATCACCAAGACGAGCCACACCCTGAATCTCGTGCCCTTCGTGATCGCCGATGCCCGCAAGTCGCCTGGGTATGCGCTGCGTCGTGATTTGCCCCGGCCGGGGCTCGGTAATATTGCCTCGACTATGCTCAACCTCTTGGGTTACGCAGCTCCCGAAGATTATGAGCCGTCGCTGATTCGCCCCGCGCCAACACAGCCCGAGGGCGTATGAGCTGCACACGCCTGGCTGGGTCCGGGGCGCGGCCGCGTTGCGCAGTCAATATCTGTGCTTCTGTAATAAATTCCGAGTCTATCAGGCTTGACGTTTATTCGGTCTAAGGCTAGCTTGGCCAATAGAGCGCCCAGGACTTGCACTCATTCCTGAGCGCGGTCTCGGTTCAGTAACGCCCAAACATCGCAAGAGGCAATGATTATGACCCAGAAAGCCAGCAAGCTCGTGATCGTCACCGAAAAGCTGCTGCTCAAAGACATCAGCAAGATCATCGATGCCGCCGGGGCCACCGGTTATACCGTGATGGCCGCCGGTGGAAAAGGCAGCCGTAACGTGCGCTCATCGGGGCAGCCCGCCGTGTCTGACACGTTCTCGAACGTCAAGATCGAGGTGTTGACTGCGACCCGGGATCTGGCCCTGAAGATTTCGGACGAAGTCGCCGCGAAGTACTTCGAGAATTACTCTGGCATCACTTACATCTGTGACGCGGAGGTGTTGCGGGCGCACAAGTTCTGACCAGCCCAGCGACCCAGCGGGGCAGGAGCCGGGCCTGGAGCCCGGCTTTTTTTGCTTGGGTCGTCGTTGAAAAGCCCGCGCCGAGGTGGGGCTCGGCGCGGGCTTTGAGCCGCAACTGCAAGCTGACCCTTAACTGCCCATCAGGGCTTGTGCCAGTCCGAGGTAGAGCGGTATGCCCAGCGCGATGGCCACGGGCGTGCCGACGGCCGTGGACGAGCCCACATAGGCCGACGGATTGGCGGACGGGATGCCGGCGCGCAGCGTCGGCGGTCCAGAGATGTCGGAGCTTGAGCCTGCGATGACGGCCAGGATCACGACGCCGCCCGGGCTGAAGCCGGTGGTGACATGCGCGATCCAGCCGAGCCCGAAGGCGATGAGGCCGTGTGTCAGTGGCGCAACGACCGCATACACCGCATACCAATGGGCAACCCGGCGCAGCTCATTGAGGCGCGCCCAAGCCTCCATGCCCATCACGAGCATCAGCACCGCCAGTAGGCCGCGGAAGAGGGGCTCGAAGAAGCTGTCGTAGACCGATTGAGGCTGTGTCACCAGCCCAAGCGCAATGCCCAGCAACAGGGCCGACAGGGCAGATCCCTGCAGGCTTTCCTTGATGATTGGCCAGATGCGGATCTTTTCGCCCGGTCTGCCCTGTTTCTTACTCAGGTAGACGCTGGCAAGCACGATGGCGGTCACCAGCGCTGGGATATCCATGAACGGATAGAGCGCCACCGCCCAGGCCTCGTATGGAACGTTTTCCGCCTCGAGCAGTGCCAGGGCCGCCGCCAGTGTCGACCCACTGACGGCACCGAAGAGCCCTGCCGTGGCAATGCCGTCCTCCGTCTTCACGTTGGGCAACAGGGCCAGGGTGTAGCGGCCGATAAGGACGATGAGCACGCCCAGCGCCACGGCAAACAGGGCTGGGAGCAGCATCTCACCGAGCTCCGCCTCGCGGATCTTCATTCCGCCTTTCAGACCAACCTTCATGAGCAACATGAAGACGATGAACTTGTATATGGCGTCCGGCACTTCGAGACGGCTGCCTAGGGCTGCAATGATCATACCGCCGATGAGAAACCCGAGCGTCGGCGATTGCAGTTGCGAGCCGAAACGCGTCAAAAACTCAAACAACGCTTCCACATGATTACTCCTCTGAAGTTCGCGCCATTGATATCAGGAGATCCGCAAATCGCGCCTTCTCCCGGCTGAGTCGAAGCAGGCTGGGCGCTTACAACAATCCTGCGGCTGGGCCCAGTGATCTGTCATCGTTCCGCAGTCGTGGCCGAAGATAAGGATTCAGTGACGAAAGCGCAAATGTTTCAGCAGATGAACGCTTCATTCATAAGTGATAGCAAGTAGTGACCATTGTGCTGCGCCTATTGATTCGCAAAATCCGAGTGGTTGCGCAGGGAAAGTCGTTTGATACCGCGTCGGCCGGACTGAAGTCTCCGGGAGGCCGGACCGGTCTCAGGCTACGCCCCGGGCTGGCAGCAGGCGCGAGTGGCCGGACATCCGGCCGTACCGGTGGCGTCTGCCAGATGCCGCTGACCGAGGTCGGCGCCGTCGTGGTTCGCGCTGACAGAGCGAGGTATACCCAACCGATACAGGTTTTCGGGTGTCAATAGCTGCGGATGATCTCGAAG
>CAZGCI010000088.1:0-15891 GCA_964524185.1 uncultured Thiohalocapsa sp. | reverse complement strand
GAGGCCAAGTTCGACACCGTCACCTACACCTACTACGAGCAGCTCAACGGCTACGAGTACCTGAAGCAGCTCGACATCGGCTACTTCTTTTACACCGGCGCCTATGCGGACGACATCCTGAAGGTGCTCGACCCGGCGGAGAAGACCATCGTGCACATCCCGTCGGTCAACTCGCGGGAGAGCACGAAGGACAAGATTCGGGAGGTCGAGCACATTCTCGAGGAGCTGGGGGAGTGGCAGGGCACCGACGAGGCCACCGGCTTTCAGCTCGTGCAACGTCCGGACGGCCGCGTGCTGCGGATCGCGGATCTGGTGGACGACGACGCGGCCAGGCGGGATCAGGTTGTCGCGTCGCTGAAAGACCCGCGGCACAAGCACAACCGCGATCATGTGGACATCATCATCGCGCTGGGCATGGCGAAGGAGGGCTTTGATTGGGTCTGGTGCCAGCATGCGCTGACCGTGGGCTATCGGGCTAGCCTCACCGAGGTGGTGCAAATCATCGGCCGCGCGACGCGGGACGCGCCGGGGAAGCTCCGGGCTCGCTTCACCAACTTGATCGCTGAGCCCGATGCCTCCGAGGAGGCGGTGACTGAGGCGGTCAACGACACCCTGAAGGCCATTGCGGCCAGCCTGCTGATGGAGCAGGTGCTCGCACCCCACTTCAACTTCACGCCGAAGACGCCGCAGAGCGGACCCGAGGAAGGGTTCGACTATGGCGAGGGGGGCTACGACCCGATTAAGGAGAACGTGGGCTTCAACGAGGAGACCGGCCAGTTCCAGATCGAGATCAAAGGTCTCGCGGAGCCGAAGACGCAGGAAGGCGAGCGCATCTGCCAGGAGGACCTGAACGAGGTCATCGCCGCGTTCGTCCAGGACAAGACTACCATCGAGCGGGGCCTATTCGACGAGGAGTTGGTGACTGAAGAGCTGACTCAGGTACGCATGGGCAAGATCATCCAGGATAAGTATCCTCAGCTTGAAAAGGAGGACCAGGAGGCGGTGCGGCAGCGTGCCATCGCCGCTCTCAACCTGGCCCAGAAGGCCAAGAAGATCGCGGTGGAGCAAGGGGCGTCAGGGCAGGACGATTCGGTGGACCGCGGCAACACGGCGTTTGTGGGCGGTGTGCGCAAGTTCGTCACCGATGTGCGTGACCTCGACATCGATCTGATCGACCGCATCAACCCGTTCGGTGAAGCCTACGCCATCCTCGCCAAGACGATGAGCGAGGACAGTCTGAAGCAGGTGCAGGCCATCATCTCTGCCAAGCGGGTGAATCTGAACCTGGAGGAAGCGCGCGACCTGGCCAAACGTGCCCTCAAGTTCAAGCAGGAGCGCGGCCGACTGCCGTCCATCACCTCGCCGGATACCTGGGAGCGGCGGATGGCCGAGGGCGTTGCGTTCCTGGCGCGCAAGGCGGCGGAGGCTGCGGATGACTGAGCTGTCGGATCGCGAGCTGCTGGATGCCCTGGGCGTCGCGGCCGAGCCGAAGAAACAAGCCGCCCGCACGCCGCGCGAGGAGCGGATCATCGCGGGCTTCGAGGAGGTGCAGCGGTTTGTCGAGGAGCAGGGCCGGGTGCCGCAGCACGGGGAGGGCCGGGACATCTTCGAGAGGCTCTATGCGGTGCGCTTGGATCGCCTGCGCACGCTTGATGACTGTCGCACGTTACTAACGCCACTCGATCATCAAGGTCTGCTGGCCACGGAAGCGCCGCACGAGCCGGGAGAAGCTCCGGAGGCGTTGGGGGATGCTGCCCTGCTGGCAGAGCTTGGGGTCGAGGCCGCGGCGTCGGATATCACCAAGCTGCGACATGTGCGTGCGGTGGCCGATAGGCGCGCTGCCGAAGAGATTGCCAATCGCGCGCCCTGCGCCGACTTCAAGGCGTTCAAGCCGCTGTTCGAGCAGGTGCAGCGCGACTTGGACACCGGCGTCCGCTCCGCGCGTCCCTTCGGGAACAAGGCGGAGATTGAGCGCGGACGCTTCTTCATCCTCGGCGGGCAGAAGGCGTATGTGGCGGCCGTGGGTGAGAAGTTCGTGCAGGAGTACGGGGACAGCGACGCCCGCCTGCGCGTCATCTTCGACAATGGCACCGAGAGCAACATGCTCATGCGCTCCTTACAGCGGGCGCTGACCAAGGACGAGGCCGGTCGGCGCATCACCGAGCCAGACCGCGGCCCTCTGTTCGCCAGCGTCAGCCAGGAGGGCGACGAGGCCAGCGGCACGATCTACGTGCTGCGAAGCCAGTCTGATTTGCCACTGATTGCCGAGAATCGCGAGCTGGTGCACAAGATCGGCGTCACCGGGCGCAGCATCGACAAGCGGATCGCAAACGCGAAGCTCGAACCGACCTTTCTCATGGCCGACGTGGAAGTCGTCGCCACCTTCGAGCTGTTTAACATCAACCGCACCAAGCTGGAGAATTTGATCCACCGTATCTTCGCGCCGGCGCGTTTGGACATCGAGATCAAAGATCGCTTTGGCAATCCCGTGGTCCCGAACGAGTGGTTCCTTGTGCCGCTGTACGCGATCGACGAGGCGGTTGAGAGGATTCGGGATGGGACGATCACGCAGTATCGCTACGACACCACGGCTGCCGCGCTTGTGCAGCGCGGCTAAAGCCGGGGGGGCAACGCAGCAGCTGCGGGGCGGCTGCGCGCGTTGCCGAGGCGGGCCGCCGACTGAGGGCCGACCTCGCAAACCAAGACGGTTTCAGAAGCCAAGCTCATGAACAAGGTCGTCGCTGCTATCGTCCTGGTAGCCATCCTCACTGGCATGTCCGCCGCCGTCCCTGCCGAGGAGCGTATCCCGGTGGCCGCAACAGGCGGGGTCTATACAATTCCCGTCGGCATCAACGGTGCTGTCACACTGAGCTTCATCCTCGATACCGGCGCGTCGACCGTGCTGATCCCCGCCGATGTGGCACTGACGCTGATGCGCACAGGCACCATTAGCGAGTCGGACATCGGCGAAACGATGCAGGCCGTCCTGGCCGACGGGTCCGTCGTCGAGAAGCTTCAGGTGAACCTTCGTTCTTTGCAGATCGGCTCGGTCACGCTGCACAACGTCGAGGCAATCGTCGGCGGACACACATCCTCCCTGCTGCTGGGTCAGTCAGCGCTCCGCCGCCTGGAGCCCTGGAGCCTGGACACGCGCGGCGGTCACTTGGTCGTCGCAGGGCGTGACAGCGGCCCCGCAAGCGTTGCCGCATTGACGGTGCCTGGTGGAGCGCGGGAGACGCGCCTGAGCGGCTGGACGGCCGATCGCAACGCGGCGGTCGTTGGACGAAAGGGGGCGGACGACGGCCTCGGAATCAACTTTCCCCTCAGCGGGCAGGGGTCGCGCCTGGTGGTTTGCAGCGGTGATGCCGCACTGCGCGGGGCAGCCTCGGTCCGGGTGGCTGTCCGTGTCGATGGCAAGTGGGTCGCGGGCGGCGCGGCTGGTGCTTCGCCGCGCAGTAACGCCTGCTGGACCATCACGCTGCCGCAGGCGGCGCTTTATGCGATCAAGAACGGCTCTTGGCTGCAGGTATCACTCGCCGATCGGGCCAGCTATCAGGTCAACCTCACCGGCTCGGCGAAAGCCCTGAATCTTGCCTGGGGTTATGTCGAGGAGCGGCTTCCGCAGGCGCCCTGATTGCCGGTTCTGCGGCAACGCTTTGGCGCGTCTGTAACGCCTACCGTCGCGGGGCGGCTGCGCTCTGCTCGCAAGACGCTGGGGCTCCGTCTCAGCCAACTGGCCGACTTGACCGGCGGCTCGTACTCAAAATCTCGGATCAGCAACTATGAGCAAGGTATCCGGCACATGTTCTCGGAGGCTGCTCGGGCGCTCGCCATGGCGCTCGGCAAAGTGTCTGCCCAGTACCTGCTGTTTGGGAAGACGCTAAGGAAATGCTCACCGCCGAAGAACGGCGGCTCCTGGACGCCTACCGCAACAGCGACGCGGCGGGGCGGCGCTGGCTACTCGAATGCGCGGAGCGCGCGGTCTGGAGTCCTAAGGCGTAGGTGCGTGGGTACCGCAGGCGCCGGGGTGCGCCAAGCTCGTGTTCTGGCCCGCTATCTTGATCATACTGGCGGCCGCCGCCACAGCGGCGCCCGACGACCGCAATGGCACTCGATCGCCGCCGACGCTACTCTGGGCGGCAGGTGTCCGAAACTGAGCGGACCATGCGGGCGGCGAGCCTCGCGGCAGCAGACGGCCATTTGCGGACATCTACCACCCATCGCTCAGTGGGAGCTCAATACCGATTCCGGACGCCAAGGACGTCTATCAGAAGCAAGGGAGTGAAGGCGAAAGCGTACCTCCAGTCTCGGCTTTCGAGCGACGAGCTGAACTTGTGCTGGATTGCAAGACCCCGCGCCCACGCCCGCGCGGCAAACAAATAGTGTAAACGGTAAAGTGTCACCGTAATCCTGGCCATGGCCTTCAAAATGGCTTGCGAATACCCCGCCCAGCGACTATCCGTATAGACAAAGACGCAGCGATTGCCCATTCCGCGATCGCCGCGTCCGATCAGAAGCGACATGCGCGGGCAGTGGCCCTCTCTGCGCCGCTGCCCGACGGGAGATGGCGCTATCGGCCCGTCAGCACGTACCTAATGCACGCACCGCGGGTCCGAAACGCGGCGCCATCGGGTCCGACCAAGGAGCGCCAGTTCCTGCGCCCGCATGACGCCACCACGGTCCTCAGGCACTGCGCTTGATTGCGCGCACCCGGCCAGTCGCGTTGTCTCAGCTTATCCAAGATGCGGCTGTCGCACGCTTCCGTCCTGGTGGGCGGAACCAAGGTCTGATCGCCCCGGAACTTTAGGTTCTGGATCCGTTCGTCTTGGTCCCGACCGGTGTCGAGCTCGTCGAACGGCGCGTCGAACAGGAAGAAATCGTCCAGGTACTCCGCGAGCGCGTCCTGTTCGGTCCCATTGTCGGCAAAGGTCGCGTCGTCCGTTGCGACCCCTTCCTCCTCGAGAACGACCTTGTTGACCCGAGCCACCGTTGGCGGATCCACAACCTCCCCGATCGCCAAGTCTTCGTTGGTGTTCGGGAACGGATAGCCATCACCACCACCGATGAAGCTGCCGTCATCATCGAAGCGCGGCTGGGCGAGGAAGTCGAGCGTCACGATTCGATATAGCTGGTTCGGGTTGCCCACCAGCTCCCCGTCCTTGACCAGCACTGCGCGAATTGCGCCGTTCGGGTGCACAAGGGCGGCGCTGACGATGCGATCGCCTTCGGGTTGGAACGGGTCGTAGGCAAACCTGACTCCGGCCACCTGCGGGAAGCGTCCGCTAACACCCGGAATGGCCCCGACGCCATGCTCGAGCAGCGCAATGAGCTCTGACTTAGTAACGGTCAGCAGCGTCAGCCCGTTGTTGAAGGCGAGCGTGGTCTTGATGTCGCTCTCGCTGATCCCGCCTTCGGGCTTGACGATGTTCCCGTCACCGTCCAACACTTCTTCGTTCGGCAGTCGCACCGCCTCCGTTCCACCTGGCGGGACGATCGCCTGCCCGATGGAGGCGCGAATGCCGCCGCCGTTCTTCAACGAGACCACGACGCTCGGGTCTTCCATCTGGGCAGCCGCGAGGTTCGCATCGGCGGTAAGGTTGCCGAGGTTGGTCTCCTGGGTGCGGACGCCGTCGGTATCCTCCGGTGTATCGAGGCCACTGCGATTTCCGTTCAAGAACACGTCCGAGATCCCGAACACGTTGGACTCAGTCGAGATGATCTGGGCCTCAATCGCGACTGCGATCGCCTGAATCTCCGGATCGATCAAGCCTGTTGCGCTGAGATCCTCCACGCCTTTGTCATCCGTGGCGTAGGCACCGCTGACGAGCGGGTCGTAGCTGTCTGGATCGATGTTGCCGTTGGCGTCGAAGTCGAGGACCAGACGGCCGACGTACTTATAGGAGCCGTCGGTGTTGACGACCGCCGTTGACGTGCCGCCGGCGTTGTCGACGAACTGCGGATACTGTCCTTGGTCGCTGTCACCGTCCCGCGGACGGTCATTATCGTCGAACAATCGGGTGTTCGAGCCGCCGCCGACGATAATATCCACGTCCACGAGCCTTTCGGCCAGGCCCAGCTCGATCTCGAACTGCTGCATGTGCGCCAGCAGGATCACCTTGTTCATGTCGTCGTTGGCGGCAAGAAGCGCGTCGACCTCTTCCTGAATCACCGCTGCAAGCGCATCGAGCTGCCCCGAAGTTGGTGAGGCATCGAAAGGGGTCGGTTCGATTACGATGGTGCCCGGGCTCGAGATGCTAGCGAGGGTCGGCGTGGTGGCGCCGATCACTCCAATCGGTTCACCATTGACCTCGATGATCACCGACGACGTTACCGTGCCGGCTTGAGGCGCTTGGTCACCAAGAACCTCGAGCGGCGCCATGTTGGCGTCGGTCGTATAGTCGAGGTTGACGGACAGGTATGGAAAATCGGCGCCGGTAAAATCGCCACCCAGGATGTCTCCGGGAGCGCTTCCGTCGATTAGCGCCGCAAGGACACCCGTCCCGAAATCGAACTCGTGGTTGCCGAACGCGATCGCCTGGAAACCGAGTTCGTTCTGGATTTGGATGTCGGCGATACCGGCGGAGCCGAAGATCGGCTCAGAGGCATCGAAGAACAGGCCCGGGATGAACGCGTCGCCGGAGGACAGAGTCAGGGTATTGTCGGCGACGCCGTCGTTACCCAGGTCCTGCGCGCGTAGCGCGTTTAGCACCGCTGAGAAGCGCGGAGCATCCTGGACCGCAAGGGCACCGGCCTCCTGGTCGGCGGCGTGCAGGAGTTCAAGGGTAAAGGCGTTGGCGTTGGCGCTCACGCTCGCCCCGAGCACGAGGCTCGAGGCGATCAGCGCGCGGCGCTTCGTTACAGGCGTCATAGTGCGCTCCTTCGTTGAGGTGGATGGGGATTCAGTCATCGGGAAAAGCGACGGCGCACGCCGAGGTGGCGTGCGCCGTGAGGCCGGGCGCAGTTACTTACCCGTGTTGACGTAGCGGATGCACTGGCCCTGGTTCTTGAACGGCGTCCCGTCCGCGCGGGTCAGGTCCTTCCAGCCGCCCTTCTTGCAGTCGTCCTTGGTTGCGGGAACCGCCGCCATGGGCGGCAGATTAAGGGCGACCAGCAGCGGGTCGTGGTCGGAGGCACGGGCGTCGGTCGCGGGGAACTCGGCGTTGACGTGCACGATGTCGAACTGCGCGAAGTCGACGAGGCTTTGGCTGACCAGGATGTGGTCCAGCGACTGACTGTTGCCCTGGAAGATGAACGAGTAGCGCTCGTCCTCGTCGAGGTCGAACGTCAGATTGGTGAGCCCAATGTCCTCGAGCCCGATCAGCGGCGAGATAAACTCGAACTCGTTGAAGTCGCCGAGGACGACGATCTTGGCGTTCGAGTCACCGGCTAGTAGGCCAGTGACGAAGCCCTGCACCGCAAGCGATTGCCGCTGACGTTCATCCAACGAGCCGTTGACGGTCGGGTCTTCCTGGCGCGCCTCGAACGGCTGCTCGACGCCGAGGATCGGGGCGGAACCGCCCTTCGACGAGAAGTGGTTATTGACCACCGTGACCGTTTCACCGTTGAAGGTGAAAGCCGCCACCAACGGGAGCCGTGCGCCTTCGAACGCTTCGCCCACGCCCTGGCCGTCGATGGTTTGGACGCTCGCTGCATCAATCGAGACCCGAGCAGAGTTATAGAAGAACGCGGTCCGGATGTTGCCGCCCGGCTGACCGCCGCTGGTGTTATTGCCGATGAAGGTGTTGTCGATAGGCGTATAGGTCGGCCCGCCAGCTGCCGTGATCGCAGCGACCAGTGTCTGCAGCGTGACGTCGGCCGCGATTGTGCCGTCGTCGAAGGAACCGCTGTCGTCCTGGATCTCCTGTAGACCGATGATGTCGGGAGCGCTGAGATTGTCGACTACGTGCGCCGCGATGGCGGCGAAACGTCCGTCCGCGACGTCGGTGTCGCCGTCGGCGTCGTTCGGGTCCAGGTTCAGCACGTTGTAGCTGGCAACGAGCAGCGTGTCCTCGTCCGGCACGAGCTCGGACATCTCTTCGGTCAGCTCGGCGGAAACGGCGGTGAAGACCTCGGTCGGCAGGATCTCGAAGTTGCCGAAGCTGTAACCGATGACGCCGGTCACGTCGCCGAGCGAGTCGCCGACCGCGACATCCGGGAAATCGAAGTTGAAGACCCCGCTGTCCTCGTCGATCTGGATCTTCTCCGGGTTGAAGTCGTCGGGCGAGATGTTCAGCGTGCCGGCGAGGGACAGGCCGCTTGCATAATCTCCCGAGTTGGCGACGGTGAAGATCTCGCCGAAGCGGTTGGTGCCGGAGATCGCAACCAGGTCCTCGCCGGTCACCCGCATCGCCTCGAGGCTCTCGAAGAAGTCGATGCCGTCGGTCGCCGGATCGAAGGTCGCGAACGCGTCGTCGTCGATGTTCTCGCTGGGCGGGATACGACCACCGGCGCCGATGATCACCGGGGCCGGTAGCGCGTTGCCGCTGGACCCCACCGACACCGTCGGACCGCTGATCTGGGTTGTCGATAGGTTGCCGGTTCCGGCGCCGCCCGGGAAGAATTCGCTAACGGTGCCCGTGAGCTCTGCCTCGTCTCCGACAGTGACGCTCGGCGAACTACCAGTGAACACAAAGATCGCGTCGGACGTCGCGATGTCGCCATCACCTTCAGGGTCCTGCAGATAGAAGCCGTTGCTGTCGACGGCGGTGACGATGCCGCTGGTCGCAATCTGTTGCCCGAGCAGGGGCGAGGTGTGTCCGGCACCCTGGATCTGCGGGATGGTCACAGAGGCAACCCTGCAGCCGGACTCGCCGCTCGCGGTCGGCGTGTTGGCCTCTCCGAGGTTGAAGTCTGCGAAATCCCAGTCGGCAGCGATGTCCCAATCGACGCCATCGATGATGCGGCGACCGCCGGCGGGGAGGAAGGGGCCATCGGGGCCGATCACGGGCGCGCCAAAGAAGAAGCTGTCGCTGGCGCCACCGTCGGACACGCCGAGAGCATCGAGCACGACCTCGGCGTCGGTGACCGTGGAGCCGCTCAGCGACTCGGTTTCGACGAGCGCGATCGTGTAGCTGGAGTTCTCGATCGAGTTGGTGCCGATCTCTCGATCAGGCGTGACGCCGTATCTGTTAGCGACGGACGACGTGCCGACCAGGAAGAAACGGTTGCTCCCGATCTCGTCACAGGTTTCAAAGTCGTAGCGGAAATCGATTGCGCCGTTGCTGGGCTGGTCGTCGGATTCGACCACGATCAGCGATAACCCGGCGAGCGACGAGCCCGGCACGCCGTACAACTCGACGTACTCGACATCTGTCCCCGTCGTCGAGCCTAGAACCTCGTTTATCACGATGTCGGCCTCTGCGACTCCGCTCGTCGCAATACCTAATCCGACAGCCAGCGCTCCAACTGTTGAGCGCAGCGATACTGAAGAAACCATGGATCGCCCCCGCAAGCAAATGATGCGAGACGTTACGCAACTCGCATGACAGCGTCGGGTCGGCGCAATGAAGTATTCGTTACGAGTTTACTGCGTCTTTCTTGCGCCAGTCTGATGACGCTGCGTCAGGCGCCTCAGGTGAAGCGGCGGGGCGGAACGTATGGCTCCGATCAGGATGCTGCCGACACCGCACTCGGCACGTATGTTGCTGCCGCCTCGCACGGTTGCGGCGCAAGACTGTCGGACGCGCCAAGAGACTGTGCATCTGATCCGATTTGCGCGGAGGTATCCTCCCAGGCGCACGGTCCCTGGGCGGAACGTATCGGCAGCGAGCATGGCAGCCCGCCAATGTGGTCTGACATGCGCTCGACGGGCGCTGCAGCGGTGATTATGCGCATGTCTGCAATGGGTCGTCTGCGGTCACCGAGACCACCGTCGCCGTATGACGGCGGACTGCCAGAAGCCGGACCTGTCGCGGGGGTCCGACGACGATCCGCTGGCCGCTAAGCTCGACGACGAAGAGGTCGCGTTGACCGCGACGACTGCTAGCTCGTTGGCGCCCATAGCGCGTCCTCGCCGATCGCGGGGTTCGTGGCCGGTCTTAAGGAGGGTCTGCCGAAAGCAGTCAATCCCGAAGCTCAGGATACGCAAACGCCAGCGTCTCGAGTGCTCGCTGCTCGGTGGTACTACCAAAATCAGCTTGGCAGCCAGACCTCTTACTCCTTAGGGAGCGGAGCACAACAAGCGACGTTCAACTCCTTATCACAAGTCGTGCTATCGATACGGCCCGGAGAAGGCGATTGCACCTCAACAACCTGGCCGCGTACGCTGCCGCTTGATGTGGATGCCCATCCGTTACAGCTTAAGGAACTGAAGTTGGTTGCGCCAAACACAGCGTCTGCTATCCGGATAGCGTCAGCGGGTCCGGAGACTGGAACGTAAACCGGTTGAATCCAAGCATTCGTCGTTTCGCAAGTTTCAGTAGACGGCACCCCGAGACTTGCAGCGATCTCAGTACTCCTGCACAACCGCGAGCCGGGGTGAGCCCAATCACATGCAGCGTTCGCCTGTGGGGTGGAGAGGCTTCCAGTGGCCGTAAACGTGTCGGAGCAACCAACCCATTGGTACGCTTCACTGCTGGTCGGCGACCCTGGTGGCCCGGCTGGGCCTTGAGGTCCCGCAGGTCCCGTGTTCCCCTGCGGTCCTGTTAGTCCCTGTGGACCAGTCGCACCTTGCGGTCCTGCTGGACCCAGACCGCCGGGGTCGCCCTTCGGCCCTGCCGGGCCTTCTGGCCCCTGGGGTCCTACCGGTCCGTCGAGACCTTGTGGGCCTTGAGGCCCCTGGACATTCAAGGACAGTGGGCTTTCGTTGCCATTGCAGGTCTCGCCCTCGCCAACAATCCGCAGGACACCGTTCCTCTTCACGCATGCGGTGATTACATCGTCGTCTGCGAAAGACGGCACCGCGACCGTCCCGAGAATCGCTGCGATGGCATACGTTAGATAGGCCTTCTTGCTCATGTGTACCCCCGGTGCTGATCCTGATCTGTCATAACCGCAATACAGAAGGGTCAATGCTGTCTCAGTCGAACCCAAGGCAAAATGATGCAGCGCAAACCGAGACTGCGGACTGCACGTTGCAAGGCGCAGACGGGGCTTAGTGGGGTGTCAGGTGGGATAGTGCGGTGGAGGGTTGGTGCTGTCGCGGGGTTAGGGGTCCGAGAGGGTGGACCCGCATAGTCAGCTCCGATTCTTGACCGGAAACCACGCACTTCCGAGTAATCGTCAAAGTCCATTTCTATCCCTATAGCGATGGTCTTCGTCAATGGCTAACGCTCTGAACGTGCCGGGACGCCGCCGAGTACCAGGTCTCCACCCCGGCGTGAATGCCCTCTGTCGGCTTTGCCGCGCAGACGCTTGCCGTTCCACCTCCCCGGTCAGCGGACGCCTCACAGGCCCGCATGGAGCGCGGCAGGCGCAACACCGACCCTGTCTGGTCCACCGACCAAGGCTCGTACGGCTTCATGACTCAACATCTGCGCTGCAGCACGGTGCTCATCGGCGGTCTACGCTTCCAGGTAGCACGACTGCACTGGAGCCAGGCCATGGCCACCTACCAGGTCACCGACACCGACGGCAGTACCCTGTTCGTCTTCGAGTACGACGGCACGCCAGCCGAAGCGCTGGTCGAGTTGCAGCGCCGGCTGCGGCTTTGCGATTTGCTGCTGGGCGACGCCTTGGCCGCCGAGATGGAAGTCGAGGTGGATGCGGAGCTGGAGCCCTGGGCGAAGTGATGGCCCGGCCGAGCGCAGCCGACAACGGTGGCGCCATCTGTCCGCGCGCTGCCGGATTGCATGGCTTCGTTCAGCGGGGCTGCGGACCTAGACGCAGCCGTGGGGTGGGCGCAGGTGCAGACGCCGCGCCGACCCGGTATCGACCGCTTCTAACTGGATGCCAGCACCGACGCCACCTAGCGACCTGTCAACGATCTGTGATACATAGATCTTATGATATGGAACAAAAAATGCTGAACAGACTTACTGTCTATGATTTACTGAGCCGTGTACAACGCTCGGGCTGCGCGCGTGCTGGCGGCTGTGGCGATCGAGGTCGACCAGATCGGCACCGGCTCAGCCGCGATGGGATTGAGGGCGGCAGCGAAGTCCAGAAGTCCTGGTAGGTCGAGCCTATCAACCGTCAAACCTTTACAAACGGAGGAAAACGGTGCCGACACAAGGTCCTAGAGGAAGGTTCATCAAGGGCGGACCGGGAGGTCCCGGACGCCCCAAGGGCGTGACGCTCGCGGACAAGCTGAGGAAGAGCATCCCGGAGCAGGACATCGCTCAGCTCGTTGAGACGGTGATGCGGCAAGCCCTGGACGGGTGCACGCAGAGCCAGCGCATGTTGCTGGATCGAGTCTGGCCTGTGCGTGACGCCACCACCGCCGAGCTGGTCGAGCAACTGGAAACCCTGCAGCAGCGCATCGAGGAGCAAGACCAATGCAGAGCAGCGTGACCCGGTCTATCCGCGAGGAGATTGCCCGAATTGAGCAGCGACTGCAGCCGGTGAAGGTCCGCACCCGGCTTCACCTGGTGCCTGCCAAGGACGGCAAGCCGGACACCTCGCAGCCGGTGGAGGTGCTGGAGGCCAACGACGACGGGACGTTCGGACCCGCGCAGGAGATGAGCTGGGAGGAGTACCGGAGCCGCTAGCGTCAGGCGCTCCCGCCGGGGTCGTGACGGTAAGCCACCACCCGGACAAGGACGGCGACGCTGAGACCTTCAAGCGGGGCCGGGAAGCTTACGAGGCGCTCAGGGCCTGAGCCCTTTGACGATACTGGCGGGCCAGGAAAGCCTGCCAGCCGCTCTGCCGGGTTCTCAGCTCCGACCCCCCCCACATATCACACCCCTCCCTGGCCGGCGGACGCCCCACGGGCCCGCACAGAGCCGCCTATCCTTGTGTGACGTTGTCAACGCGAGGCGGAACTGTGGACTCGATATCGAGAAACCTGGCCACCGATGCGGACCTGGACGAGTGCCAGGCGACGTGGAGTTGGCTGCCGCCCGAGCCGCGGCCCAAGCCTTCGAGGCGGCGTGAGGCGCGGCACATGTCGACGGAGGAGATTGCCCGCGAGTTGGGCGTGAGCCGGCAGCGGGTGGCCCAGCTCGAGCGCTCAGCGCTGCGCAAGCTCCGGTACTGGCTGGCTCAGCGAGGGCTCAGTCTGGATGATCTGTGAGGGGTGCCCTGGGGCGCGACTCCCAGGGCGAGGCCACGACTGACCGACAAAGAAAGCCCGTGGCCGGCGGGAAGTGTACCGCCAGGGCTGGCTAGGGTCGAGGCGCGGGCTAGGTGGTTGGCTATTGACCACCGTTCGACACGCATGCATGCTTCCGGAGTCGCGTGGGGTTGCGGGGACTGAGGTGAAGCATTTTCCTTGCCAAGGTTGGGGTCGCGAGTTCGAGTCTCGTTTCCCGCTCCAGATCCAAGAAAACGGTGGCCATTGAGCCGCCGTTTTTTTTGCGCTGCGGGGGCTACGGATCGAGCGCAGAGGCTGGTGCCGGAGGTCAGCGACGCGCTGCCTCAGACCGATGTGCGGCCGGGCCGTCGGCACGACAGCGGGTCGTCCACTGGCCAGGGCCAAGGGCCAAGGGCCAAGGGCCAAGGATTAGACCTGCACCCCTTGGCGTTGCGGGTTCCGCAACCGACAGAATCCGCGCACGAGTGCCTGTGCCGCCCGCCCTGTCGTTAACTCAGCTGTTGCCGTAGGTCGGCCACTTCCTGCTGCAGGGCTTGCACCTGCAGCTCCAGCTGCGCAACCCGCTCCGCGAGGACACCGTCGCCGGCTCCAGAGGCGCGGGGCGCCGGCGGGGTGAGCGCTTCCAGCGATGGCTCGCCAGAGAGCAGGTGTGCGTAGCGCTGCTCTCTGGCGCCGCTCTGCCGCGGCAGCTCCCGGACCAGCGGTGGCTGGTGCTGCTCCAGGCTGTTCAGGGTTTCATGCACCGTCGTGAGGTCCGGCAGGTCCGCCAGCCGTGCGGCGTTGGTGCGCAGCTCGCCGGGGGTCTGCGGGCCGCGCAACATGAGTGCGCACAGCAGGCCGAGCTGGCGCCGGTCCAGCATGTAGGTTCCCGCCAGCTTGTGGTCGTAGCGCTCCGTGCGTCCACTGAAGCTCGCATGGATGAGCCCGCGATCGCGCAACTTGTTCACGGTGTGGCCCACCTCCCCAGGTGTCAGATGCATCACCGGGTAGCGGCTGCTCTTCTGGTTGCAGGCGGACACCAACGCGTTCAGCGTCAGCGGGTATTGATCTGGTGTGGTGCGCTGCTTCTCCATCAGGCAGCCCATGACGCGGGCCTCGACGGGGCTCAGCAACGGTTCGGCTTGGTGGTGGTTATCGTCGTCGTCGTGCATGGTTGTTATCGTTGTGGCTGGGGCGCTCGCTGCTGTGCGGCGCCCGGGGGCGATGGTGAGTACCTCAGTGCTGAGGACCCAGTCCCGCGCGTCTCGCCGGCGTGCGCAGCAACGCCAGGAGCATGCAACAGCCGCTCAGCCCTGCACGTCTCCCCATAGCGCCAGGGTCTGCGGCAAGTAGTAGGCGACCCCTTCCAGGATGCCGGCGGCATAGAATCCGTTCATGCCGTGGAAGTCGCCCTTGGCCTGGTAGAGCCGGTCCGGATTGCCGGACGCCTCTGCCAGGCTGGCGGCGTCCGCGCGCACGTCGGCGGTGGCATTGGCCACCAGCACGCCGTTGATGGGGCCGGTGAGCATGGCAAGGTCGTTGCCGCTGTCGCCGGCGCAGACGGCCCGCTCGGACACCAGCCCCTCGTGCTCAATGAGCCATTGCACGGCCGTGAGCTTGTTCGCCGCCGCCGGCAGCACGTCCAGCAGACCGGTGCCGGCGTGCTCGTCCAGGCTCCAGATGAGGTTTGCGGCGACCCCGTCGCGGCCGAACCGGGCTTCGATCTCCGCCAAGTGAGTCGACCGGTCCCAGTCCTCGGCCGTGTAGTAGCTGAGCTTGCAAGGGCCCTGTTTGGCTGGCTCCTGTAACAGCAGGCCGTCGATGTCGGCAATCATTTGGTGCAGCGCAGGGCCATCGCGCCCGCCCCAGCTCGCCGCGATCTGCTGCTGCCACCCGTGCTGGGGCAGCCAGTTACGGCCCTCAACCCGGTAGATGCTGGTACCCACGTCACCGATGAGGTAATCCGGCACCGGGATATCGAACTCTTCAATGGCTTGGTCCACCAGCGCATGGTGGCGGCCCGTCACATAGGCCACGCGCACATCCGGGTGCGCTGCCAGCGCCCGAAAGCGCGGCCGCGCGCTGGCGGACTCGGGCTGGGAGCCGTTCGGCAGTAGGGTACGGTCCAGGTCGGTACAGATGAGGATGGCGCCGTCGGTTGCGGACATTGAGCCCCCTGTTGCTGTGCGGTTGCGGTGATGATGTTTTGTCGCCGGCCGCTTGATGCGCCGGCACGCAATGGGCCAAGTCAGTCCTGTGCTCGCGGTGCCGGGTCTCTGGGCACCTGACAGGCCTCGAAGAAATGGTAGTGCTCGATGGCTTCCATAATGCCCGCGGCGTAGGGTGCCTCGGCAAAATAGATGCCCTCGGTGTCGATGAGCTGGGAAAGCTCCTCGTGATGGCGGTTGGCCACCACCACCGCGAGGGTGTTGCCGCGCATCATATCTTCATCAGCACCGCTGCCGCCGGCGGCCAGGCAGTGCTCCAGCGGAATGCCCCACTGGTCGGCCACGTAACGCAACGCCAAGCCCTTGGATGCCCGCGCTGGCACCACGTCCAGGAATTGCCCGAAGGACAGGTTCAGCTGCACATGCAGGTCTGCCTGGTGCAGCAGGCTGCCGATCTCATCCAGGCTCGGCGCCACCTCGGGGTCGATGTAGAAGCTCACCTTGAAGCGGCTCTGCTCGGTGCGCGGTTGGCGCTCGATGCCGGGCAGGTCG
>CAZGCI010000087.1:0-16254 GCA_964524185.1 uncultured Thiohalocapsa sp. | reverse complement strand
TGCACCGCGCAGGCGATGCAGGGGTCGAAGGAGTGGATGGTGCGCAGGATCTCGATCGGCTGCTTGGGGTCGTGCAGCTGGGTGTTGTGGGCGAGGGCAGCCTCGTAGGCGCCGGGCACGCCCTGGGGGTCGCGGGGGCCTGCGTTCCAGGTGGAGGGCACCACCGCTTGGTAGTTGGCGATGCGCTCGTTTTCGATGACGATCCAATGCCCGAGGGCGCCGCGCGGGGCCTCCATGAAGCCGGCGCCCTGGGCCTGCTTGGGCCAGCTGGAGGGCTCCCAGAGCGCCTCGGCGAAGGTCTTGGTGTCGCCGGCCTTGACGTTGGCGATGAGCTGGTCGTACCAGCCTTGCAGGGCGTCGGCGACGAGCTGGGACTCCAGCGTGCGGGCGGCGGTGCGCCCAAGGGTGGAGAAGAGCCCAGTCACCGGCAGGCCGAGCTGCGACAACGTGGCGTCCACCAACTCCTTGGCCTGGGCGTGGGCGGGGGCGCTGCTATCGGCATAGAGCAACAGCATGCGGGCGAGGGGGCCGACCTCCACGGAGGCATTGTTCCAGCGCGGCGACTTGAGCCAGGAATAGCCGTCCGCCACGTCCAGGTGCTGATACGGGGGTTTGACGCCGCCGCGCTTGTCGTACTCCAGCCGGGTCTCGCCCCGGTAGGGGTGCAGGCCAGCGTCGTCGCCCGCCTTGTATCGGTACCAGGAGTGGGAGATGAACTCCTGGATCTCGCCGTCGGCGTGCAGATCCACCGGATGGATGGTGCTTAAGTCCCGGTTCAGGATGGCGCCGCGGGGGAACAGGAAGTCGCTGGTCTCGCTGAGGCTGCCGCCAGACAGGGGCAAGTCGCCATAGCAGAGGAAGTTACCGAGCCCTTCGCCACGCTCGGCCCAATCCTTGTAGAAGCCGGCGATGGCGATGGTATCCGGCACATAGACCTGGGCCACGAACTCCCGCATCCGCGTGATCAGGTCTTGGACCTGGGAGAGCTTCTTGGCGTTGATGGCCGAGTCGGAATTGACGTCGATGGGGGAGGTGAGGCCGCCGACGACGAAGTTCGGGTGCGGGTTCTTGCCGCCGAAGATGGCATGCAGCTTGGCCACCTCCCGCTGCCAGCCCAGCGCCTCCAGGTAGTGCGCCACGGCCATCAGGTTGGCCTCCGGCGGCAGCTTATAGGCCGGGTGGCCCCAGTAGCCGTTGGCGAAGATGCCGAGCTGACCACTCTCCACGAACCGCTTGATGCGCTGCTGCACGTCCGCGAAGTAGCCGGGAGAGGACTTGGGCCAATTGCTGATGCTCTGCGCCAGCTCGGAGGTCGCCTTCGGGTCCGCGCTCAGGCTCGACACTACATCCACCCAGTCCAGCGCGTGCAGGTGATAGAAGTGCATCACGTGGTCGTGAATGTACTGGGCGCCGATCATCAGGTTGCGCACCAGCTGGGCGTTGGGTGGAATCTCGACCTGGAGGGCATCCTCCACCGCGCGTACCGCGGCGATGCCGTGCACCAGCGTGCAGACGCCGCAGATGCGCTGGACATAGGCCCAGGCGTCGCGCGGATCACGGCCTTTCAGGATGGTCTCGATGCCGCGCACCATGGTGCCGGAGGAGTAGGCCTGGGCGATGTTGGAGCCGTCCATCTCGGCCTCGATTCGCAGATGGCCCTCGATGCGGGTGATGGGGTCGACGACGACGCGTTGGTTCATTGTTCATCACTCTCAACTAGGTGGTCTGCGATGAGCTCGGTGAGCCCCACCACCGGGATATCCATGGTGTATTCCTCCAGTCCTTCCTCGAGCTGGGTGCGGCAGGTGGCGCACATGGTCACCATTCGGTCAGGCGCCACCTCTTCGATCTGCGCCTTTTTCTTCTTGAAGGCGGCGAGCTTGAGCTCCTCGGCGCGCTCGTTGGACGACACACCGCCGCCGGCACCGCAGCACCACTGCATCTTGCCGTGCTCCTTGAGGTCCACGAACTCCTCCGCCACCAGGTTCATCAGGTTGCGCTGCTGCTGGATCACGCCGCTTTTGCGGGCGAGGTTGCAGGGGTCGTGCAAAGACAGCCGGTCGTCCTCCTTGCCCTCGGTCTTGATGCGGCCCTCGGCGCGCAGCTGATCCAGCGCCTCGATGATGTGGAACACCTTGAACGGATAGGCGCGCTTGATGGCGTTCGGCCCCTCCCAGCGGATGGCCGTATAGGCGTGGCCGCACTCGGGGCTGATGACGTTCTTCACGCCCAGCTCCACCGCGGCATCCACCACCCGCTGCACCAGCACGGCGGCGATGTCCTTGGAGCCGATCTGGATGCCCGCGTTGGTGGCCTCGAAGCACTGCTGGCTCAACGTCCAGCTCACGCCGGCATGGGCGAAGATCTTGGTCAGCGCTTCCAGGTACTCCGGGAAGTTGATGATCTCCATCGATGAGAGCAGCACCAGATAATCGGCGCCTTGCTTGTCGATGGGCACCTCGAGCCCGGTGGCGGTCTCGACGTGTTTGATTTGCACGTCCAGGGTCTTCCACTTCAAGCCCATCGGGCTGCCGGTCTTCACCGCGCGCACCGAGGCGGCGATGAGTCCTTCCGGTGCATGTCCGCTCGCCACCTGGCCTTCGCGGGCCTTGCGGATCATGTATTGGAGGTCGTTGCCCACCGGGCAGACCATGGAGCAGCGCCCGCACATGGTGCAGGAGTCATAAAGCAGCGGCTCCCACTCGGCTAGCATGGCGTCGGTCACCTGCTTGCGGAGCTTGAGCTTACCCTTGAGCTTGCCGTCGAACTGTTTCTCGAGGACGTCCTGCAGCTTGCCCTTGAGCTTGCCCCAGAGGGTGAACTCCTGCTCCCAGAGGATGCGCATGGGCTCCAGTTTGTGGATCGGCGTGTACTTCGGGTCCCCGGTCTCAACGAAGAACGGGCAGGCCGTGGCGCAGAGTCCGCAGTGCACGCAGCTGGAGAAGAACGACGCGACGGGTGCATCCATCTCCTCGCGCAGGGCGTTCAGCCCGCGCTCCAGCGAGAAGCCGCCGGCGGCTGCTTGGGTGCTGCTGTTGGGCCGCTCGGTGCCCAACTCGGCCCCGGGTGAGAGGACGGCTTCGGTCATGACTGGACCCCCTTACGGCCGAAGATGGCGCCGTTGTAGTACCGCGCGACGAAGGCCGTGAAGATATGTGTGAGCTTGGTGAAGGGCAGGACCACCAGGAAGATCTCCGCCGCGAGGATGTGCAGGCCAAGCGCCAGCGGATAGGGATTGATCATCCGGTGATAGGCGAGCCAGCCGGTGAGCATCACCAGGAAGGTGACGGCCCAGATCAGATAGTCCTCCGGTGTGGACAGGAAGCGCTTCACCGGGTGCGCTAGGCGGTGCACCAGTGCCGCGAGCAATCCCAGAAGGGTAATCGCCGTCACCGCGGTGACGATGGGGTTCGGCAGCGCCGGCCAGGCGATCCCAAAGGTGGATTTGATGAGCTCGGCGTGCGGGATGAAGAGCAACAGGACGATGATGAAGCCGATGTGCCAGACGGTGCCCACCACGACATCGAAGGGCGCAGCCTTGAAGGTCCCCGGGTCCGGCTCGAAGCGTTTATACATGGTCCGCAGACCGCCAAGCACCGCGCTGCCGCGGGGGGCGGCGTAATTGTGTGCGCGGCCCAGAGCAAAGATCTCCACCAGCCGCGCCAGGATACCGACGGCGAAGATGGCGATGGCCAGCTGGAACAGCGGGCCCTTGGTGAGCATCAGGAAGTCCATCGAGGTCATAGCTTCTGCTCCAGCTCTTCGGCGGTGACGGTTGCGTGCTGCTGGGCTGCGGCCTGGGCGCTGCGCCTTGCCATCAAGCCGACGCTGGCGCCGATGGCGGCGCCGGCAACACCGGCGCCGAGTAGCAGATCACCGGTATTGCCCGGCGGCACCGAGAGTGCGTCATAGAAGCCGCCCGCATCCCAGAAGTCCGGCTCGGAGCAGCCGAGGCAGGGTGCGCCGGCCTCAACGGGCCAGCTCGTGCCGCCGTTCCACTTCATGGTGGCGCAGGCGTTGTAGGTCATCGGCCCCTTGCAGCCGAGCCGGTATAGGCACCAGCCCTTTTTGGCGCCCGCGTCGTCGAAGGTCTCGGCGAACAGGCCCTTGTCATAGAACGGCCGCCGATAGCAGCGGTCGTGGATGGACTGGCCGAAGAAGGCTAGCGGGCGGTTGTACTGATCCAGCTCCGGCAGCTTGCCGAAGGTGAGGTACTGCGCCAGCACGCCGGTGATGACCATGGGGACGGGCGGACAGCCGGAGACATTGATCACCGGCTTGTTCTTGATGAGGTCCTGCACGGCGACGGCGCCGGACGGATTCGGGGCGGCCTTGGGCAAGCCGCCGAAGGTGGCGCAGGTGCCCACAGCAACCACTGCGGCCGCATGCTCGACGGTTTCCATGAGCATGTCGTAGTTGCTGACCCCGGCGATGGTGCTGTAGCCCGGATTGGACCGCGGGCCGGGCAGGGATCCGTCCACCACCACCAGATACTCGCCCGCGTTGGCGCGCATGGCCTCTTCGCGGGCGTGCTCCGCGGCGTCACCGGCGGCGGCCTGCAGGGTGTGGTGGTAGTCCAAGCTGATGGTGTCGAGAATCAGGTTGTCCACCGTCGGCGCAAAGCTGCGGGTCAGTGACTCGGTGCAGCCCGTGCATTCTTGGAAGGACAGCCAAATCACCGATGGCCGGCGCGCGCTCTCCAGCGCCGCGGCGATGGCCGGCGCCATACTCGGCGGCAGCGCCATGAGGCTGGCGGTGGCGGCACAGAACTTTAAGAAGCCGCGACGCGAGACGCCGTTGCTGCGCAGGCTCTCGCCGAGGGTAGGGCGCGATGCCGGGGCGGCGTACCCAGCGGACCGTTGGGGACTGATTGGGGCCATCGTTCCTCCTGCTGCAGGGGGTTCAGGCATTCCGTTGCGGCTGTCGGGAGCTGCGGCGCCACACCCCGTTTGGGGCACATGCCGCCGTGCGTGTGCGTGGGCCCATCAGGGGCCGGTCGTCGCGTCGGTGAGGCACGCCTCCAGGGCCGTGAGGGCGTCGGCCAGGTCCTCTGGCGGACTGCGGAGCAGCTGCGGCATGGTGTCGATCTCCAGGTGCAGCGCGACGCGTTGCTCATCGGTGTTCAGGTATTCCACCACCCAGACGCCCCGGTAGGCGGTCTCCCGGATGCGCGTCAGGCCTAAGGCCTCGACGCTGGCCGTGACCTCCCCGCGCCCGAGCAGCGCCATGAGGCGGTCTTCATCGCCGGGGCCGAAGGGCATGGCGCCGAGGTCGATCTGCGTAGGCTCGCCGCCGTCGACGAGCTGTGCCAACGCATGGCGTACCTCGCTCAGCACCGGTAGCGCGTTGCCGTATTCCGCCGGTGCGGCGGGCTCACCCTCGACCCTGACGGGAATGTCACCGATAGACATCAGGCCCTCTCACATCGATTGTTGATAATTTTAGACATATCTAATGAAGGACGGTTTGACCCAAGGCACCTGTTATGTCGGAGGCGGCCGTTGGCGGCAGGTCGCGGTCCGCATAGGGCTCGCGCCAGGCGGGTGCCCGCTGCCTGCCCGCGCCAACAGGTTGCCAGCCGTCGCTACTGTTAGCGCGGTGGGCGTTGCGGTGCTCAGTGCGGTGCTCCGTCTGTCTCCCGCCAGCGCCTGAGCAAGGCGCGGATCGCATCAACCGCCTTGGGGATGGCGGCGGCCACCGCCGGGGTCAGCTCGCTGCCCCAGTCCACCTGTGCCGGCTCGATGCCGACGAGTGCTCGCCGCGGGGGCAGACTGTCCGTCAGCCTGGCGATGTCGAACAGGTCCGACAGGCTCACCTCGTGCACGTTGTTGGCGTGCTTGGAGAGCTGTGCGTCCATGGCCTCGCCCTCCAGCACTCGCACCGTGCCCGGTGCCTGGCCCATCCGCGCGGCGTCCACCACCACCAGGCGCGCGGCGTCGCCGATGGGGCCGGCGAGGGTGAAGCTGAGCGTGCCGCCGTCCATGAGGGCGATGTCAGGGTCGGCCTCGGCCAGGGGCGCGAGCGCCTCCAGCACCGCGGCACCGGCGGCTTCATCGGTGAGCAGGACGTTGCCGAGCCCCAGGATCAGCGTGGCGGGTGGCGTGGTGGATACGTGATCGGATTGCTCGGTCATGGCGGCGTGCTCGGTTGGGGATGGGCTTTCGGGGGGTGGTAGCGAGAGGTCACGGCCAGGGCGGAGAGGGCTGGTTGGGCCAATCCATTGATCGCATGCAGCCCGTATCGATTTCCGCCTTGCCGACGGCTTGGTGTGCGTCTTAGGCTCCGGTCAAGCACCAACCAGACAGGACAGACCCATGTGCATGGGCATACCGATGCAGATCACCGCCATCGACGGCCTGGTCGCCCGCTGCGAGGCCAAGGGCGCCGCGCGGGAGGCGACGTTGCTGATGGTCGGCCCAGAGGAGGTCGCCGTGGGCGACTACGTAGTCGTGCACTTGGGCCATGTCATCGAGCGCATCGATGCCGAGCGGGCCACCGAGGCTTGGGCCGTTTATGACGAGATGCTCGCGGCGCAGGACATCGACGAGGTGCAGTCCGTCTGAGGGCTGCAACACGCGGACGGTGCCTTGATGGCGCCTCAACTGGGCGCTTATCCAGGGGGCGTCTACCGGGGGGCGTCCACCGGGGGGGCGCTTACCCGGCGGCGGCGAGGAAGTCGTCGGCGATGGCGTACTGGCGCTGCACCTCGTCCCCGTGGGTGTCATCGTCGCTCTCCACCAGCTCGCAATTATTGGCCATGCGCGCCTGCATGGCGGCCTTCCAGGCGCGGTTGGTCTTCTCCGGCACCAAGCTGTCTGGTGTCAGCGCAGCGGCGGCGGCGGCAGCGACGAAATGGTCCGCCTGGGCCAGCCAGTCCGTGTCCTTGCCGCAGTCTGTGTAGGTCTTGGTGGCGTAGGTCTTGGCGGCGCGGTAGGCGTCCTCGAGTTCCCCCGCGGCGGCGTCCGGCTGCACGGCGGTCTCGATGGCGCGATTGACGCGCTCGTCTCGGCTCAGGTGCAGCACGCTCTGCGCGAAGCGCGCACCGATGATGCGCTGCTGGTCCGTCGGGAGCTTGTTGAGCAGGCTGCGCAGGTCTTGGTCGTTACTGATGGTCGGCATGGTCCGGGCCTCTGTCGCGGGGTATGTCTTAGGAAAACGCCGATGGATCGGCGTTGGTCACGCTAGGCAGGATGCCCCGGCAGTGTCGACGTCGCGCCGATTGCGCCCAGCGAGGGCCGTCTTCGGCAGTTCCTGAGCGGCGGCGTGTCGCGGCGTTTCCCTGACTCTTCGGCTGACTGTCACCATCCGCTAATATCCTCCCGGCATGCCGTGATCTGCATTGATATGAGTCAGAGCCCATGAAACGCACCGTCTACTTTGTATCCGAGAGCACCGGCATCACCGCGGAGACCATGGGCCACGCGCTGCTGTCGCAGTTCGACACCGTGGACTTCGAGCAGGTCTACATGCCCTACATCAATACCGAGGCCCGCGCCCGGGCGCTCTGCCAGCGCATGGATGAGGCCCATGCCCGTGACGGCGTTCGGCCCCTGGTCTTTGCCACGATGCTGGACGAGGAGATTGCCGGCATCCTCAAGCAGGGTGACTGCTTCTACCTTGAGCTCTTCGAGCGCTTCGTGGAGCCGTTGAGCAGCGAGCTCGGCGTAGCGCCGAGCCGCAAGTCCGGCCGCAGCCACGCCATCACGAAGCCTAGCAGCTACACCAAGCGCATCGACGCCATCAACTTCGCCATGGCCAACGACGACGGGATGCGCCCGGACCACTTCTGCCACGCCGATGTCGTGCTGGTGGGTGTGTCGCGCAGCGGCAAGACGCCGACCTGCCTCTACTTGGCCATGCACTACGGCCTGCGCGCGGCCAACCACCCGATTACCGAAGAGGACTTCGAGCACGGCGACCTGCCACCGGAAGTCATCGCCGCCCGTGCCCGCGTCTACGGGCTCACCATCGACCCCACCCGACTGCAGGCCATCCGCGAGGAGCGCCGCCCGGGCAGTGTGTATGCCTCCGCGGAGCGCTGCCGCCGGGACATCCGTGAGGCGCAGACGATGTTCAAGCGCCATCACATCCCGGCGCTCAACACCACCAACCAGTCCATCGAGGAGATTGCCGCGCAGATCCTGCGGGCCGTGAAGTCCCCCAACGGCAGGGCGGCTTAGCCCATGCGCGTTGTCTTGGTCCACGGCATCTTCGACACCGGCAGCAAGTTCAAGACGCTCAAGCCCTACCTCGAAGAACGCGGGCATGTGTGCTTGGCACCATCGCTGACGCCGAATGACGGCCGCGACGGCCTGCCGGCGCTAGCGAAACAGTTGGCCGGCCAGATCGACGCCGCCTTGGGCGCCGAGACGCCCTTTGCCCTGGTGGGCTTCAGCATGGGCGGGCTGGTGTCACGCTGGTACCTTCAGGAGCTGGGTGGACACGCGCGCGTCGAGCGCTTCGCGGCCATCTCCGTGCCCATGCAGGGCACGCTCTTGGCCTACGCGTATCCCGGTGAGGGGGCGCGCCAGATGCGCCCGGGCAGCGACTTCCTGGCACGCCTCGGCGAGACCGTCGGACGGCTGGATCGCATGGAGCTGCTCGCCTACTGGACGCCCTTCGACACCGTGATCGTGCCGCACGACAGCGCCGATTGGGCGCTCGCGGAGAGTAAGCGCGTCCCAGCGTTGTGCCATCCCTGTATGCTCTGGCACCCGGAGCTGATGGCGGACTTGGCGGCGCAGCTCGCCGCGTGAGCGACCGTCTTTCCTGCAGCACCCCTCAGCGCCGGCTCTGCGGCCATCGCACGCCTTGGCGGCTGTGCCCGTGACGGCCCTGTCTCGCGGGCTTCCTTGAGATCCCTGGATTCAGGGTCGATAATGCGCCGCCCGCGTGTGGGCCGCCGCCGGCCCAACAGACTAGAACCAGCACCCGCGCCACCTGCCCGCTAACGCCATGAAGCTCGGAATCCCGAAAGAGTCCCTAGACGGTGAGACCCGCGTCGCCTCCACGCCGGAGGTCGCACAGAAGCTCGTCAAACACGGCTTCGAGGTTGTATTGGAGGCGGGCGCCGGTGCGGCCGCGCACTATACCGACGCCGCCTACGAGGTGGCCGGTGTTCAGCTGGTTGAGCGCAGCGCCTGCTTTGCGGCGGACATCGTGCTGAAGGTCCGCAGGCCCTCGGATGAGGAGGCCGCCGCGGTGCGCACAGGCAGCGTCTACATCAGTCTGCTGGAGAGCTGCGGCGATGACCCGCGCATCGCGCGTATGGTCGAGAACGGCGTGACGGTGCTTGGCATGGAGCGCATGCCGCGCATCTCCCGCGCCCAGTCCATGGACGCCCTGTCTTCGCAGAGCAACATCGCCGGCTATCGCGCCGTCATCGAGGCGGCGGCGAGCTACGGGCGCTTCTTCCCGATGATGATGACCTCCGCTGGCTCGGCGAAACCGGCGCGCTTGGTGGTGCTCGGCGCTGGCGTGGCGGGCCTGCAGGCCATCGCCACGGCGCGGCGGCTAGGAGCCGACGTGCACGCCTACGATGTGCGGCCCGAGACCAAAGAGCAGATCGAATCCCTCGGCGCCAAAGTTATTGAGCTGGACCTGGGCGAGAGCGGCGCCGGGGAGGGCGGCTATGCCAAGGAGCTCTCCGCTGAGGCCAAGGCGAAGCAGCAGCAACTCTTGGCCGACGAGCTGGCCAAGGCGCATGTCATTATCACCACGGCGCTGATTCCATGCCGACCCGCGCCGGAGCTCATCACCGCAGACGTGGTGGAGCGCATGCGCGAGGGCTCTGTCATCGTCGACCTCGCCGCCGCCAACGGCGGCAACTGCAAGCTGACTCAGCCCGATCAAGTGACTGTCGAGCACGGCGTGACCATCGTCGGCCATACCAACTATCCGGCCATGGTGCCGGCGGACGCGAGCGCCTTCTATGCGAAGAACCTCGCCAATCTGCTGGAGATCATGGTGGAGAAGACCGACGGCGGCCTCGCCCTCAAGGATCTAAGCCAAGACGAGATCACCAAGGCCATGATGGTTGCGGGGAGCTAGTTTCGGGGAGCTCACGGCTGGCAGGGCGCTGCCGCAGACCGACGGTTGCATGGCAGCACCCGCCCGACCTGCGGTCTAGTCCGAGCGGGCCAGGGTCCACGGAGCGGAATCGACCCCTGCGTTAGCCATTGCGCCTCGGCCCTCGGCCTTCGCCCCTGATCGCGTTCCGGCTTCAGCAACGACCAGCGGCATCTCCCATCCCTGACTGCCACAACCGAATCCGAGCACAGCCATGTCCGAATCCCTCACCGCTCTCTACGTCTTCGTCCTTGCGTGCTTCATCGGCTACTACGTCGTCTGGGGCGTGACGCCGTCGCTGCACACGCCGTTGGTGGCACTCACCAACGCCATCTCCGGCATCGTGCTGGTCGGTGCGCTGCTGGTCACCGGGGCAGAAGAGGCCGGGTGGCTCGCCTCCGGCATCGGCTTCATCGCCGTGCTGTTGGCCAGCATCAACGTCTTCGGCGGCTTTCTGGTGACGCACCGGATGCTGTCCATGTTCAAGAAGAAGCAGAAATAAGGGGCCGCATCGATGGAACTGACAGCCAACCAGCAGGGCGTCGCCTACCTCATCTCTGCGGTCCTGTTCATCTTCGCGCTGAAGGGCTTGACCCATCCCGCCACGGCCCGACGCGGCAACCTGCTCGGCATGCTGGGCATGGCCATCGCGCTGGTTGCAACCCTGCTGGGCAGCGAGGTGCAGGGCTATGTGCTCATCACCATTGCCGGTGTCATCGGCGCCGTCATCGGCATCCGGGTGGCACAGCGGATCCAGATGACGGCGATGCCGCAACTGGTGGCGGCGCTGCACAGCTTCGTCGGTATGGCGGCGGTGTTGGTGGCCATCGGTACCTTCATCAATCGCGCCCGAACCGACATGCTGGACGGCGTGCTGATGGGGGAGCTCTCCGCCGGTGTCGTCATCGGTGCCATCACCTTCACCGGGTCCGCCATTGCCTTTGCCAAGCTGCAGGGCATCATGTCGGGGGCACCCATCAAGTTCCCGGGCCAGCATCTGCTGAATGCGCTCATCGCGGTGGCGACGGTCTACCTGGCGGTGGACTTCGCCACCACCGGCAGCGTGCTGTCGCTGCTGCTGATGACCCTGCTCGCCTTCGTGCTGGGCGGCACGCTGATCATCCCCATCGGCGGAGCCGACATGCCGGTGATCATCTCCATGCTGAACAGCTATTCCGGCTGGGCGGCGGCGGCCACCGGCTTCACGCTGCACAACAAGCTGCTCGTGATCGTCGGCGCCTTGGTGGGCTTCAGTGGTGCCATCCTGAGCTTCATCATGTGCCGGGCCATGAACCGCAGCATCATCAACGTCGTGTTCGGCGGCTTCGGGACGGATGCAGGCGTTGGTGGTAGCGCCGGGGCCGTGGCCGCCGAAAAGGGCGTCAAGTCGGCGGCCGTGGAAGATGCCGTCTATTGGATGGAGGACGCCGGCAGGGTCATCATCGTACCCGGCTACGGCATGGCCGTCGCCCAGGCACAGCACGCGCTTAAGGACCTCATGGAGCTGCTGCAGGCCCGCGGGGTGGAGGTGAAGTTCGCGATTCACCCGGTCGCGGGCCGCATGCCCGGGCACATGAACGTCCTACTGGCGGAGGCGGACATCCCCTACGACCAGGTCTTGGAGATGGACGAGGTCAATCCGCAATTCCAGGGCACCGACGTCGCGCTGGTGGTGGGTGCCAACGACGTCGTGAACCCCGCCGCCAAAGAGGATCCCACCAGCCCCATCTACGGCATGCCGATCCTCGAGGCCGGGCGGGCCAATCAGGTCTATTTCCTGAAGCGGTCCATGCGCCCGGGATACTCCGGCGTCGACAACCTGCTCTTCTACCAGGACAACACGTCGCTCATCTTCGGCGACGCCAAGGACACGATCGAAGGCATGGCAGCCGCGCTCAAGGGCGGCGGGCACTGAGCCGTGCGCCGGCAGGCCTTACCCCAACCCGCCTAACCCAGTCCCACCTGACTCTCCGGACCGTGCCCGCCATGCCAAGGCGGGCTGTCAAGCCGCCGGGGGCTGCAGGCCAAACTGCCGGCGAATACAGTCTAAATAGTGGTCTGGGTCGCCTTCGCGGCCTTCCCGCTGCATGCGCCACATGGACTCCGCCAGGCAGTCGATAAAGCGGTGCGCGACGGCATGCTCGTCGCCGCGATGCACGCGCACCGCGTTGCCGTAGAGTCCACGGATCCCTGGGGGATGATCGGCGCCCAGCTGCTCAGCCAACGCCAGATGCAGTGCCAGGTGTAGGAAGGGATTCGTCTCGCCGCCCTCCGGCAGCCAGTCCTTCTCGACGGCCTTATCCGGTTCCCCCAGCAGGGCATGGTATTCGGGGTGGCGCTCCACCAGCTCGGCGATGCGCCGCTCCAGCGGGTCAAGGGCAGCGCCGGAGCGGGCCTTCTGCCAAGCCTCGATGAAGCGACGGCGGTAGGGGTCGCGCTGGGCGCCGAACATAGGGTGTGCTCCGGGGCGTGGGGCCTGAGAAGACCGACTGCAGGTCCTCAAGAAGTGGCGTCGAGCGGCGGCTTTTCATGGGCCGCGCGGGCGCCTTCGGAAGCCGTATCCCTGCTGCGGGCGGTTGCTGTTGTGACAGCATCCGGTCCGGGCACGCTCGTCTTTTGCTTGTACTCGCACAAGTCCGCGATGATGCAGACCGGGCAGCGCGGCTTGCGCGCCGTGCAGACATAGCGCCCATGCAGGATGAGCCAGTGGTGGGCGTCCTGCAGGAACGCCTTGGGAATGAGCCGCAGGAGACGCTGCTCCACGGCCAGCGGGGTCTTGCCCACGGCGATGCGGGTGCGATTGGCGACCCGAAAGATGTGCGTATCCACGGCCATGGCTGGCTCGCCGAAGGCGGTGTTGAGCACCACATTGGCGGTCTTGCGCCCGACGCCGGGTAGGGCCTCTAGGGCCTTGCGCTCGCGTGGGACTTCGCCGCCGTGCTCGTCCACCAGGATGCGGCAGGCGGCCATGATGTTCTTGGCCTTGCTGTTGTAGAGGCCGATGGTACGGATCTGCTCCTTCAGACCCGCCTCGCCCAGATTCAGGATCGCCTGCGGCGTGCGCGCCAACGGAAACAGCCGGGCCGTCGCCTTGTTCACGCCCTTATCCGTGGCCTGTGCGGACAGGATCACCGCCACCAACAGCTCGAAGGTGCTGCTGTAGCAGAGTTCCGTGGTGGGCCTCGGATTGGCATCCTGCAGGCGGGTAAAAATCTCGGTGCGTTTGGCGCGATTCATGGCGGCGCAAGGATACCGGCGGCGGGCGCTGTTGTCGCCGTCATGGCCGCGCCCCGGTGCTGCCGTTGCCGTTGTAGGACGCCCTTGCCGAATCGCAGAAACTGTCTAAAATGACAGTATCCGCTTTGGCAAGCCTGCCTGTCCGTGCCTCCGTCCATGTTCGACCAACTGACCGCGCGCCAGCGCGAGATTCTGGAGCTGATCCGCCGCCACGTGCGCGAGACGGGCTATCCACCAACGCGTGCCGAGATCGCCCAGGCCTTCGGCTTCAGGTCGGTCACCGCCGCCGTGGATCACCTCAAGGCCTTGGCCCGGCATGGTGTCATCGAGATGCAGCAGGGTGCGTCCCGCGGCATTCGTCTCTTGGTGCCGGCGGACGACGCGCTGCAGCTGCCGGTGGTGGGCCGGGTGGCCGCGGGTAGCCCCATCCTCGCCGCGGAGCACATCGAAGAGCATCACCACCTGGACCCGAGCCTGTTTCACCCCCGGGCGGATTATCTCCTGCGGGTGCGCGGCTCCAGCATGCGCGACGCCGGCATTCTGGACGGCGATCTGCTGGCCGTGCACCGCGCGCCGGAGGCGCTGAACGGCCAGATCGTCGTCGCCCGGCTCGACGATGAGGTCACCGTCAAGCGCTTTCGCCGTCAGGTCAACTGGCGCCACCGGGTGCAACTGCTGCCGGAGAATCCGGACTTCTCGCCTATCAACGTGGACCTGCGCGAGCAGGCACTGGTCATCGAGGGACTCGGCGTCGGCGTGCTCCGTCGCGGGCTGGCACACGGCGCCGACGGTACCCGCCGGCTGTAGCACGGCCCCGGCACGCCTGCTGGGGCCCCATCACGATCACACCGGAGCGCAGCGCCATGCAGCTCGATCAACTCCTCGAGGCCCGCGCCGACCTATGGCGCGGTCAGGCTGCTCCGCGGGCGGCAGCAAACGGCCTGTCCACCGGCTTTCGCGCACTGGATGCGGCGCTGTCCGGCCACGGCTGGCCGGCGGCTGGGCTCAGCGAGGTGCTGAGCGCCCACCAGGGCGCCGGTCTCGCGTTGCTGCTGCCGCTGCTGGCGGTGCTGAGCCGGGGCCATCAGCCCCAAGAGGCCCGGCAACCGCAGCCACGCTGGCTGCTGTGGGTGGACCCACCGCATATCCCCTTTGCCCCGGCGCTGGCCGCCCGGGGGCTGGACCTGCGGCGCGTCCTGTTGGTCCATGCTGGCGCCGATGCCGCCTGGGCTGCGGAGCAGGGTTTGCGCTCCGGCACCTGTGCGGTTGTACTGGCGTGGACCGGCCCGGGGGCGACCGCCGTAACCACCGACATGGGCAGTTGGATGGGCGCCGGTGACCGTGCGGGCAAGCGTCGAGCCGCCTGCTGGACCCCCGCGGCGCTGCGCCGTCTTCAGCTCGCCGCTGCCGACACCGAAACCCCGATACTGCTGCTGCGCCCGCCCGCCGCTGCCGGTGAGACCTCACCGGCAGCGCTGCGGCTTAAGGTCAGCGCCGGCACCGACGGTCTCGACGTGACCCTGCTGAAGCAGCGAGGCGGCAGGCCAGGGCAACGGCTGCTGTTGCCGGCACAGCCGGACGCGGCCTCGCCGGACAGCCCCGTAACCCGGGACGCAGGCGGCGGCGTGCTGACAGCCACCGTTCGGCGTGGCCGCCACCGGCGTGCCGGGTCACGGCGCTGACGGCAAACAGTTGCCGCCCGATCAACCACAGACCGGACCTGTGCCACATGCGGCCGGGCGCAGGCGGGTCTGTTGTCGGGTGCGACAAAGCGTTTGGATGAGACGACGCCATGCACTGGCTTGCACTGCATCTGCCGGCACTGGCGCTGGAGGTCTACACCCGGGCCCTTGCCGAGGCCGACGCGTCGGCTGCCGAGCAGCCTCCCGCCGCAGGGGCATGCGTGGACGGCGGCTCCGGCTCAGTCCCGGCAGCGGCCGATGCGGCAACCGCTTGGACTGCCCGCCAGCCGCCATTGGCGGTCAGCGAGGGCGAGCGCATCATCGCCCGCAATGCAGCCGCCGCCCGGCTCGGCATCAACCCGGGCCTGCTGGACGCCGCCGCCCGGGCGCTGGTGGCGGAGCTGCGCATCCTGCCACGCAGGCCCGCTGCCGAACGGGCCGCGCTTGCTCGGCTTGCCGCCTGGGCCTATGGCTTCAGCGATCAAGTGAGCCTGGCACCGCCGGCGGCTCTGGTGCTGGAAGCGGGTCGGAGCCTCAAGCTCTTCGGCGGTGCTGCGGCGCTGCGCCGCCGGGTGCTGCAGGGCGTGACCAGACTCGGTTGGCGCGCACGCTGTGTGCTGGCGCCCACGCCCGGCGCGGCGTTGGTGCTCGCCGCCGCCGGGCGCGGTGCCGATGCCGACGCGAATGCCGACGGCGGCATCATTGTCGACCACGCCGCCCTGCGCCACAGCCTCGCTGCACTGCCCGTGGCGGCATTGGACTTTACGGCAGCGGAGCTGGCCGATCTGGAGCGCATGGGCATCGCCCGCATCGCCGACCTGCTGCGGCTGCCGCGGGCTGGCCTCGCCGAGCGCTTCGGCCTTGTGCGGCTGCACCAGCTGGAGCGCCTGCTCGGCGAGCGTGCGGACCCGCGCCGGGCCTTCGTGCCGCCGGAGCGCTTCGACGCTGCGCTGGAGCTGCCGGCAGAGGTGCCGGACGCCCCAGCGCTCGCCTTCGCCTGTCGCCGGCTCATTGACGAGCTGGGCGGCTTTCTGCTGGCGCGGCAGGCCGGCGTGCAGCGCCTCGACTGGCGGCTGCAGCATGCGGATGGGCCGCCGACGCGGTTCGCGCTCGGCTCGGCGGCACCGGCGCGTGATCCGCAACACTGGCTGACCCTGCTGCGGGAGCGCCTAGACCGGCTGCTGCTGCCGGCGCCGGTGCGGATCATCGGCGTCAGCAGCGAGCAGCTGCGCCCGCTGGCACCGGCCGACGGTGCACTCTTTCCGCT